>NZ_AVHW01000048.1 GCF_000449425.2 Clostridioides difficile CD160
TAATAAAATAAAATTTAAGTCATTTACATATATAAATGAATTGAGCAAAGCACTAAATTGTTTTTATAGAGGTATATATTAAGAATTTTTAGTTAATTTTGAAATATAAGTATGTTTACGTGGATACTAGCAACTGCAAAGTTTAAGTAAGTTGGAAGTTAGAAAATAATTACGATGAAGAAAAGTAAGATTGTAAATCATAATAAGGAATTTTCAGAAAAAACGATTTCAAGCATAAAAAAGAAGTGAAAAATCTATAGGTGTAGAACGGTTATTCAATAAAATTAGGAGTTAATTTAGCAAAATAAATACAAAATCCTACAAGAATTAACGTAAATAAGAGTTGTGACAAAAGGAAAACGATTTTTTAGATATCATAATTTTGAAAATTTAAAAAATTAAAAATCATATTGACGGCTTTTTTTTAGAATTATATAATAAACACAAAATATTTAAAATTTAAACTGAATTAAAAAGATTATATAAAAATAGTAAGGAGGGTGATATACAGTATTACATAAAGCAACTTAAATTAGGAATAATTCAAAAAATGGTAAAATTTAGAAAATTCAAAAAAGTTAGAATTTTTAATTTTGTCAAGAAAACTTAGTAAAAAAATGAAAAACCAGTCATGTTTAAAGTATACAGGTTGATTTTATTTAATTAAGAAAGTTGTATTAAATATTGCGAAGATTTTATAAATTATGAAACATAATTGACAAGTTTAAGTCAAAAATGTATAATTAAATAAAATCTCGTCAAAAGGTTTTCATTTAAGAAGAGATTGGACTTATTTTTTAGTAAAATGTAGTAGAAGGTAAAAAAAGTAGTAAAATTCAAATGGGGGTGCTTTAAATGGGTGAGAAACAAATCAAGTTTAAAGATGTAATTGTAATTGGATTTGCACTATTTGCAATGTTTTTTGGTGCTGGGAACTTAATATTCCCTCCATATCTAGGAGTTTTATCCGGAAGTAGTTGGCTAGTAGCTTTCATAGGATTCCTTTTCGCAGATGGTGGTTTGGCATTATTAGCAGTTATAGCAGCAACTAAGTTCAATGGAGACACATCAAAGATGTTCTCAAGAGCAGGTAAAGGATTAAGTATTGCATTAGGATGTGCAATGGTAATCTGTATAGGTCCACTTTTGGCAATACCTAGAACAGCAGCAACAACTTATGAGATGGGTATATTACCTACAATAGGTTCAGGAATAAGCCCAGTAATATTTTCTATAGTATTCTTTGCTATAGTATTACTTCTAACAATAAGACCATCAAAAGTTGTAGATATAGTTGGGTCAATATTAACTCCAGCTTTACTTATAGCTTTAGCAGTATTAATCGTTAAAGGTATCATATCTCCATTAGGAGAAATAAGAGACAGTTCTTTAATACAAAATGTATTTGCAGAAGGTATAACTCAAGGTTATCAAACAATGGATGCATTAGCAGCTAGTGTATTTGCATCAATTATAATCATGTCAGTAATAGCTAAAGGGTATACAGGTGAAAAAGAAAAGATGAAAGCTACAGTAAGCGCAGGTGTTATTGCAGTAATAGGTATGGCACTAGTTTATGGTGGATTATGTTATCTTGGAGCAACTGTATCTCAAGCATATGGACAAGATGTTCAACAAACAGCTTTAATAGTTGCAATAACAGCATCTTTACTTGGAACTACAGGTAAAATCTTATTAGCTATTATAGTTGCATTAGCATGTTTAACAACAGCTATAGGACTTTCTTCAGCAGCAGGTCAATATTTCTCAACACTTACAGATGGGAAATTAAAGTATGAGCATATAGTTATAGTAGTTTGTGTGTTTAGTGCAATCATATCAAACTTTGGAGTAAGTACAATAATAAAATTCTCTTCTCCTATATTAAGTATGGTATATCCAGCAACTATAACTCTAGTTATACTAGCATTATTTAGTAACCAAATTAAAAATGACAATGTATACAAATGTGCTGCATATATGGCATTATTAGTAAGTGTGTTAACAGTTGCAACAAGCTTTGGTGTAAATATTCCTCTAGTTAATAGCTTACCATTCGCTTCATTAGGATTTAACTGGATAGTTCCAGTTGTAATAGCAGGAATAATAGGAAACTTTATTCCATCTAAAAGCAGTAAAACTGCATAATAATAAAGAATAATTGATAATTATGGAATTGCCTTTAAATTATAGAGGCAATTCCTTTTTATATTTGTAATATTTGCAAGTATTATTAAATTGCTTAAGATTGAAAATATGTTATTTGTTTAATTTTATAACATTAGCAGTAATATGATTTATAATAGCATGTAAAATAAAAAGGATGATTTAAAACTATAAGTAAAATAAAATTATATTTACTAAAAATATTTAATGTAAATGTAAATTATTGCCATATATATATAAAGAAAAAATAAAGAATTTATTATTTAGATACTTATTAATTAATAAAAGTTAAAACAATAAAAACATAAAAAATATAAAGTATATAAAAGTAGAATTGGACTTTTATATACTTTTTTATATTATTTTTGATTTTTTTAAGAAATTGTTTTAAAAGTTGAGAGAACTATAAGGAGTGTTATATTGAATATAAAATAGTATAATATATATTATGCTAGATAATTAATCTGAAAAAATACAAACATATAAAAAAGTTTGTTTAGAGTTATAGTTAATAGGTGTATTAATTTAATACTAATTTATTGGAGGTCTAAAAATGAAGTACATAATAAAAAGAGATGGTACAAAAGAACTTTTTAGTAAAAGTAAGATTGAAGATGCTGTCTATAAGGCTAGTATAAATAGTGAAGGTGGAGTGGATAGAGATTTAGCATATGATATATCAAGAAAAATAGCTAAAGATTATAATTCTATGGAAAAATGCTTATCCGTAGAGGAAATCCAAGATATAGTTGAAGTATTACTTATGGAATCAAATAGAAAAGATATAGCAAAACACTACATATTATATAGAGAAAGACGTTCTGAAATAAGAACTAAAGCTTGGGAGTTTGATGAACTGCAAAAATCAATATGGAAGAATAAGTATAGAAATAATGGTGAGAGTTTTGATGAGTGGATAAAGAGAATCTCAAATAATAGTCCTAGAATCTCAAAATTAATAAGACAGAAAAGATTTCTATTTGCTGGAAGGATTTTAGCAAATAGAGGATTGCAGAAAGAAGGTAAAAAAGTAACATATTCTAATTGTTATGTAATAGAGCCACCAAAAGATAGTATAGAAGATATTTTCGATACTGCAAAAAAACTTGCTAGAACATTTAGCTATGGTGGAGGCGTTGGAATTGATATTTCAAAGTTAAGACCAAAAGGAGCAAAAGTTAATAATGCTGCAAAACACACGACTGGAGCAGTTTCTTTTATGGAACTTTACAGCATGACAACTGGTTTGATTGGTCAAAGAGGAAGAAGAGGAGCTCTTATGATTTCTATGGACGTAAACCACCCAGAGATAGAAGAGTTTATAGATATAAAAACAGATTTAGAAAAAGTTACTAAAGCAAATATTTCTGTAAGAGTAACAGATGAATTTATGCAAGCTGTAAAGGAAAAGAAACTGTATAACTGTACTTTTGAAGTTGAAACTACTGGAGAAAAAATAGTCAAGATAGTAAATGCATATGATTTGTTTAATAAATTTGTGAAAAATAACTGGGATTATGCAGAACCAGGTATATTATTTTGGGACAAAATAAGAACTTATAATTTTATGAGCGAAGATAAGAATTTTTGCTTTTCAGGAGTAAATCCTTGTGCAGAAGAGCCACTTCCAAGTGGAGGAAGTTGTCTGCTTGGTTCAATAAACTTGTCAGAGTTTGTAATACAACCATTTGGTGAACATGCTACCTTTGATATTAATAAATTAAAATCTTGCGTTAGAGAAGCTGTGGTAGCTTTAAATGATGTGTTAGATGAGGGATTAAACTTACATCCATTACAAGAGCAAAGAGATAGTGTACATAAATATAGACAGATAGGTTTAGGAGTAATGGGTATAGCTGATATGCTTATAAAGATGGGAATAAGATATGGTTCTGATAAATCTTTGGAATTATGTGATTTAATTGGTAAAACTATGTTGAATGAAGCTGTAAAGCAATCAGCCTTAATTGCCAAAGAATATGGAACTTTTAGTGAGTATAAATATGAAAATATATCCAAGTCTAAGTTTTTTATAGAAAATTTAAATGATGATACTAAGGAAATGGTTAAAAAATATGGGCTTAGAAATTCACAACTATTAACTATACCTCCTACAGGTTCTATATCTACAATGATAGGAATTAGTGGTGGAATAGAACCTATATTTAATCTTTCATATATAAGAAAAACTGAGAGTTTACATGACGAAGATGTATATTACAAAGTATATACTCCAATCGTTAAAGAATATATGGATAAAAAAGGTATTACAGATGAAGAATGTTTACCAGAGTTCTTTGTAACTGCAATGAATATAGGATACGAAGAAAGGATAAACATGCAAAAAGTATGGCAAAAATATATTGATGCTTCTATATCATCTACAATAAATATTCCCTTTGAAACTACAGTTGAAGATGTTTTCAATATATATATTAAGGCATGGCAGGCTGGTCTTAAAGGGGTGACAATATTTAGAGATGGATGCAAAAGGAGTGGAATTTTAATAAATGAAAAAAAGGAAGAAAACAATAAAGAAAATAATAAAAAAGAAGATAATAAAAAAGAATGTTATAAAAATAATAAAAAAGAAAAAGATAATAAAGATGAAGAATCCAAAAAAATAATAAATAAAAATTTTGAAGAAGATGAGAAATTTGTGTGTCCTGAGTGTGGAAGTGAAGGAATTGCACATACAGGTGGTTGTAGTATATGCTTAAAATGTGGATATAGTGGATGTAATTAAACTTTGTGTTAGCAAAATTTTAATAGATTTAAAAACTTATATTTTTACAAATGAAAGATGAGGGAATTGTATGCAGAATAAAAGCGTGAGGGAGATTAAGGAAATAATTGAGACTTTAGAAGTAGAAAAATATATGCAATATATAGAACTATTGAGAGTCGATGACAGAAAATCTGTTCAAAGCTTAGCTGTAAAACTAGCTAAAAAATTAGACAATATTAGAAGAGAAGAAGAAAGATTAGAAACTATAAATATATTTGAAAATGAAGGTTACAATAAAGGTTATTTATATATTGGAGGAATTGATGAAGCGGGAAGAGGACCTCTTGCTGGACCTGTTGTAGCTTCTGTAGTAGTATTTAAAAAAGACACAAAAATAGAAGGCGTAAATGATTCTAAAAAACTAAGTGAAGCAAAAAGAGATGAACTTTTTGAAGTAATAAAAAGAGAAGCATTAGACTATGGAATAGGTATAGTAAATAATGAAGAAATAGACGAATTTAATATATTGAATGCTACCTATATGGCAATGAAAAAAGCTATAAATTGTTTAAAACAAGCACCTGATTATCTATTGGTTGATGCAGCGACAATACCAGGGATTGACATAGCTCAAAATCCAATTGTAAAAGGAGATTCAAAATCTATATCAATAGCAGCAGCAAGTATATTGGCTAAGGTTACTAGAGATAGTATAATGTATCAATATGATAGGGTCTATCCAGAATATGGTTTTAAATCTCATAAAGGGTATGGGACTAAAGAACATTATGAAGCCATTGAAAAACATGGGATAACTCCTATACATAGGAAAAGTTTTTTGAAAAATATACTGTAAACACAATATGATATAATGTATATGATATAAATTACTATAATAAATGGGGGATTAAAGATGGAGTATAATGAATTATTAAAAAATGCTAGAGAAAATTTAAATGGAAGTTGTAAAGTTTGTAAGGTTTGTAATGGAGTTGTTTGTGCAGGGGAAGTTCCTGGTATGGGAGGTAAAGGAAGTGGTTCTTCTTTTATAGAAAATAGTAAGAGTTTAGAAAAAGTAAAAGTAAATATGAGAGTAATACATGATGTCTCAAATCCTGATACATCTATAGAGATATTTGGGAAAAAAATGAGTGCACCTATATTTGCAGCTCCAGTAACAGGAACTACCTTGAATATGGGTGGAAAAATTAGTGAAAGAGATTACATAGAACCAGTAGTTGCAGGATGTGCAAAAAGTGGGATTTATGCAATGGTTGGAGATACAGCAGTAGATGCTTTTTTAATGGAAAATTTAGATGTAGTTAAAAAGTATAATGGTGATGGGATTGTATTTATTAAGCCTTGGGATAATGAAAATATTATAAAAAAGATAAGACTAGCTGAAGAAGCTGGTGCATTTGCAGTTGGAGTTGATATAGATGCTTGTGGTCTAGTGACTTTATCGCTACATGGAAAGCCAGTACTTCCTAAAAATGTTGAACAAATAAAAGAATTGGTGAACTCTACTAAACTACCATTTATATTAAAAGGAATAATGACTGTTGAAGATGCGTTAATGGCAGTTGAAGCAGGTGTAGATGCCATAGTTGTATCAAATCATGGAGGAAGAGTATTAGATTGTACACCAGGAGCATGTGAAGTTTTACCAAAGATTGCTGATGCTGTTAAAGGCAAAGTTACAATACTTGCAGATGGTGGAGTTAGAACAGGATTAGATGTATTAAAGATGATAGGTCTAGGAGCAGATGCAGTATTAATAGGAAGACCTTTTGTGACTGCTTCATTTGGTGGAGCAACTGATGGTGTAGAAACTTATGTAAATAAGCTTCAATCAGAACTAAGTGGTTCTATGATATTAACTGGATGTCAAACTATAAAAGATATTGATGGAAAAGTTATATACAAATAAAATTTTATACAAAAAAGAGGAAAAATCATTTTAATGTAGAATAATTGTACAAAGGGGGAATTTATATGAGTAAAAAAGCTTATGAAGAAGCCTTAGTAGAATTGGAGAAATTTATTAATGAAAGAAAAGAAATAATTAAAAGTGCGGAGGGCTGTATTGATAAGTACATAGTTGACAGAACGCTACCTTTTGATTACAAAGATAAATGTGTGGAATGGCAACAAGAGTTACTTGATATTGCAGAGGCACAAGTTTTAGAAGCAAATGAGTTAGGTGTGTTATTACAAGAAAAAAAAGAACTTGCAGAAGATTAAATTTTATTAACTAAGAGTAAATCAAAAATATGATTTGCTCTTAGCTTTTTTGTTTGAGTATAAACTTCAATCTAATTAAGAGAATTTTATCAATAATAGATTAGGCAGTTTAAAGTAAAAGAGAGTGCTTTACGTGCTTAATTTTTATTCAAATTTAGTATATGTTTTTTCATTTCATCTAATACGATTGTATAGGACTTGGATTGAGCTGCAGCTAATTCTGATAAAGCAAACCTTTGAGCCTTATTTAGAAAGTCCTTATCTGTACTACATAATTGCTTTGAACAATCTTGTATCATAAGCATCTTAATCAATTTTACAATCTCAAAAACATCTCCTGAATGAAATTTATCTTGGTATAATTTAAGTCGCTTCTTTCTATCAAAAATCCATACACCATCTGTTTTATCAATAGATTGCATAAAATCATCAACTTCATTTTCATTCATAACTGGACGTATGCCAATCTTGCCAGCACTTATAACTGGAATCAAAATTTTAAGATTGCTATTGAAAATAACAGTCAATTCATAGTATTTCTGTATATTATGATTTATTTCCTTTGTTACAATATCACTTACATAGCAAGCACCTTCTTTTGGATACATCACACTTTCGCCAATATTATACATATAGTTATACCTCCAAACTGAATTTTAGATATTGCAATTTGGGTACAATGCTTTAATTATCTAATACTCAATATTATATCACAAAATACTTGACAAGTCAAAAATATTAATATATAATATTAAGTTTATGATGAATAAATATAAAATAACTATAAAAATATAAGATAAAATGATTTAACGTATTGAAATATTATGTTAGTTTTTTATAAAACTGTACATTAACTATGCTTAGTAATTATTAATTTTTAGCAAAATCTCTTAACTTAAGACTTCCAGCTGTTACAAAGACCATTCCAATAAAAATTAAAACAATTATATTTATTAATATGTTGTCATTATTAATAGCGTCTATAGTCCAATAAAATGGTGTAAGCTTTGAAAGATTAACCATAAAGGATAATTTATCAAGTGATGGTATTAGACTAGATATAGATATAGCTAAACCTATTAAAGAATAAAATGTAGACATAAGACTTATAGAACTTTCACTTTTAGTTACTCTAGCTATCCAAAATACAAATCCAGTAGCAACAAAACTATTTGCTAGTACAATCATTAATGTGTTTAAAGTCAATTTAAAATCACTTATAAATGAGAAGCATACTAAAGTTAAGGTGTATATAATTGCTTGAATAAAAAATAACCCTAAAAATATGCTGAAAATGATTTTTATATCTTTATGTCTTGTAGAAACAAGTCTTTTTAAGGTATTAGATTTTTTTAATGCGAATAAATCAGAAGCAAGATGTGCTGCATTAATATACATAAAATAACATATTAAGAAGACTATTAAAAATGAATTTTTATTCTTATTTGGACTGTTATCAATTATATTTGTCCTTGTCAATTTATCATCTATGTTTCTATCTATTTTTAATTTTAATGAATTAGTAATAAAAGATTCTATTTGTGATTCTGCCCAAAGACTACCTCCACCGTTTTCGGTTTTAAAACATTTAACTACAGGTCGTTTTAAGTTATCTATATTGTTTGAAAAATTTTCATCTAAAATGAAGACAGCAGAAACTTTATTATTTTTTAATAAATTCATAGCCTTATCCTGTTCGTCTAATCCAAATGAGTTTTCTTTTAATTTAGAACCATCTATTAACTTATGTTCATATTTTCCAGAAGAATTAGATACAATTGCTACTGGAGAAAAGTACATTGATTGATTTTCTGAGTTACCAGTAAAAAAGTTAAGAGAAAACATTAATAATATAACAGGAAACAGAACCATGTTAACTAAAAGAGCATGATTTTTTATATATCTTTTTATGTTTGCAATAATTAATCTAATCATTATTAAATCTCCCTCCATTTATATTTTTCTTTTACAATAGAAAGTGCAATCAATATTGTAGATGCAATTAGACATATAAAAATTAAGTTTCCTATTGAATCGATAGTTTTAAATGTCTCATAATTACTGAATAATGTTCCTATTAAATAAGTAGGAGATAAACTTGTAAACTTAGTAAATATATCATTTACCATGCTGAGAATACCTCCAAAAACTGTCTGTAAGAAGAGTAATGTGTAAACAATAACTGTACCATATTTCTTACTAAAAAAGGCGGTTACAAAAGTAGATATTGAAGTCATAAAATAAGAAGATAAAGCACAAAGTAAAATTAATATGGCAAAGTTACCTTTAAATGTTATCCCAAGTATTCTAAAGAATAAAACATATAATAACAAGAAGATAAATGAATAAATCCACAATCCTACAAAATCATAAATTAAGAATTGTACTCTAGTAATAGGCATAGAGTAAAGTCTTTTTGAAAGTCCTTTTGATTCACTTACGTAATTTGCTAAAATATTATTCATTATAAAAATTATTACAAGAAATCCCAGAGAAACTAAAGCAAAGTACTCATAAGAGTTTTGTCTGACATTATTTTTTATTATAGAAGTATCAATAGAATTCTTGTTAAATAATTTAGAGAAATCTTCTGAACTTAGTTTTTGCGAATTATTTAAATATAATTTTTCATGATAAGTATCTAATATGTCTTGAAGTAATATTGCAATATCATCGCGAGTTCCAAGTTTTTCTACACTTAAAATATTTGATTCTTCATTTAATAAATTACTCTCATATCCTTTAGGTATAGTGAGTTTTAAATCTGCATTAGAACTATCTTTTTGAACTGTTAATATAGAAGATAAGTCATTTTTTAAGTATCTTGTCAGATTATTTGATAGCTTTGTATCATCTTTGTCATATATAACAATTGATGTCAAATCTGTTTTTATAGGGTTTTGAAACATGCTTTCTGTCACCATTCCAAGAAACCCAGCTAAGACTAGAGGTAAGGCTAAGAAATATATTAAATTAAGTATAAAAGAGCTTTTTAAACCTTTTAGCATAGTTTTTACACTAATGTATAATCTCATAAAATCACCTCCATTAATCTCTTAGATTTTTACCTGTTAGATTTAAAAACACATCTTCTAGACTAGGTTCTTCATAAGAAATTCGTACTATTTTTGAATTATTTTTCTCAACAACAGATAGCACATCTGTAAGTTGCAATTTTTTATCTATATCCAATTCTACTAATGAATTATTTTCTAAAACAGATATCACACCTTTGATATTTTTTAAATCGAATATAAGTTGAGCATTTATATTTTTAATTTCCATGATTAATTTTGTATGTGTAGATACTAATGATTTTAGATAATTATTATCTCCAAAAGCAATCTCCTTGCCTTCATCCATAATAAAAATCTTAGAACAAAGATGTTCAACTTCTTCCATATAATGAGAAGTATATATTACCGTGGTTTTTTGTTTTTCAGATATATCTTTAATAAAATTGAAAATATGATTTCTTGATTGGGGGTCAACACCTACCGTTGGTTCATCTAATATTAATATTTTAGGATGATTTAAGAGTGCTATTCCAATGTTTAATCTCCTTTGCATACCACCAGATAATTTTTTTATTTTTTTCTTTTTAACATCAGTAAGTCCTGTGACTTCTAAGGCTTCGGTGATTCTCTCTTGAAGCAATTTTCCCTTTAAACCATAGTAAGCTCCGAAGTACTCTAAGTTATCAAAAGGAGTAAGGGTTTCCATAAGTGCTAATTCTTGTGGAACTAATCCTATTATAGACTTTGCTTTTATATAATCTTTTGACAAATCTAAACCATTGATTTGAATGTCACCACTATTTGGTAACATAAGATTTGTAATTATATTTATAAGTGTAGACTTACCAGCCCCATTTGGTCCAATAAGTCCAAATATCTCCCCTTCTTTAACAGAAAAACTGATATTATCAAGTGCCAATTTATCGTTAAATCTTTTTGTTATGTTATTTACTCTGACTATATCCATAATAATCCCTCCAAAAGTAATTTTGTATAAGCTAAAAATCTATAATACTATAATAAAGAATTATGAATCATAATTCTATTACTATAAGTCACTAAAAAAAGTGACTTAAGTCACTTTATATTTTTATTTATTATAAATAAGTTTGTAAGTAAGAAATTTTTTAAGAGTATAGGTTTCTTACATATATATCTATATTACAATTTTATTTTTGAAGGCAAATATAACTAGTTGAGTTCTATCACGAAGTCCTAGTTTTCCCAAGATATTAGTGATATTATTCTTTATTGTACCTTCAGATAAGAATAATTCTTGGCTAATTTCTTTATTATTAAGTCCATTTGCAATTAATTTAATTATGGATATTTCTTTTTCTGTTAAATTATACATATCAGAAATATGTTCTTGTCCTATAGTTTTTTCAGGGGACATGATTTTTTCAGCAACACTTTTATCAAGTACAATATTGCCAAAAAACGAGGAACGAATCCCCTCGTGTAATACTTCGTCCGAACTATCTTTTAAAAGATATCCTGAAGCTCCAAACTTCATAGCGTCTTTTATGTATTCATCATCATTAAAGGTTGTCAAAATTAATAACGCTATGGAACTATCGTATTCTTTTATAAGTCTTGTACCTAGAACTCCATCACAAACTTTCATTCTAATGTCCATAAGGACTATGTCTACATCATTTTTTTTACAGAATTCTAATGCTTCATATCCGTTGGAAGCATCTCCTACAATTTCTAAATCGTCATAAGATGATAAAATAATCTTAAGACCTTTTCTAATCAATTTTTCATCATCTACTATAAGAACTTTGATTTTATTCAAAAAAATCACCTCCTGAAAATTTAGGAAAAGACGCTCTAATTGTGAATCCAGTATTAGAATTATCAAATTCAACTTTGCCATTTAATTCATATATTCTTTCGCTAATACTGCTAAGTCCATTTCCTTTTTTTATATTGTTACATCCTATACCATTATCACTGATAGTAATTATAAGATTTGAAGGATTAAATGTTATAAAAATTCTAATTTCAGTTGCTTTTCCATGTCTTGATGCGTTGGAAAGCGATTCCTGAACGAGTCTATATAAAGCGATAGATTGATTTCTAGATAGGTTCCAAGTATTTTTTGATATAGTTAATCTAACGTTGATATTTGTAAGCTTAATAAAGCTTTTAACCAGTTCTTTGATTTTAAGTAAATTTTGATAATTTTCATATTCAACAGGTTTTAGTTCAGATATAGCTCTTCTTACATCTTGGAAACTTTCAGTCACAAATTCTCTAAGTTCATGAACTAAATCAGAAATGAGAGGTTTGTCTTTTAAGAGTTTTTCTATAGCACTTAATTGAATTATTGTTGTAGAAAGAGAATGTCCAACACTATCATGTATTTCTCTCGATATACGGTTTCTTTCTTTCAAAATTGCTAATTCTTCTATAGAACTTGCATAAATCTCTAAATCAGCATTAGCTTTTTTTAATTCATCTTTAGAAACACGGAGTTTATCGTAAAGACTTTGATTGTATAATTTAGATAAATTCTCACTTTCTAGATACATAGAAAGTATAGTAATAATTAGTAATATAGAACTTGATTCTAGTGCTAAATATACACTTTTATCTAAACCAATAATAAAAGAAGATATTATAACTAAAAAGAATAATATGTATTTATACTTTTCCTTTATTAAAAATGAGGCATCCAAAACTAAAGGAACAAAGTATAGTGAATTAAAAGTTTTTGTATAATTGTACAATATAAAAATTAAAATAAGCTCTAAAAAATAAGAAATAAGTATAAATTTATTCTCATTTGATAAAGAAAAAAATCTGACTTGGTTATTTATTATTAGAAATAATATAATTATTGTTATAACTGGATACAATGTATTTTCAGCATTATTCAAATAGCTTACAAGTAATATAAATAGAGATAAATATCGTATAAAAATAAATAATTTTTTTCTGTTCATTAAAGACATTCCTCCATAAAAATAAACTTTCCTTATGAAAACTAGCATAATATCATAAAAGAATAAAGTCAATAGAAGTATTTATTAATATTAATGGAAATAAAATCAATCTCAAAAAATTGAATAGTTAAATTGTATACTGACGATAATTTAAACGTACAAATTTAATGTATTGGAGTAGATAATGAATAATAAAGAAAAAGGTGATTTTGGAGAAGAAATAGCAGTTAATTATCTGCTAGCAAAAGGTGCGAAGATACTAGAAAAAAACTACAGACTGAAGTTAGGAGAGATAGACATAATAGCAAATATAGGTAATGAAATTGTATTTGTGGAGGTGAAATCAAGGTCCAATATAAAGTATGGTTACCCTTGCGAATCTGTAGGTTTTAAAAAAAGAAAAAAGATAGTTGATGTAGCAAAATACTATATTATAAAAAATAATTTATATAATACTCCAATAAGATTTGATATTATAGAGGTCTATTTATTGGAAAAGAGAGTAAATCATATAATAAATGCTTTTTAAAAAATATAAAGTTTTTTGAAAGGATTAAAAATGTTAAGTATTATTAATTCAAGTAATTTAGTAGGAATAGATAGTTTTTTGGTAAAGGTTGAAGTGGATATAAGTAATGGTATACCTAGTTTTAATATTGTTGGTCTTCCAAGTAAAGAAATTAAAGAAGCAAGAGAGAGAGTAAAATCAGCAATTCTTAATAGTGGGTATAAATTCCCAAGCACGAGAATAGTTGTGAATTTATCACCAGCAGATATAAAAAAAGAAGGCGCTTTTTTAGATTTATCTATAAGTATAGGTCTTTTAAGAGGATTAATAAAAAAAGACGAAAATTACATAAAAGAAAGTATGTTTATAGGAGAGTTATCATTAGATGGAAAGATAAGAAAAGTAAGAGGTATATTGCCTATCATTATAGGTGCAAAAAACCAAAATATAAAACGTATTTTTATACCAATTGAGAATACAAGAGAAAGTTTATTTATAGATGAAATTGATATAATCCCTGTTAAAAGTTTAAATGAATGTATTGATTTTTTAAATGAAGAAATAAAAGTCGATAAAGAAAGGATAATGTCTTTTTTGAATGAGGAGCTAGAAATATATAATGGAAGATTAGAAAAGTATGATACTTATAAAGACTGTGAGCATACAAAGATTCACAGTATAAAAGAAAATAAATATGATGAAGACTTTAAAGATGTAAGGGGCAATTATTTTGTAAAGAGGAGTGCAGAAATTGCAGCAGCTGGTAATCATAATATCTTTATGATTGGACCTCCAGGCTCAGGAAAAACTATGATTGCAAAAAGGATAAGGACAATTTTACCAGACATAAGTATAGAAGAAATGATAGAAGTAAGTAAAGTTTATAGCATACTAGGTATGATAGATGAAACCAAAGGAATAATTGACAATAGACCTTTTAGGGCACCTCATCACACAACTACAAAGCAATCTTTGATTGGTGGCGGAGTAGATGCAAGACCTGGAGAAGTTGCTTTAGCACATAGAGGTATATTATTCTTAGATGAAATAGCTGAATTTGATAGAAAAATACTTGAGACTTTAAGACAACCTATAGAAGATGGATATGTAAATATATCCAGAGTGAAATATAATACAAAATATCCTTGTAGAGTATTGTTAATTGCAGCTATGAATCCATGTCCATGTGGTTACTATATGTCAGATACAGAATGTAGATGTAGGAGTAACGAAATTGATAAATACATAAATAAAATATCAGGTCCATTATTAGATAGGTTTGATATTTTTGTAGAAGTTAATTCTATAAAATATGTTGATTTTAATTCTTCAAAACAAGAAGAAAGTTCTCAAAAAATAAAGAGAAGAGTAGAAAATGCTAGAAAAATACAAATAAATAGATTTAGAAAAGATAATATAAAAAATAATAGTGAAATTAAATCTTCTAATTTATTAAAATATTGTAAATTGGAAAAAGAAGCTTCAAAAACGGCTGAGACAATAATTAATAAATATAATCTCAGTAGTAGAAGTTATACAAAACTTTTAAAAATGGCAAGAACAATAGCGGATTTGGAAGAAATAGAAACAATAAATTCGCAGTGTATTATAGAAGCTTTTTCATTTAGAAAGGCTTATTATAGTTATTTTAAATAAGTTTTTGAGGTGGATTTTATGGAAAAAAGAGATATCTATTTGTGGTTAAAATCAATTAGTGGAATAACAACAAAAACAATTGAAATAATAGAAAGTGAAATAGTAAATATTGAGGATATATTTGATTTTTCTGAAAAAGAAATATATAATTTAAAAAATATAAGCTTGAATATTAGAAAAAATATAGTAAAATATAGAGGTCACGCTTATTTAGAAAATATAAAAGAACTTCTTTATAAAAAAACAATTAAATATATTTGTCAATATGATAAAGAATATCCTGAGAAATTAAAAAATATATACAATGCTCCAAAGTTATTATTCTATAAAGGTGATATAAGTTTAGTTAATAATAATTTTAATATAGCTATAGTAGGTTCAAGAAAACCTACAGCATATGGAATTAATTGTGCAAAAACAATAAGTTGTCAACTATCCCAGTATGGGGTTAATATAGTAAGTGGATTAGCTATAGGAATAGATGCATATTCACACATAGGTTGTATGAATGGAAAATCTAAAACTATAGCAGTGCTTGGCTCAGGAGTAGACAATCCTCTTCCAAAACAAAATTTATATTTATCAAATAAAATATTAGAAAATGGGGGATTATTATTATCAGAGTATAATATTAACTCGACAGTAGCACCATATCATTTTTCTAATAGAAATAGGATTATTAGCGGATTAAGTGATGGAGTAGTGGTTGTAGAGGCAGCAATTAGAAGTGGTGCATTAATCACAGTGGATTTTGCTCTTGAACATGGAAAAAATGTCTTTGCAATACCTGGTAATATAAATTCCCAAATGAGTAGAGGTTGTCATAAAATTATAAAAGAAGGTGCAAAATTAATTGAAAATATAGATGATATTTTGAATGAATATAACATATTTAATATTATTGATAAAAAAATAAATCAAAAATATGATAATATAAGTCTAAATGCCAAGTCTAAGCAAATAATAGAAGCTATAAAAAGAGAAGGAAACTTGCATATAGATAGTATTTGTGATTATACTGGTATAGAAATAAAGTATGTAAATTCAATAATCAATGAATTAGTACTAAATGAGTTAGTAGTAGAAATGAATAATAAAACGTACAGTTTAAATGTATAAATTAAGATTAGGTAGTGGGGGTGTGTGGTTTTATGGCCAAAACATTAGTCATCGTAGAATCGCCTGCAAAAGCTAAGACCATAGAAAAATTTTTAGGAAAAAGTCATTACACAGTGAAAGCATCAGTTGGTCATGTCAGAGATTTACCTAAAAGTAAATTAGGTGTAGATATAGAAAATAATTTTGAACCTCAATATATAAACATAAGAGGTAAAGGCGATGTAATAAAAGAATTAAAAAAAGAAGCTAAAAAGTCTAAACAAGTGTATCTAGCAACCGACCCTGATAGAGAGGGTGAAGCTATATCATGGCATTTAGCTCATATACTAAATTTAGATGAATCTGAAGATTGTAGAATAGAGTTTAATGAAATAACTAAGGATGCAATTAAAAAAGCAATTAAGCATCCTAGAAATATTGATATAAATTTGGTTGATGCACAACAAGCAAGAAGAGTATTAGACAGACTTTTAGGTTATCAGATAAGCCCTATATTGTGGCAAAAGGTTAGAAAAGGTCTTAGTGCAGGTAGAGTACAATCTGTTACAACAAAATTAATTTGTGATAGAGAAAAAGAAATAAAAGCATTTATTCCAAAAGAATATTGGACAATAGATGTGGAAGCAAAGACAGCAAAAGATAAGGATATAACTTTAAAATTTTATGGTAAGAATGATGAAAAAATCGAATTAGAAAATGAAGAAGCTGTAAACGAAATACTAAAAGAAATGGAAGGCAAAGATTTAAAAGTTGAGAAGATAGAATCTAAATCAAGACGTAAATCAGCTCCAAAACCATTTACGACAAGTATGCTTCAACAAGAAGGAGCAAATAAGCTATTCTTCACTACTAAAAAGACAATGATGATAGCCCAAGAATTATATGAAGGTATAGATATAGAAGGTGAAGGTACTGTTGGTCTTATATCATATATAAGAACTGACTCTAAGAGAATTTCTGATGAAGCAAGAGAAAAAGCCAAAGGTTATATAGTAAGTAATCTAGGCGAAAACTACTATAAAAATAGTAGTGATAAAAAAGAAAAAAAAGATACTAAAAAAGTTCAAGATGCCCATGAGGCAATAAGACCAACTTCTGTTGATAGAACTCCAGATAGTATAAAAGCTTCACTGAGCAAAGACCAGTACAAGTTATATAATTTAATTTGGAGAAGATTTGTAGCTAGCCAAATGGAGGATTCAGTATTCGATATATTAAATGTAGAATGCAAAATAGGAGACCTTGTATTTAAAGCTACTGGTTCAAAAATGAAATTTGATGGTTACACTAAGGTATACAATTTTTCAGAGAGAGAAGATAAAATTTTACCAAGTATAGACAAAGGCGATATATTGAATATAGAAAATGTATTACCAGACCAACACTTTACACAACCACCAGCAAGATATACAGAAGCTAGTTTGGTAAAAACATTAGAGGAATTAGGGATAGGTAGACCAAGTACGTATGCTCCAACTATAGCTACTATATTAAATAGAGAATATGTTGAAAAACAAGGAACGAGTTTATGTCCAACAGAACTTGGTATAATAGTTACTGACATTTTAGAAAATAATTTTAATAAATTTATAGATGTAGATTTTACCGCTGATATGGAAAGTAAACTTGATGTTATAGAAGACGGAAATACAGACTGGAAAGAGATTGTATCTGAATCATATGCTCCACTTAAAGAAGCTATTGAAGAAGCACTTGAAAATATAGAAAAAGTAAATATGGATGAAGAAACTGATGAAATATGTGAAAATTGTGGCTCTAATATGGTTATAAAATATGGTAGATTTGGAAAATTTATGGCTTGTAAAAACTATCCAGATTGTAAAACAACTAGACCAATTATGAATAAAATTGGTGTTAAATGTCCAAAATGTGAAGAAGGAGATATTATACTTAGAAAATCTAAAAAAGGTAAAGCTTTTTATGGATGTTCTAATTACCCAAACTGTGACTTTGTAGCTTGGAATAAGCCGACAGGAGAGTTTTGTGAGAAGTGTGGTTCATATATGGTTGAAAAAGTGACTAAATCTGAAACAAAAACAGTGTGTTCTAATAAAGAATGTAATAAAGAGTCAAAAGAGCATAATGACGGAAAAGAGTGAAAATTGAAAAAAATCACATAATTCTCTTGAAAAAGGTTCCAATCTATGATAATCTTTCAAGTGTAAACAACTAATATAAAAAATAAATTTTCATTAGAGATGAAAATAATATTAGAAAATATAAAAGGTTATTAAAAGGCCTAAATTTCATGAGGAGATGATTAAATGGCAAGTGAAGTGTTACAAAAAACAAGGAAAATAAATAAAACATTACAAACAAGTGGTGGAAGTAGTGTCTCTTTTGATTTACTGGCCGGAGCATTAGGAGATGTTTTAAATTCTAATGTTTATGTAGTAAGTGCAAAAGGTAAAGTATTAGGTCTTCATTTAAATGATGCTCAAGACAGTTCAGTTATAGAAGATGAGTATACTAAACAAAAGAAATTTTCAGATGAATATACTCAAAATGTATTAAAGATTGATGAGACATTAGAAAATTTAAATGGTGAAAAGATATTGGAAATTTTTCCAGAAGAACATGGAAGATTACAAAAATATACTACAGTAGTACCAATCTTAGGTAGCGGTCAAAGACTTGGAACATTAGTACTTTCAAGATATTCAGCTTCATTTAATGATGATGATTTAGTAATAGCTGAATACAGTGCGACTGTTGTTGGTCTTGAGATATTAAGAGCAATAGGTGAAGAGTTAGAAGAAGAAATGAGAAAGAAAGCTGTAGTTCAAATGGCAATAGGCACTCTGTCCTACTCCGAACTTGAAGCAGTTGAACATATTTTTGCTGAATTAGATGGTAAAGAAGGTTTACTTGTTGCAAGTAAGATAGCTGATAGAGTTGGTATAACTAGATCAGTAATAGTAAATGCACTTAGAAAATTTGAGAGTGCAGGTGTGATAGAATCAAGATCATTAGGTATGAAAGGTACTCATATAAGAATACTTAATGATAAACTTACAGATGAATTGAAAAAATTAAAAAACAATCAATAATCTATATTTTTTATAGATTGAGATTAGGAAAGGTATCTATTTCAAATAGATACCTTTTTTAGACGAATTATTGAAATAATTATAGAATAAGTATTTTAATCAAAAAAGGAGTGAGGAGATGCCTTTAGCAGATAAAATAAGACCAAAAACAATGAATGATGTAATAGGTCAAAGTCATATAATAGGTAATGGCAAAATATTGTCTAAGATATTACAATCTAATTTTTTACCAAATATGATATTTTTTGGTCCTCCAGGTGTTGGTAAAACCACAGTAGCAGAAATAATAGCAGAAAAAAGCAATAAAAATTTCTATAAAATAAATGCTACGAATTCATCTCTAGAAGATATAAAAAAGGTAATATCAGAACTTGGAAGTATAAATAATATAAATGGAGTTTTGTTATATATAGATGAAATACAAAGCTTTAATAAAAAACAACAACAATCAATATTAGAATTTATGGAAAATGGAAGTATAACCTTAATTGCTAGTACCACAGAAAATCCATACCATTATGTGTATAAAGCTCTTTTAAGCAGGTCTACTGTGTTTGAATTTAAACCTTTAGAGAAGTTTGATATAGAAAAAGGTTTGGAAAGAGCTATTGAAGTATTAAATGAAGAAAGTTATATGGATATTGAATGTAATAAGGATGCAATTGAAGATATAGCTATTCTTTCTGATGGAGATATGAGAAGAGCTTTGAATATTTTGGAAATGGTAGTTTATTCAACTAAACCAAATAAAGATAATATAACTCATATAGATTCAGATGTAATACAGTCATCTACCTTTAATAAGATTATAAACTATGATAAAAATGGTGATAGTCATTATGACATTTTAAGTGCATTTCAAAAATCTATAAGAGGAAGTGACCCTCAAGCGTCTATACATTATCTAGCAAGACTTATAAAAGGTGGAGATTTGATAAGTATATGTAGAAGACTTTTGGTAATAGCAAGTGAAGATATAGGTTTAGCTTACCCAAATGCTATTATGATTGTAAAGGCATGTGTAGATTCAGCTATGCAACTTGGATTTCCAGAAGCAAAAATACCACTGGCAGAAGCTACTATTCTTTTAGCTACATCTCCAAAATCTAATTCTGCATGTATAGCAATAATGAAAGCTATGGATGAATTGGATAAAGAGTTTGTTAAGGACATACCAAACAGTATAAAAGATGCACATTATTCTGGTTCTAAAGATATAGGTAGAGGTTGTGGGTACAAATATCCTCATAACTTTAAAAATCATTATGTAAAGCAACAGTATTTACCAGATAGTATAAAAGATAGTATCTACTACATACCACAAGAAAATAAAACTGAGACAAATATAAAGAAATATTTAGAATATCTAGATAGTGATTTTTAAACTGAACGTTATGTATCGGGGGTAGATATTATGATTATAAGACTTAATTCAACTTACCATAGTAGAGTTATGAAATACTTAAAAAGAGAACCTGAGTACAATTTGTTTATAATAGGAGATATCGAAAGATATGGATATGGGCATAATTTTTTAAATATCTGGGGAGATATAGATGAAAAGGGTGAGATAAGGGCAATATTACTTAAATATTTTGAGTTTATGATGTTTTATTCTGATGGAGAATATGATGTTGAAGGTTTTTATAATCTACTTTGTAATACTAATTATGAAGAAATTTCTGGTAAAATATGTGTTGTAGGAGCTTTAGCTAATAGATTGGGACTTAATAATTTAAAGACAGTTGATTTTTGTAAACTTCAAACTAGAAAGTTTTTGGTGGATAATAACTGTAGTGAAAAGATAAAAAAGATTAGGCTGGGAAATCTTAAAAAGACAGTAAGACTTTATGATTTGATAGATGAATTTCACAGTACGACTTTAGATAATTTAAAAAATGGATTGAGGACAGGTAGAGGGTATTGTATAGAGATTAACAAACAAGTAGTATCCATGGCAAAGAGTACTTCAGAAAATAAAACTCATGCAATGATAATTGGAGTAGGTACACATCCAAAGTATAGAGCTAGAGGACTTGCTACAAAGTGCCTTATTAAACTATGTTCAGAACTCCTAAGAGAAAATAAAATACCTTGTTTGTTTTATGATAATGAAGAAGCTGGAAAGATATATAAAAAGCTAGGATTTGAGAACATTGGAAAATGGGGTATTTATTCAAAATAAAAAATTTCAAATTAATCTTGACAAAATTAGTAGGGTATAATAAAATTATGTTGAAAGTAATTCCTACTAAATCAGTATGAATTAGATTTCTATATAGAGGTGATAATATATGAAGTTGTCTACGAAAGGTAGATATGGATTAAAAGCAATGTTTGAATTAGCATTAAATCAAGATAATGGACCAGTATCATTAAAATTTATTGCTAAGAAACAGAAAATATCAGATCAGTACTTAGAACAAATATTTTCATCTTTAAAAAAATCAGGTCTAGTAAAAAGTGTAAGAGGTGCTCAAGGAGGATATTTGCTTTCAAAGAATGCTGAAGACATAACAGTAGGTGATATACTTGTAGTATTAGAAGGACCAGTTGCATTGTCTGACTGTGTACTAGATGAAGATGTATGTGAAAACTCAAACATGTGTGTAACGAAAATAGTTTGGGAAAAGATGAAAAAGGGTATAGAAGATGTTATAGATTCAATTACTCTAAAAGATATGATAAATGACTATAACAAAAATAAATTAGAAAATGATATAACAAATATTAAAAAATAGATTTGGAGATGAATGTAATGGAAAAAAGAAGATTGTATATGGATTATTCTGCAACAACACCTGTTAAAAAAGAAGTATTAGATGCAATGATGCCATACTTAACAGATTATTTTGGTAATGCATCTAGTTTTCACACATTCGGAAGAGAAGCAAAAGATGCATTAGATAAAGCAAGAGAACAAGTAGCAGACCTTATAAACGCTGAACCTAGTGAAGTGTATTTTACAGCTGGTGGTTCAGAAAGTGACAACTGGACATTAGAAGGTGTAGCTTATGCTAATAAAAATAAAGGCAATCATATAATAACTTCAAAGATAGAGCACCATGCGATACTTCATACATGTGAATACTTAGCAAAACATCACGGATTTGAAATAACTTATTTGGATGTTGATAGTGAAGGAAAAGTAGATTTAAAGGAATTAGAAGATTCCATAAAAGATACTACTATACTTATAAGTATAATGTTTGCAAATAATGAAATAGGAACTATACAACCTATTAAAGAAATATCTGAGATAGCTAAAAAACACAAGATATTATTCCACACTGATGCAGTACAAGCTACAGGTAATATTCCAGTAGATGTTAAAGAACTAGGAATAGACTTGATGAGTATGTCTTCACATAAAATATATGGACCAAAGGGTGTAGGAGCTTTATACATAAGAAAAGGTGTAAGACTTCATAACTTTGTTCATGGTGGAGCACAAGAAAAAAGTAAAAGAGCTGGTACAGAGAATATACCTGCAATAGTTGGATATGGAAAAGCAGCAGAATTAGCTAAAGCAAATATGCAAAATCATGTAGAGACTTTAACTCGTCTTAGAAATAAGCTAATAGATGGTGTGTTAGAAAGAATACCTTATACAAGAATAAATGGTAGTTTAGAAAATAGACTTCCAGGAAATGCAAACTTTGCATTTCAATTTATAGAAGGTGAAGGAATACTTTTATTATTAGATATGCTAGGAATTGCTGGTTCAAGCGGTTCTGCTTGTACTTCTGGTTCATTAGACCCTTCACATGTACTTCTTGCAATAGGTTTACCACATGAAATAGCACATGGTTCATTAAGACTTACAGTTGGAGATTTTACAACAGATGATGATATAGATTATATATTAGAGAATTTACCAAATGTTATAGAAAGACTTAGAAGTATGTCACCACTTTATGATGATGCGAAGAAACAAGGCTTAGTAAAGTAGACAGAGAGATAAAACATAAAAAATAGACATAAATTGAGTAGGAGGAAAAAATAATGCAATATAGTGATAAAGTTATGGAACATTTTATGAATCCAAGAAATATGGGAGAAATTGATAATGCAAGTGGTGTAGGTGAAGTTGGAAACCCTACATGTGGAGATATAATGAAGATATTTTTAGACATAGAAGGAGACATAATCAAGGATGTTAAGTTTAAGACATTTGGCTGTGGTTCAGCTATAGCAAGTTCTTCTATGGCAACTGAAATGATAAAAGGTAAAACTATAGCAGATGCATTAGAACTTACAAATAAAGCTGTTGCTGAAGCTTTAGATGGTTTACCACCAGTAAAGATGCATTGTTCAGTTTTAGCAGAACAAGCTGTAAAAGCAGCTCTTATAGATTATGCTCAAAAGAATAATATTCATATACCAGAATTAGATGGATATGTTATAGATGATGCTCATGACCATGATGTTGAGGAAGAAGAATAAAAATAAGGAATAATTTTCCAAAAATTGGTTTAAAACAATTTTAAAAAAGTGTATAATGATGTAGTAAAGAAAAATAGCCGTTTTCACGAAAATGGCTATTTTTTATTGCCAAGATTCCTTGTTTTAACCCGTTTTATAAATTAATTTAATAATAAAAAATATACACTTCTATAATCTCTAAACAATAAGAATATAATAAATCCCAGCAAATCAATCGTTTAGAAGGTTTTCATATATAAATATATTTTCAAAGAAATTATCTAAAAATGCTATTTTCGTGAAAAAGGCACATTTCAAATTAAAAACACTATTAGGGGGAAAAATTATGAAAGTACCAAAGAAAATAGCAGCAATTCTTACTATATCATTAGTAGTTAGCAGTGTAACAGTAGGCATATCAAATGCTCAAACGAACAGTGACACACTTAAAGGTTCTGGTAGATGGGAGACTGCTATACAAATAAGTAAAAAAGGATGGGATACATCTAAAAATGTAATATTAGTAAATGATAATACTATAGTGGATGCATTGACTGCAACTCCTTTTGCAAGTTCTAAAAATGCACCAATTCTTTTAACACAAAATAATAAATTAGATGATAGAACGAAGGCTGAAATAATAAGATTAAAAGCCGAAAAAGTATACTTAATAGGTGGAGTAAAAACTCTGGGTTCAGAAGTAGAAGCTCAATTAAAATCTCTAAAAATTGATACAGAAAGAATATCTGGAAATGATAGGTATCAAACATCTTTAGAATTAGCTAAAAAATTAGATGAATCTCTTGGAAGAAAAACTACTAGTAATATTTCAAAAATAGTTGTTGTTAATGGTGAAAAAGGTCTAGCTGACGCAGTAAGTGTAGGAGCAGCAGCAGCTCAAAATAAAATGCCAATAATACTTTCTAGTCCAAATGAGGGTATAAAATTATCGAGTCAATTTATAAAAGATAAAGGTATAAAAACATCTTATGTAATTGGTGGTGTAAAGTCAATCTCAGAAGCAACAAAAAATACTTTACCTAGTCCTAAAAGATTGTCAGGAAATGATAGAAATGAAACTAATGCTGCTGTTATAAGAGGTCTATACGAGACAAAAGAGTTGAAAAATGCATATATAACAAAAGATGGTATGAATAAACAAGGTGACCTTATAGACTCACTAGCAGTAGGTTCACTAGCAGCAAAAAATAATTCTCCAGTAGTTTTAGTTGGAAACAAGTTAAATAAAGAACAAGAAAAAGTATTGAATACTAAAAGCTTAAAAACAATCACACAGGTTGGAGGCTCAGGTAATGAAAATGCTTTTTCTGAAATAAAAAAATCACAATCTACAACAGTATATGAAGTTAAAAACTTAGAAGAATTAAAAACAGCCTTAGTTAAGGCTGATGCAAATGATGTTATAAATGTTAAGCCATCAGGAACTATATCAAATGATTTATCATTAAGTACTAATAATTCAATTTCTGTAAATTTAAACGGTACATATACAGGGACTATAGTAGTAACTGCTCCAAATGCAGATATAGTTAATAAAGGGACAATAAGTAAAGTATTAGTTAAAGACAGTAAAGGTGGAACAATAATAAATGAAAGTGGAGCAAAAATAGAAAAAGTAGAGATACAAAATAATTCTAGTAATGTTGTAGTTAAGAATAATGGTAAAATAACAAATATAAAAAATGATGCAACAGGAACAAATATAAAAAATGAAGGAACAATAACTGATAAAGTAGAAGGTTCTCAGAGTCCAAGTATAGATGGTACTAAACCAGGTGGAAGTTCATCTGGAGGTTCTTCATCAAGTGGAGGTAGTTCAGGTGGTGGTTCGTCTGTAAAAGACAAATTGATAACATCAATAACAGCACTTGAAGATTCAATAAAAATTCAAAATGTAGAAAATGGAACAGAGTTAAGCAGACTAAACTTACCAAAAGAGCTATCAGCAACAGTATCTGGAGTAGCTAATACTAAAGTAGGGGTAACCTGGAAAAGTACACCAGAGTATAGTCCTACAACATCAGGAACATATGTATTCAAGGCCAATTTAGCAAATGGATATAAACTATCAGAAGGATTATCACTACCAAGTATTACAGTAAAAGTAGCTGAACCTGTTAAAGTTGAGACAATAAAAATTAATAATACTGCTACATTAGAAAAAGCACTTGATTTACAAGAAGATGGTCAAATATGGGAAATAGATGGACAAATAAATGTCGAAAAGCCAATTGTTATAAATAAAAAAATAATTATAAATGGCATTAATGATGCTGAGCTAATAAAATCTGCAGAATTTACTGATACTATACCAGGATATGAAAATATAGTGACGTTAGACAGAATAGATAATGTAGAAATAAACAATCTAAAAGTAACTGGTTTAGATTCTGATAGGATAAATAAATCAGGAATGCATGTTTATTTATCAAAAAATATTAAATTAAATAATGTAACTTTGAATAACAATAAGGGTGCAGGTCTAATAGTAAATGGCTCATCAGTAACAGCTTCAAATCTTAGAACAAGTGGAAATGGATGGTATGGAGTAAATGTAGAATATGTAAAAGCTGATGGAGTTGCAAGTGAAACTAACGCAAACTTAACTTTGACAGATAATTGTAATATAAGTGAATATACTCCAATACAAACAGATAATTATGATAAAGATAAAGTTGTTGTTAATGGATTTGGAGAGTGTAAACTATCACAAGATTCAAAAACTGCTACTTGGGGCAAAGCTTCTATCACTATGAATGAACTTGTTAATATAACACAAGAAAATAAAATAGATGAAAATCAAGATGGTAGTATACCTAAATTTGAAAATACTGAAAATAGAACACCAGTAGAGATTACGCTAAACAAAGGTAAAAATGATTATCAGAATGTAAGAGTAAAAATAAAAGAGGAAGATGGTTCAGCAGGTTTAGGTGGAATACAATTAATTGCCAAAGATAGCAATGGAAATTGGTTTAACATAGTAAACACAGGATGGGGTCCAATGGAAGGATTTTCATTACAAGATGCAACAACACCAGTTTATCTAGTTGGAAATACAGAAGGTACTTATAAAGTAAAAATACAGCTAGTTGATGTTAGTAATTCTAATAAAATAATAACAGAAACAACAGCATCAGTAGATGTAGTTAAGAATTAGTAAATAAAAAATTAACCTTAAATCTTTTAAAATTACTTAATAATATTATTTTTTTTAGAAAATAGAGCAAGCTATATTTTAAATAAATACAATGCTTGCTCTATATGGTATAATAATAAGTAATGCAAAAGATGAGGTGAAATTTGTTTATGAATAAAAAAGTAATGATAGGTATGAGTGGAGGAGTGGATAGCTCTGTAGCTGCATATCTTTTAAAACAACAAGGTTATGATGTCATTGGTGTTACTATGAAATTGTGGCAAGATGATGACGATGTTGAAAATGAAGGTGGTTGTTGCTCTTTATCAGCAGTTGAAGATGCTAGAAGAGTAGCAAATAAAATAGGTATACCATTTTATGTTCTAAATTTTAGAGAAGTATTTAAAGAAAAAGTAATAGATTATTTTATAGATGAATATTTAGAAGGAAAAACTCCTAATCCTTGTATAGCTTGTAATAAGCATATAAAATTTAATGATTTTTATAAGAAAGCTAGACAAATAGGTTGTGATTATGTGGCTACAGGTCACTATGCAAAGATAGAAAAGGATGAAAGTACAGGAAGATATTTGCTAAAAAAATCTGTTACGGATAAAAAAGACCAAACTTATGCACTTTATAATCTTACACAAGAACAACTAGAACATACTTTATTGCCAATAGGTGATTATGAAAAAGATAGAGTAAGAGAAATTGCTAAAGAAATGGGAATGGCAGTCCACAATAAGCCTGATAGTCAGGAAATTTGTTTTGTTAAAGATAATGACTATGCAAATTATGTAAAAAAACATTCTAAAAAGCGTATTGAAGAAGGTTTTTTTGTAGATACTAAAGGAAATATACTTGGAAAACACAAGGGTATACTATACTATACAATAGGTCAAAGAAAAGGTCTTGGAATTACCTTTGGGAAACCAATGTTTGTAATAGATATAAATCCAATAAATAATACTATAATTCTTGGAGATAATGAAGAATTGTTTAAAAAAGAACTTATTGCAAAAGATGTTAACTTTATATCAATAAATAAATTAGAAGAACCACTAAGAGTTCAAGCAAAAATAAGATATTCAGCAAAACCATCACCAGCGACTATTCACAAAATAGGAGAAGATACTATTAAAATAGTTTTTGATGAAGCTCAAAGGGCTATTACTAAAGGTCAATCTGTAGTAATGTATGATGGAGACCTTGTAGTAGGTGGAGGAATAATCGAGAAAAGTTTATAAAAACATCTAAAAAATTAAAAAAATAAACAATAAAGTATATTAAAGTGGAATAAAGTTTATAAAATAAATTTATTGTATATGGAAATATAGTATTGATTAATTTTGTAAAATTTAGTAATATAATTAGTATATTAATTAAAAAGCAAATACAGTGATAAGGAATAGTAAAATATTTGATGTCTTACAGAGAGAGGGAAAATGCTGGAAGCCCTTAGAATACAATATTTGAAGCAGCCTTTTAGTAGCAATCTTGAACAATTTATATTATGTAAAGAATATATAAGTAGAGATTGACGGTAGTTACGTTATAGCTAAGGTTTTCCGAAGATATCATAGTTTTTATGATAATTAGGGTGGTACCGCGATTGTCCTCGCCCCTATAAATTTATTTATAGGGACGAGGTTTTTTATTTAAACGAAAAAATAAAATTTATTAGGAGGAACATAATATGGAAAAGATGGGATTAAACGAAATAAGAAGTAAGTTTTTAGATTTTTTTGAGTCAAAAGGTCATTATGTAGCAAATAGTTATTCTTTAGTACCAAACAATGACAAGAGTTTATTACTTATAAATTCAGGTATGGCACCTTTGAAAAACTATTTTTCAGGTGTAGAAGTACCTCCAAATGTAAGAATGTGTACATCTCAGAAATGTATAAGAACAGGAGATATAGAAAATGTAGGTATAACTGCAAGACACGCTACATTCTTTGAAATGATGGGTAACTTTTCATTTGGAGATTACTTTAAAAGAGAATCAATTAAATGGGGATGGGAATTTGTTACAGAATGGTTAAATATACCAGAAGATAAGATTTGGGTAACTGTATATGAAGAAGATGATGATTCTTATGATATATGGGCAAAAGAAATGAATTTCCCAGAAGAAAGAATGGTTAGACTTGGGAAAGATGATAATTTCTGGGAAATAGGTACAGGTCCTTGTGGTCCTTGTTCAGAAATTTATTTCGATAGAGGAGAAGAGTATGGATGTGATAATCCAGATTGTAAACCAGGCTGTGATTGTGATAGATATTTGGAATTTTGGAACCATGTATTTACTCAATTTGATAGAGATGAAGAAGGAAACTATAGCTTATTAGAAAGTAAAAATATAGATACAGGTATGGGTCTTGAAAGAATGGGATGTATCATGCAAGGAGTTGATACTATCTTTGAAGTAGATACAATTAAGTCTATATTAGAAGCAGTTGAGAAATTAACAGGAGTAAAATATGGAGAGAATCCAAAAAATGATATATCACTAAGAATAATAACTGACCATATAAGGGCTGTAACGTTCTTAGTTAGCGATGGAGTACTTCCATCAAATGAAGGAAGAGGATATGTTCTTAGAAGACTTCTTAGACGTGCTGCTCGTCATGGTAAATTATTAGGTGTAAAAGAATTATTTTTACAGAAACTAATAGATGAAGTTATAAAAGTAAATGATAAAGCATATCCAGTTTTAGTTGAAAAAGAAAGCTATATTAAAAAAGTAGTTGGTATAGAAGAAGAAAAATTCAATGAAACTATAGACCAAGGAACAGAAATATTAAATTCTTATATAGAAGTATTAAAAAGTGAAGGAAAAACTGTTTTAAGTGGTCAAGAAGCCTTTAAATTATATGATACTTATGGTTTCCCAATAGACTTGACTAAAGAAATCTTAGAAGAAGAACATTTATCTGTAGATGAAGAAGCTTTTAATGAAGAAATGGAAAAACAAAAAGAAAGAGCTAGAAATGCGAGAGGAAATATGGATGGAGAAAGTTGGAAGGAAGACCCTCTATCAAAATTAGAATCTACAGTTGATAGTATGTTTAATGGATATACTGAAATATATGGAGAAGGAATTATTGAAGCTATAGTTAAAGACGATGAGTTAGTTCAAAGTGCAAAAGAAGGCGATAAGGTATCTATAGTACTAGACAATACTACTTTCTATCCTGAAGGTGGAGGACAAGTTGGAGATTGTGGATTAATAACTAATGAAAACCTAGTTGTAGAAGTACTAAATACTAAAAAAGGAGCTAATAATAGTATAAAACATATAGGTGTAATAAAATCAGGAAAAATAAGCAATGGAGATAAAGTGAAGACACTGGTAGATGGAGAAATTAGAATGGCAGCTGCAAGAAATCACAGTGCTACGCATTTACTTCATAAGGCATTAAAAGAAGTATTAGGAGACCATGTTAATCAAGCTGGTTCTTTAGTTACTCCAGAAAGACTTAGATTTGATATTACTCACTTTGAAGCTATATCAAATGAAGAATTAAAAGTAATAGAAGAAAAAGTAAATAATGTTATTTTAGCGTCTTTAGACATAAAATGTGATATTATGAATATAAAGGAAGCTAAAGAAAAAGGAGCTACAGCACTATTTGGTGAAAAATATGGTGATGAGGTAAGAGTAGTTTCTATGGGAGATTATTCTACAGAACTTTGTGGAGGAACTCATTTGACAAATACTTCTCAAGTAGGAATGTTCAAGATATTATCTGAAGGTGGAGTAGCAGCAGGTGTAAGAAGAATAGAAGCAATAACAGGAAAAGCTGTTTATGAATATCTAAAAGAAAGAGACGGTATTATCTCTGAAGTTTGTGTAAGCTTAAAATCTAAGGAAGATAATTTAATTCAAAGAATAAGCTCTTTATTAGAAGAGAATAAAAATTTATCTAAAGAATTACATGATATGAAAGCTAAGATGAGTTTACAATCAGCTGATTCTATTTTTGATTCTAAAGTTGAAGTAAATGGAGTTAATTTAATAACTAATAAATTTGAAGGTATGGACATGGATACACTAAGAGAAACAGCAGATAATCTAAGAGATAAGCTTGGTTCTGGTGTAGTGGTACTAGCAAATGTAGTAGATGATAAAGTTAACTTTGTAGTTACTGCCACTAAAGATGTATTAGACAAGGGAATACATTCAGGTAATATTGTTAGAGAAGTTGCAAAAATAGCTGGAGGAAAAGGTGGTGGAAGACCTAATATGGCACAAGCAGGAGCTAGTGATGTATCTAAGGTTGACCAAGCTTTAAGCTATGCAAGTGAGGTTATTAAGACACAAGTTAAATAACATTCACTTAAGGAGGTTTTTAATTTGGAAAAAGATTTAGACTACACTATGAAATTTGAAGGGATACCAGAGGATAGAATGAGTGTAGGAGACACTATTGATTTTGTATATAAAGCACTAGTTGAAAAAGGATATAACCCTATAAATCAAATTATAGGGTATCTCCTTTCTGGTGATTCTAGCTATATAACTAGTCATAAAAATGCAAGAGCTATAATTAAAAAATTTGAAAGAGATGAGATACTTGAAGAAGTAATCACGCACTATCTGAATAGAAAGTAGGTCAAATAAATGAGAAAAAAGATTATGTCATTGTTTGCGGTAGTCATTATGATTTTTGTATCAACTGTCAGCTATAGTTTTGCTGAAGAAAAAGGCAAGGTTATATTTATTGATATGAATAGGACTAATCTTGGAAGTATGATGAATATTCCAATCTTAAAAAATGAGTTAGAAAAGAGAGGTTATATAGCTCTCATGAATATAAGAGGGGATCAAGGTACTGACGATAGAAGGTCTTATGCAAGTATGGGTGCAGGAACAAGAGCTAGTGTAACTACTGAAGACTATATCAATTTTCAAAAAGTAGACCAAGATACTTCTAAAGGTTTTGAAGTTGCAACAGGTCAAAAGGCTAAAGAAATAAATGATTTAAGTATTAATAAATCTATAAACGAAAATCTTGAGTATGGAGAGTATGGAGCAAACTTAGGTTCATTAGGGAAAACTTTATCTGAAAATGGTTTAAAGACATCTGTGATTGGAAATTCTGACATTATTGAAAATAATCAAGTAATTAAAAATAGAAATCTATGTTTAGTTGCTATGGACCAATATGGAAGAATTGATTCAGGTAATATTGATGATATTAACAAGAAAGATTCTAAAATGCCATTTGGAATGTCTACAGACTATAATAAGTTACTAGATGAGACTAAAAAATCTTATAATAATAGCGATGCTATATTTGTGGAACTTGGAGATACATATAGATTAGATATGTATAGATTGAACCTAAATGATAATACTTATGCTACAATGAAGAAAAACATTGTAAAAAATATAAATAAATATCTTGAACAAGTATTTTCTATGGTTGGAGAAAATGACACTGTTTATATATCAAGTGCATTCCCAAGCGATTTAGATTATAAAAATAAAAGAAGACTTTCTCCAATAATAAAATTTAGTGGAGAAGGGAAAGGTCTATTGGAATCGGCCACAACAAGAAAGGCTGGGATTGTTGCAAATCTAGATGTTGGAGTAGATATATTAAATGAATTTGGTCTTAAAAATAAAGAGATGGTAGGCAGAAGTTACACTTTGGTAAACAAAGAAGACAATGCCAGTTATCTGAAATCACTTTATGAAAGGATAGTATCTATATCTTCAATAAGGTCAAGTATTATAAATGGATTTGTAGGAGTGATATCTGCCTCTTGGGTAATTGCAATGTTTGCAGTTTTCTTTAGAAATCACATGCCACATAAAGAGCGTGTATTCAAAGTACTTAAAGAGTTTATAAAATTGGGTATAATAATGCCACTATCATTTATGTTAGCTCCTTTGATGAATTTTAAAACTCCACTTTCAATATCTCTAGGGATATTTGCTACTACATTAATATTATACTTACTGGGTAGAAAATTATTTAAAGACAATGATATAAAACACATGGGATTTTTTGCGACACTTACTATTTTGGTCATAGTTATAGATTCTGTATTTGGAACATATTTAATGCAAAATAACATAATGAGTTATGATGCTGTTATTGGAGCTAGATACTATGGAGTAGGAAATGAATATGAAGGTGTAACTATAGCAAGTGCAGTATTTGGTTTAGCAGTACTATTACATTATAAGAAGGTCTCTAAAGCACTTGTTGTAATTTTTTCATTAATAATACTTATAACTAGTGCATATCCTTCAATGGGGGCAAATGTTGGTGGAGCTATATCGGAATGTGTAGCATATTTGTTGTTTATAATGCTTATATATGATATTAAATTAGACTTTAAGAAAGTTCTATTACTGGCTATTTCAGCTGTGGTTGTCGTTTGTGCATTTGCAGCTTTAGATATAGTTTCAGGTAGTGAATCTCATTTAGGTATGTTTGTACAGCGAATTTTCCTAAATGGGCCAGGAGAGATATTACAGACATTTGGAAGAAAAATTCAAATGAATATGCAATTAGCACAGACAAGTGTATGGGTAAATATTTTACTTGTAGGAATTGGAGTAATTGCAGTACTTATATTCAAGCCATCTAGACACTTTAGGAAGATAATGAACAACTTCCCAATCTTATTTAAAGGTTTTATTGCATCTATGGTTGGTTGTATAATTACTCTTTTAGTTAACGATTCTGGTATAGTTGCGGCATCTACAGCATCTATATATATACTTATACCACTTATAATAATAAGTATAAATATGATAATATTTGAAAAAAATAACTAAAGAATTTTTTACTGTTTATATACTATTTAAATAAAAAATGCAATATGATTACTAATGTAAACTGAACAGTTTACATCGAAAAATCATATTGCAATTTTTATGATTGATAATATGTATTTAACTTGTAGAATATAAATAAACAGAGGAGGCAATATGTTAGACGGAAGAATAATGGGGCTTGATGTTGGTGATAAAACTATTGGAGTTGCTGTGAGTGATTTAATGGGATTAACTGCACAAGGTGTAAAAACAATAAGAAGAGTTGGTAAGAAAAAAGATATTGAAGAAATAAAAGCAATAATAAAAGAAAAGCAAGTAAATAAAATTGTATCAGGATTGCCAAAAAATATGAATGGAACTCTAGGTCCACAAGGAGAAAAAGTAATCAAGTTTTGTGAGTTAGTAAAAGAAGAAACTGGTCTTGATGTAGATTTTTGGGATGAGAGACTTTCTACAGTAGCAGCAGAAAGATCTCTATTAGAGGCAGATGTAAGTAGACAAAAAAGAAAAAAGGTTATAGATATGTTAGCTGCAGTAATAATTTTGCAAGGATATTTAGATTTTAAAATAAATTCATAAAAGAGCTATAAAATTGAATACTTATGATATATAATATAAATAATAAAAATAAAAATAAATTTGAGGTGAATGACATTATGGAAGAAAATATAATAAATTTAATAGACGAAAATGGCGTTGAAAGCCAATTTGAAATAATATTAACATTAGAAGCAGAAGGAAAAGAATATGCAATATTAATGCCTTTAGATGATGAAGAGGCTGAAGAAGCTTTAATCTTCAGAATTGATGAAGACGAAGAAGGTGAAATATTAATACCTTTAGAAAGTGATGAAGAGTACGAAACTGTTGTAGCTGTATATACTGCTATAATGGAAGAAGAAGGTTTAAATTACGATGAAGATGACTCAAATGGACTTAACTAGATAAAGAATTAAGTTTGATATAAAAATTCAGATATTTATTATATTTGCTATAATTAAGATTTATTAATTATAAAAAGCATTTGTAGTATGTATCTGTTTTTTTATTTTTTATTAAAAATATTAAAAAAATTATAGATTTTGGTGAATAATATATCTTTTATGGGTATATATTTATATTGTGAGAATAAATTAAATTTTTTCAAATGTCTTGACAAAAAATGAATTATCAATTACAATATTATTTAATAAAGATTATCAATTGAAAATAGTAAGGGTGATGTTATGGCAAACACAATGGATTTATTAAAAGACAAGTTAAAAGAAACTGGTTTTAAGATTACGCCACAAAGAAGAGCAATAGTTGAAATATTGCTTAAACATGACCATTCACATCTAAGTAGTGAAGAAATCTATGATTTAGTTAGGGTTGACTGTCCTGAGATAGGTTTAGCTACTGTATATAGAACAATGCAGTTGTTAGATGAAATAGGATTAATATCAAAACTAAACTTAGACGATGGATGTATAAGATATGAGATTAGTCTACATAAAGAAGACTGTCATAATCATCATCATCTTATTTGTAAAAATTGTGGAAAGATAATGGAAGCTAAAGAAGACCTTTTAGACAATATAGAAAAAGAGATACAATCATTGTACAAATTTAAAATACTTGATCATGATGTTAAATTTTATGGACTATGTGATGAGTGTAATGGAATAAGCGACTCAGAAGAATAACCTTCTATTGCTTAATGTCAATGGAAGAATAGTATAGAACTTTTATATTCTATGCTATTCTTCCATTTTTTATTATAAATCAGTTATAAGATATAAATATATAATTTTCAAAGTGTTTATAGTTTTAATATCGAAAATATAATTAATCCTATAAGTATGAAAATGAATGATTTTTCTATAAAATTACTAAAGGGACCTCCAACTGTTAAAAAACCTAAAGAAATTTTTTTCTCGCTTAACGGATAAAAAATTGGTATTCCTTGTTTTGTAAATAAATCTCCTAAAAACATATGACTTGCATAACCAAGTGTCCCATAAAAAGATAAATTATTAATACTAGTGATTAATTCTATCTGTTTTAGTAAAAAATATATTATTATAGTTGCAAATATGCTATGAGAAAAACTTCTGTGCTTCAACCAGGGGAAAATTGACAACATTAGACAAAAAATTGTAAAATATATTTCAACTTCTATGATGTATAAGCATATAGCTAATAGTATAAATATTAATGATAGAAAAACTTTTCTAAGAAACGTGTGGGTTAGTTTTGCTTCAATAATTATAATTGCAATAAATGTAATTATTGCACTTAAATAAAAATTATCATTTATATTTATTGAAATAAAGAAAATAATAATATTAACAGCATATATAAAAATTCTATATATGTATTTGGATATATTGTTTTTTAGAATAAAATTTGAGACCATAGAATTAGATTTATCCAAATCGGGCAGTACAGCGAAAGTAGCTGAAACTAAAATGTCAACTAAAGATATAGGAATTTTAAATATCAAAGACGTTTGGATAGCTGTTAAGATTCCTATTGCACAATGAGTTTTACCACGCATAAATCCTCCTAAAATATCCGATATTAAATTATATAATATTTAGAGGATATCAAAATAAAATAGGTTTGTCAAAATAATACGTTAAATGTATTTTAAATATAGCTTAAAATATGATACGAATTATGGTACAATAAGAATAACTGGTAGCGAGTGCGTGATTTGATATTATTTAGGATTGTAGAACGTGTTAAAAAATTAAATAGACAGAAGGAGATGATGCAATTGTTCAAAAAGAACACCAACAAGATAAAGGTAATGGCCTTAGGTGGACTTAACGAAGTTGGAAAAAATATGACTGTTGTTGAGTATAAAGATGAAATAATTGTTATAGATGCTGGACTTAGTTTTCCAGAAGATGAAATGTTAGGGGTAGATATAGTTATACCAGATATAACTTATTTAGTCAAAAATAGGGATAAAATAAAGGGTATATTTATTACACATGGACATGAAGACCATATAGGGGCTCTTCCATATATATTAAAGAAAATAAATGTGCCTGTGTATGGAGCAAGACTTAGTATAGGTCTTATACAAGTGAAACTTAAAGAACATAAGATGAATAATGTTAAGTTAAATGTCATAACTCCAAGACAAGTTATAAAACTTGATAACATGGAAGTAGAGTTTTTGAAAAATAATCATAGTATACCAGATGCTTACTCTATTGCAGTACACACAGACCAAGGTATAATATACCATACAGGAGACTTTAAGATTGATTTGACTCCTATTGATGGTGATGTTATGGATATGCATAGACTCTGTGAGTTAAGCAAAAAAGGAGTTCTTTTAATGCTAGCTGATAGTACTAATGCAGAAAAACCAGGATTTACTATGTCTGAAAAGACTGTTGGAGTAGGTCTTGATGAATTATTTGCAAAAGGAAATGGCAGAAGGATTATAGTTGCTACGTTTGCATCCAACATACACAGATTACAACAAATAATAAATACAGCTGAAAAGTTTAATAGAAAAGTTGCTATATCAGGTCGCTCAATGGTCAATGTAGTTGGAGTTGCAAAAGAATTAGGATATCTAGATATTTCTGATGATATGCTTATAGATTTAAATGATATATGCAAATATGAAGATAGTGAATTAGTGATAATAACAACTGGTTCACAAGGTGAACCTATGTCAGCTCTTGCTAGAATGGCTTTTTCAGAACACAAAAAAGTAGAAATAAAGAGTGGCGATTTAGTTATAATATCTGCTCATCCAATACCAGGAAATGAAAAATTAATATCAAGAGTAATCAATTTCTTATTTGAAAAGGGAGCAGAAGTAGTTTATAGCGATATAGCTGATATACACGTTTCTGGACATGCCTGTCAGGAAGAATTAAAATTGATACATGCATTAGTTAGACCTAAGTTTTTTATGCCAGCTCATGGTGAATATAGAATGTTAAAAAGACATGCTGAAATAGCTGAACAACTTGGTATGGACAAAGAAAATATTTTTGTCATGCAAACAGGAGATGTTTTGGAATTAGATAAGAATTCTGCTAAAGTAGCAAATCGTATACAAACAGGAAACATACTAGTCGATGGATTAGGTGTGGGCGATGTAGGTAATATAGTCTTAAGAGATAGAAAGCATTTATCAGAAGATGGTCTTATGATAGTTGTAGTGACTATTTCTAAGGATGAAGGTAAAGTTTTGGCAGGTCCAGACATAATTTCTAGAGGCTTTGTATATGTAAGAGAGTCAGAAGATTTAATGGATGGAGCAAAAGATATAATCAAGAATGTCTTAAATGAATGTGAAGAGAAAAATATTAAAGAGTGGGCTTATTTAAAGAATAATATCAAAGAAAACTTAAAAGAATATTTATATCAAAAAACTAAACGAAATCCAATGATACTTCCTATAATAATGGAAGTGTAATATATAAAAAACTATAAAATTGAAAATTAGACCTCTTATAATTTTTAAAATAATATCAAAAATCCAATTGATACTATCTTAAGAATTATAAGGGGTCTTTTTAATTTATCATGTTGAAAATATATATATTACATAAAATACCAATTATAACAATCTTTTATTAGTAAAAACTAATTATATATAAATTTTACTAATAGGAGGATTCTTATGGATAATATTTCAAGACAAAATGCTATAAAAGCTTTGAAACAAACTAAAATGGAAATAGCAGGAGAATATGGAATGAATTATGAAGATGCTTTTGAAATAATAGAAAATGCATCTAATAAAGGTGTTTTAGAAGGTTATTTTAAAAAGCTTGAGAAGAAAAAAAATTTAGGTCAAGGTATATCTAGGCATTTAGAATAAAAAAAGTTAAATGTGAGAAAATAAGTTTAAATAAACTTTAAGAGGTGACATCGATGAAAAAATTAGCTAGTACTGCTTTGGCTATATTACTTGCGTTTACTCCTTTAAGCTTTTCTTTTGCAAATAATAAGGAAAATGCTGATGCCAACCAACTAAATATATCTTCAAAATCAGCAATTTTGATGGATGTTGGCAGTGGACAAATTTTATATGAAAAGGATGCTCATAAAAAGCTTCCTCCTGCAAGTGTAACAAAGGTAATGACAATGCTACTTATCGTAGAAGCTTTGGATTCAGGTAAGGTTAAGCTTGATGATGAAGTTCAAGTAAGTGAAACTGCATCTAGTATGGGTGGTAGTCAAATATTCTTAGAGCCAGGAGAAACTCAAAAGGTTGATACATTATTAAAAGGTATAGCTGTTGCTTCAGCAAATGATGCCTGTGTTGCTATGGCTGAACATTTAGCTGGAAGTGTTGAAGGATTTGTTGATAGAATGAATGCTAAAGCAAAAGAGTTAAATATGAATGATACTCATTTTGCAAATACAAATGGACTTCCAGTTGCAAATCACTATACATCTGCTCATGATATAGCTTTAATGTCTAGAGAACTGTTAAAGCATGAAATGATAAGTAAATACTTAACTACATGGATGGATAAAGTTGTAGTAGGAAAAAAACAAGTTACAGTAGGTCTTGCAAATACTAATAAACTTATAAAGCATTATCAAGGAGCAACTGGTGTTAAAACTGGATTTACTCAAGAAGCAAAATACTGTTTATCAGCAGCTGCAAAGAGAGGTAATACTCATCTGGTTGCAGCAACTTTGGGAGCAGAGACTTCTCCAGAAAGATTTAACGATGCATCTAGTCTTTTGAACTATGGATTTGCTAATTATGAAAGCGTTAAGCTATGCAGTAAAGGAGATAATATAGCAACACTTACATTGGATAAGGCTGATGAAAACAAAGTTAAATTAGTTGCTAAGGAAGATTTAAATGCTCTTATCAAAAAAGGAAGTTCTAAAGAATTTGAGAAGAAAATTGAAATAGTAAAAAATCCTAAAATGCCAATTAAAAAAGGAACTGTTTTAGGAAAGATAAAGATATGTAAGGATAAAAAAGTAATAGGCGAAGTGGAATTAATAAATACTAAAGATATAAATAAGGCAAGCTATCTACAAATGCTTCAAAGAATAATTGATAATATGATATAAATAATTACCAAATGATATACAACCATAATCCACATAAAAAATACCCGTATAGAATTATTTACTATAGGGGTATTTTTATTTATTGTTTATAGAAGGATTTTATAATTTTATGTTTTTTATAGAGAGTTAGAAAAATATATAAAACTTAAAATATTATTTAATATTTATCTAAGTAAAGGCATGCTACCAGTAAGTTTATTTACTTTCTTTTTGTTTCCATAGATTGCTATACCAAAATACTGTAGTTCATCTTCTGGTACATTAGCAATTCTTTGAATAAACTCATCATAAACATTACAGCTTTGTGCAACATCTGAAAAGTCTACAACAGTTAGTTCTTCAAAGTCAGTACTATATAGTTTTTTACGTAAATCTTTTATAAGTTCTTTGTTTCCTTTTAAAATAGGTACAGGAAGTTCGACTATTCCTAAGTGACTATTTCCTGTTTTATCAACCACATCTGAACCAACAGTTTCTGGTGCATATTTTCCTAGTGTGATTCCCATTATAGCTGCTGTATTTGATATAATTCCCATTGGTAAATTTTCATCTATTACCATAACACATTTTGAATTTTTAGTTTCCATTTTTAATTCCCCTTTTCGTTTTATTTGAAGTTGTTTTTGTCATTGTTTATAAATATGTTTTGATACTGCTTTGGTGTAAGACCAATAAAGTTCTTAAAGAAATTTGTAAAGTGACTTTGGTCTACAAATCCTGTCTGTATGGCAGCATCTATAGGTTCTACCCCTTTTTCCAAAAGTCTCTTAGCCTTATTTACTCGTATATTTTCTAAGTATCTATATGGTGTAATACCTTTTAATTTTGTAAAGTTGCGAAGTAATGAGTATTTATTCATTCCTGCTATAGTACTTAATTCATCAAGCAATATATGTTCAGCATAATTGTTTTCTAAATAGTCACAGACTGCTTGGATTTCTATACTTGTTTTCTCTAAGTTAAATTGCAGATTTGGTTCTGTATATTCTTCAATTAATTGTTCAATTAGAAAGAAAAAAAGTTCCTCTTTTTTAAAATCTAGTTCTTCTTCCATGATTATATGATGTAATTCTTGTAGTAGAGGTACTAGCTCACTACGAAATATTACAGATTGATTAAACTTAGGTAAATAATTTTCACCCGTAATTTCAAATACAGTTTTTTTCATTATTTCTGGCTTAATATTTATACATCTGTAATCGAGTACTTTGTTATCTATTTGTTCACAAGTATGACTATCAAAAGGGTTAAAAAGTAGTAAATCCCCAGTACTGGTAGTATACTCTTTATTTTTACAAGATAAATATCTTTGACCTTTTTCTATAAAACCAATTACATAATGTTCATGAAAATGGTTTGGGAATTTTTGCATTATACCTTTAAATCTATATGCTTCGACTTTCAATTCTTTATCAAAACATACTGTGCGCTCTTCTTGTTTCACTTAAGTAACCTCCCTTCACATTATACAAAGTGTAACACATATTTTTTTGTAGTTCTTGTATGATATTGACTAAAATCTAAATATGAATAAAAAAATAGCAACTTTATCTATTTTAGTTGCTATTTTTATTTATATGTAATTTATTTTGCTAAATTATTAAGTGTATCTCCAGCAATTCTATATACTGTCCAATCTTTCATTGGCTCTGCACCCATTGATATGTAAAAATCTATACTTGGTTTGTTCCAATCTAGGCACCACCACTCCAAACGACCACATCCACGTTCTATGGCGATGCTTGCTAATTTTTTTAAAAATGCTTTACCATATCCTTTACCACGAAACTCTGGCTTAACATATAAGTCTTCTAAATAAATTCCTGCACGACCAAGAAAAGTCGAAAAATTATGAAAAAATAGAGCAAAGCCTATAGCTTTATTATCATATTCACCAATCAGAACCTCAGCTTTTTTCTTTACAAATAGACATTCATTGAGTATCTCTTCTGTAGCAACAACTTCATCTAACAGATTCTCATAAGAAGCAAGTTCCTTTATGAAATTTAGAATAAGATGTGTATCTGATTCAACTGCATATCTAAATTTAAGTTCATTTTTTCCCACAATATTGTTCATTTTAGTACTCCTTTCATCAGTGATACATAAATAAAATAACAATAATGTCAATTCATGTCAACATAATATTGTATTTACAGTAGGCGTAATTATTATATTTTCACAATGAATATGATATAATAATAAAAGTTATAAAATAAAAAGTGAATTTTAATTTTATGCTGATATGTTAAAATTATTATAATATAAAATAATTTTGATTATAAGTTATTTAATTGTTATAATAGTATTAAAAATTTAATTTAGGAGATGTACATTAATGTTAAGTATGAATATAGGAGAAATAGTAGCAAGTTTAGTTGGTATAGCTATGGCAATATCAATACATGAGTTTGGCCATGCTTATTCAGCTCACTTATTGGGAGATGATACAGCTAAATCTTATGGTAGAATGACATTAAATCCTGTAAGACATGTTGACCCAATTGGTCTTTTGGCTATGTTTATTCTTAGAATAGGATGGGCAAAGCCAGTACCAGTAAATCCAAATAACTTTAAAAACTACAAAATAGGAAATCTGATAGTTTCACTTGCAGGTGTTTTTTGTAATCTTTTGACTGCCATACTTTGTGTAATTATAAATAAGTATGTGCATATGTATGCGATAAACACAATAGCTGAATATGTGTTTTTATATAGTATTGGATTTGCAGCGTTTAATTTGCTTCCAATACCACCACTTGATGGATGGGGAGTTATATCTACATTTGTACCATATAAATGGAATGAATATGTGTACAAATTTGAAAGTATGAGTTATATAATTTTATTAATTGCTTTATTTACTGGTATATATAGAATAATATTAACTCCAATATATGCTGTACTACTAAAAATAGTATATTTATTCGTTTAATACAATAAATAGATTAAAGAGGGATTGGTATGAAGTATAATATACAATTGCAAGTCTATGAGGGGCCATTAGATTTACTGTATGATTTAATAACAAAACATAAAATAGACATAAAGGATATATCTATAATAGATATAACCAAGCAGTATCTAAATTATCTGAAAGTGTTAGATAAAATGGATTTAGAAATAACTAGCGAATTTATAACTATGGCATCAAAACTCCTAGAGATAAAATCCAAATATCTGCTTTATAAGCAAAAGGATGAAGAGGAAGACCCAAGAATAGAACTTATGGAAAAGTTAGAAGAATATAGAAAGTTCAAGATGGCATCACAAGATATAAAAGAAAATATAACTTATATCAATGAGAGATTTTATAGAAATAAAGAAGAAATAATTATTGATGATAATGTAGATTTAGAAGATATATCAATAGAAGCAATAAAAAATATACTTCCATACATATTTAAAGTTAAAACATCACAAATTGAAAATTCTAATGATGAGAAACTAGATAAAATAGTAAGGAAGAAGATAATATCTGTAGAAGAAAAAATATTATATATAAGAGATATTATAAAAGAGAAGCTTGAAGTTACTTTTACAAATATCATAAAATCATATGAAAATGATGAAATAATTGCTACATTTTTATCTATATTAGAGCTAATAAAAGAAAAAGAAATAGTAGTAGTGCAGGATATATTTTTTGACGATATTCTAATAAGAAAAAGTTCGGAGTGTTAAAATGAAAAGAGAAGATATAAAGTATATTATAGAATCTGTTATGTTTGCATATGGAGAACCAATAAGTATAAAAGAATTAAACTATATAATAAATGAAGAACTTTCATCAAAAGAGATAGAGATTATGTTAAATTCACTTATTGAGGAATATAGAGAAAAAAATAGAGGTATCCAGATAATTAAGTTAGAAAACAAATACCAAATGTGTACAAATAAAGATTATGCAGAATATATAAAGAAGATTATTGAACCAAAGAAAAAGAAAAGTTTGAGTCAAGCTACATTAGAAACTCTTACTATAATTGCTTATAAACAACCAATAACAAAAGTGGAGATAGAAGATATAAGAGGAGTAAAATGTGATAAGGTACTACAAACTTTATTTGAAAATGAGCTTATAAGAGAGGCTGGGAGGCTTAACAAGATAGGCAAACCGATAATTTATAAAACAACGGATGAATTTTTAAAATTATTGAATATAGAAACTCTTGAAGAGTTACCTCCTATAGAAAATTATCAAGAAGTAGCGACAAATGAATAAAATGTTATATATGTATAGTGATAGTATTAAAATTAAAAAACACAATGATTTAGTTTGCAATTTTAAATTTTTAAGGATTTAAAAGGCTCTAAGTTATTGTGTTTTTTTATGTAAATACAAAATTAGAATTATATCGAAATAAATATGGATAATTAAGTATAAATAGTAATTTTTTGATGATAATATAAACATGGAGTTTAATGAATTATTTAATTTTAAGTATTTAATAATAGCTATAATTTTTATAATAAGTATACTTATATTGATTTTAATGTCACATATAAACATCTTATTAATAGCTGATATAAATAACAACGATATTCTTCTAACAATTAATATAAAATACATGTTTAATTTAATAAATATAAATAGACAACTTTATCCAGCTGAAAATAGTAAAAATAATGATAAAAAAGAAGGGATGAAGAATAATATAGATTCAAGTATATTATTAGCTGATGACCTTTTAAGCGTTTATAGACTATTAAAAAAAATAAAAATACATGAACTTTATTCAAATATTAATTTTGGAACTGAAAATATCGGCTTAACATCTTCTGTGTATGTATTAATAAATACGCTATATGGAAATTTATTTAATATAATTGATGCAGAAAAAATGTATTTAAATGTAAATCCGGATTTTACAAAAGATTATGTTTTGGGAAATATAAGGATACATATAAGGTCAAGAATAAAAGATTTATTTCGCACTATAATAATGATTAATAAAATTATGAATAAGAATAAAGGAAATTATAAGGAAGGTGATAGTAATGAGAGCAACAGGTTCGATACAAAGTCTTATGGAAACAACTCTTGAAACAATTAAAGGTTCTATAGATGCAAATACTATTATAGGAGACCCTATAAAAACAGATACTACAGTAGTTGTACCTATATCAAAGGTTACGATTGGATTTGGTATAGGAGGAGGAGAATACTCAAAAGGATATGAGGAGAAAGATAAAGAAATTGAATCAAAAAATGAAAAAGCAGATACGAATTTTGCTGGAGGTAGTGCAGGTGCTATATCTGTGCAACCAGTAGCATTTGTAGTTGTTGAAAGTGGAGAGACTAGAATAATGAGTTTAGATAGTAACATTAATCTTGTAGATAATATATTATCTATAACTCCTAGAGTATTGGAGAAAATTCAAAATATATCTCAAAGCAATAAAAATCAAGATAAAAACAATATGCAAAAATAAGATAAAATATTTACAAATATAGATGTGCTTACAAATAAAGTAGTGGGATTAGTATAAATCCCACTATTTTGCTGTGTAATTTAAACGTTTATCTTTAGTAAGATTTTAGTTTAAAACAATTTAAATAGATAATAAAGTTGATATATAGTATAATTATAAAAAGAAAAGAAAGTATTATGTTATAGATATATAAACGTATTTGAGGATATAAGAGGGAGTTATAAATCATTAGTTTTGAGGTGAGTGTTATGAACGATAAAGAGTTATCTATTTTGTTGTTAGAAAGTATGAATAACTTTCATAATTTAATAAAAATTATTAATAATGAAAGATATAAAAAAAGCAAGATGCTTACAGAAAGACAATTTTTTGCTTTAGTAAAAATAAGAAAACATGATAAAATAGAGCTTAAAAATTTAAGTAGAGATTTGCATGTATCTACTTCTAGTTTATGTATACTACTTAATAAATTGGTTGAACAAGATTATGTGTATAGGGAAGAAGATAGTAGAGATAGACGAAATACATTTTATGGCATAACTAAAAATGGAGAAAAGATATTAGATGATGAAATATTAAAGTTTGTTTCTATAATAAGTGATAAAATGGACTGCTTAGATATAGATAATAAAGATAAATTATTTGCTTCTTTAGAAGAATCCAAAAACATAATAGAACAATTATTTTAAAAAGGAGAATTTAGTATGAAGATAAAATGCTCTAAAGAAATATTAAAAAACCTAGAGAATGCTATAACAGTAGTAGCAATGTTTGATGGTGAAGATGTTTCTACAACATTTGAAGAATTAAATACTGTAAGTAAAAACTTTAAAGCTAAAGAGAATAATATAGATACTGTAACATTACTTGAAAATGGTAATTTAGTAAGTATTTGTTTTGTTGGTTTTGGTAAGAGGGAGTTATTAAATAGAGAAAAAATTAGAATCATAGGTGGAAACTTATGTAAGAAGTTAAAAAATATATTGAAAAATAAAGAATACAAGAGTAATAACATTAATATACTGAATCTTGATTTAAATAGCGATGAAATTGGTGCTTTTACAGAAGGTGTATTACTTGGAAATTATAAGTTCGATAAATATAAGACAAAAGACAAGGATTCTAAAAAAAGAGAAATTGATAATATAATTATATTTACTGATAAGGAAGCTGAATGTCAAATTGAAAAATCAATGGTGTTAGCTAATTCAAATATAATAGCTAGAAACCTAGTCAATGAACCATCAAATATAATCTATCCAAAAACATTAGCAATAGAAGCAATTAGACTTGGTGCAGAGTTCGGATTTAATGTTGAAGTTTATGAAGAAGAAAAAATAAAAGCATTGGGAATGGAAGCTTTTTTTGCTGTTTCAAGAGGTTCTGTTAATAAACCAAGATTTATAGTGATGCGATATTTTGGGAATAAAGAAAGTAAAGATATACTAGGATTAGTAGGTAAAGGATTGACTTATGATACAGGTGGATATTCTTTAAAATCAAATGCTTCTATGTTAGACATGAAAACAGACATGGCTGGTGCTGCAAGTGTCATAGGCGCTATGTGTGCTATATCTCAAAATAAACTAAAGAAAAATGTTATATCAGTAATAGCTGCATGTGAGAATTCTTTATCAGGAGGCTCATATAAACCTGGGGATATAATTAATTCTATGGCAAAGAAAACTATTGAAGTTTTAAATACAGATGCAGAAGGTAGACTTACATTAGCTGATGCAATATATTACATTATAAATAATGAAAAAGCAACAAAGGTAGTTGATGTAGCTACATTAACTGGTGCTGCTTTAACATTATTGGGTAATGTTGCAACTCCTGTAGTTACAAATAATGATGAATTCTATTGTGAATTAGAAAAAGCATCTACTTTGTCTGGAGAAAGAGTATGGAAGATGCCAATTTATGATGAATTTATAGATATGATAAAAGGAGAAGAAGCAGACCTTAAAAACATAGGAGGTAAAAATGCTGGGTGTATAACAGCCGGAGCTTTTATTGGTGAATTTGTTGGTGATACTCCATGGATACATATGGATATCGCCGGAACAAGTACATCATCAAAATCAATTGGATACAAATCAAAGGGAGCAACAGGAGAACCTGTTAGAACTTTGTACTATTTAGCAGAAATGTAAAGGAACAATCATAAAATATAACTTATAAAGCCACATAGATAATTTTTATATATAAGATTATCCATGTGGCTTTATTTTTGAATTTAAATAAACTATTTACTCTTTTTCTTTTTTTCAAGTATAAAAGTATCTCTATTAGATAAAAGAGCGGGTATGTACATAATACTAGTAACAAAAATAAATGTAAAAATAGCAGTTATACTATGGCTTAAAAATCCATAATAGTATTGTGAATTTGTAAATGTGTTTAGTAAAAATATGAATGAAAAATAAATTAAACAAATAGCTAAATTATCTCTAAGTGCGTATCTGTTAACTTTAAATTTTCTAACATCGACCATATAGATGTTTGCATAAATTATCAGACACTTAGAAAAGACAAATATAAAATATATTAAGCTAGGAAATTCATAACCCAAGTTTTTAGAAAAAATGAGTTCTCCAACTGAACAAACTAAACTCCAAGAAAAAAAGATGTTAAAAAGATGATACTGTTTAAAAACAAGTATAGCTATACACAGGTATATGCAGATATAATTAATTCCAATTGGTAAAGAGTTTAGAGTACTATAATTACCAGAAGAAATAATTAAGAATTGCTCTAAAGCCATAACTATTACCATTAATGTACAAATTATCTTCTCAACGGTGTAGCTATAAGGTAAAATATTTTTTGTTAGTTTTGGACAATAGTATAAAAACAATCCAAATATAAAGAGGCTTACAAATTGTTCACTAGAAAAAAGAAAAATTTTAAACATATAATATTCTCTCCTATAATAAATTTTAATATGTATCTATATAAATATATTCATTATCTCTCAATTTAATATATAAAAAATTTAATAATAGTTAGATTTTTTATAGAAATTTTGATAATTAAAAACATTCTATTGTTTTGTAGATATATTCTAATCATGTCAAAAAATAAAAAAATTTTTATTTACTAGAGTTTTTGGAAATAATAATAACAAATATTAGAACTAATTAACAGTTTTTGTAAGTATTTGACAATAGAGAGGGTGTAACAAATGGGAATAATAGAGTCAGCATCAAAATTGGCTGAGATGGTTCATTTATTAGCTGTTGAAAAGGGGATAGATGATATAGAAGCATGGGATGAAGCTGTGGAAGAATACAGTAAACTTTATGAAGAAAGGCGAAAGGAATAGGGTAATAAAAACTTGATGGTAAAAGTAAATTTACTTAAAGAATTTTAAATTTTTATAAAAATATTAAAAATGATATAAATAAAAAAGATGGTATTTCAAATGTAAGTAAAAAATCATTTTGTGATACCATCTTTAAATATTTACTTCAATAATGTACAAGCAATAAAAATGTACAAACAATAAATCTTACTTATCTATATTTTTTATGTAGCCTCTTTTTTCTAACTTACTTATATGTTCTTTGCGTATTTCATCAAGATTAATACCATATTGCTCTTCTAGCTTAAACATCATAGTAACACATGTCTGAGCTACATCCATTAGCTCCTTAGCAGTTTTCTTTATAATATCAACTTCATCTAAGTCATTATTTTCTCCACTTAGATTTCTGAATTTACCTATACATTCAGCTAATTCACCTTGTTCTTCACCCATTTTGATAAATGTAGATTCTAGTGTTGGGTCTAAATTATTAAGTTCTGGTAAGGATATAGTTTTTAGTTTCATAAAAAGCTCCTTTCAAGTTATTCATATTTTTACTAAAACATCATAACAAAGATAATACTAAAAATAAACTTTAAATTCAACATAAAAACTCATATATATAGTAAAAATAGTGAAATAAATCTACATTTGTCTTAATACAGCATCATATAAAACTTCTCCAATAGGCTTATTTATTACAAGAGAAGCTGATTTATCATAAACTGTATTTGCTTTATTAATAAGAGCTATATAGTTACCTTTATAATAATCTATAAAACTTGCAGCTGGATATACAGCTAATGATGTACCCCCTATGATTAGTAAGTCAGCATTACTTATAGCAGAGATTGTTTTAGTAATAACATCATTGTCGAGAGCTTCTTCATAAAGCACTACATCAGGTTTTACTATAGAACCACAGTTGTCACAGTAAGGAATATTACCACCTAAGTTTAACATAGCTTCTAAATCAAAAAACTTACCACATTTAGTGCAATAATTTCTGTGTACAGAGCCATGTAATTCTAAAACATTTTTACTTCCAGCCATTTGATGAAGACCATCAATATTTTGAGTTATCACTGCTTTAAGCTTACCCATCTCTTCTAGTTTTGCTAAAGCTATGTGAGCATTGTTTGGCTTTGCATTAGGATATATTAATTTATCTTTATAAAATTCAAAAAAATCTTCTGGGTATCTAACAAAAAAAGTATGTGAAACTAATTGTTCAGCAGTAAATTGTTTATTAAGTTTCTGACTAAACAGTCCAGTAGAACTTCTAAAGTCTGGGATATTAGACTCAGTTGACACACCAGCTCCACCAAAAAATACTATATTGTTATGATTAGCTATCAATTCTTTTAAGTTATTTGCATCCATAGTTACACCTCCAAATTATTATATATAAATTGTACTACATATTAGGATGTTTATGTTACTTTATTAGAACTCAGTGTTTTTAAAATAAGTTTGGTATTCTCAAAATAAATTTATGTGGTAATCACATGTAACATTACAAGTACTATAAAAAAAATCTATTTTCATATTTAAAAAACCTATAGCTTAATAAGAAGAATAAAGAATTTATAAAAAGAATGTATACAAAATGTAAATAGACAATATTTACTAAAATCACAAGTTGTCGTATAATTATATTAAAATTGTTTTAGTGTATAAGAAGGGCGGGGAAGTACGTGAAGAAAAAAGCAGCGTTAGCAACATTAGCTGTATTACCCTTAAGTATGATAAATGCACATGCTGATGGTGATGTAGGTATAGTGACTATAAATTATTTAAATGTAAGAAATGAGCCAACTGCCGAAAGTAGTATAGCCTTTGTTGCTAAGAAAGATGACAAGGTTTTGATTAAAGACTCTTCTGATGGATGGTATAAAATAAAAGCTGAATCTGGACAAGAAGGTTGGGCTTCGTCAAAATATATAGCAAAATCAAATGGTGATTCTTTAAGAACATCTACAAATAAAGAAAAACAAGTTACTTCAAATAGTTTAAATATGAGAAATGGAGCAGGTACAAGTTATAGAATAATAACTGTATTAAAAAAAGGACAAAAGGTAGAAGTAATATCAGAGAGTAATGGATGGTCTAAAATCAAATATGATGGAAGATTAGGATATGTATCTAGTTCTTATTTAGGAGATGTTTCAAACTCAACTAATAACTCAAAAACTAAACAAGTAAATACAACTTCACTAAATGTAAGAAGTGGGCCGAATACAAGTTATGGTTTATTAGGTAAGTTACCAAAAGGAAGTAAAGTGGAAGTACTTTCAGAGAGTAATGGATGGTCTAAAATAAAGTATAATGGAAAAGATGCATATGTATCTAGTATGTACTTATCAGATGTAAGCCAAAGTAATTCAGATAATTCTAATCAAAATAATGATAAAAAAAATACTGACAAAGTTGTAAATACAGCTTCTTTAAATGTAAGGAGTGGACCTGGTTCTACATATAGTAAGTTAGGAAAGGTTTATAAAGGAAGTAAAGTAGAAGTACTATCAGAAAGTAGTGGATGGGCTAAAATTAATTTTAATAATAAAGAAGCCTTTGTAGTAGGTAATTATTTATCCAATTCAACAGGCAATGACAATTCGAATAATGATAACTCGAATAATGATAACTCAAATAGTAATTCTAATAATAGTGGAAATAATTCATCATCATCAGGTCAAGTAAATGGAATGTCTGGTATAAGTGGAGCTAAAATTGATTATAAATCTTTGAGTTATACTTTAGCATCTCACATAAGTAAACAAGTTGAGAAAGCAGCAGCAGGAGGAAATGTAGTAGCACCAGGAAATAGAAAAAGCACTCCAAGTCCTGAATATAGTACTTTTTCAGCCCAGAGAACAAGTTCATTTGTAAATGCAAGTTCAAGTGATATAGAGTATTATTTAAATCCTAAAAACTTTACAAATACTACTAAAGGTATGATGCAGTTTTTGAAGATTAATAGTTATAGAGGAGGTATTTCAGAATCGAGTTTAAACTCATATCTTAATGGTCTATCTTCTAGTATCTTTAAAAATCAAGGAGCAGCATTTGTAAATGCTGCTAAGAAGTACAATATAGATGTTGTATATCTGGTATCACATGCTATGTGGGAAACTGCCTATGGCAAATCTACACTTGCACAAGGTCAGACACTAACATCTTATAAAGGACAACCTCTTAGTAAACCAGTTAAAGTATACAATTTTTTTGGAATAGGAGCAATAGATAAAAGTGCTAATGTTTCAGGGTCAGAAGCAGCATATTCTAATGGATGGACTAGTGTAGAAGCTACTATAGATGGTTCTGCAAAGTGGATATCTCAAAATTATATAAACAGTTCTAAATATAATCAAAATACTATTTACAAGATGAAGTGGAATTATGATTATACATGGCATCAATATGCAACTGATGTAAATTGGGCGAATGGAATTTCTGGGATTATGGAAAATCTAATTGGTCTTTATGGAGGAGGAAGCAGTTTAGTTTTTGAGGTTCCTCAATACAAGTAATACATAAGTAAAAAATACAGACTATGGGTAGTTTTCATTTTATTTAAATTATCTATAGTCTTTTTGTATATAATTTACAAGGTATAAAGTTAATATTAGCAAAATTTTTATGTTATAATATTAATTCTAAGTAAAGATAAGTGAATAATAGATAGAAATAGATAAAAAGTGGTAATAATATATAAAAGATAATTTTGAGAAAGGAGGATATACATGGAAAGTATTAAGGAATATTTAGATAAGTTGGAGATTAACAATAGTGGTCTTGGAAAGCAACTTAAAGAAGTTTACATAAATAGAGTAGTTTATTTTAAAGAAGACAAGATAGTTTACTTTTACCTAACTTCTAAAGATATTGTTTCTCATGAGCTTTTAGATAAATTTAAAGAGGAATTGATGTATAAACTCGATTACTTTAAAGATATGAGAATGAAGATAAGGTTCACTGGTTTTGAAAGAAAATCTAATAAAGATGTCATAAAAAAATATTGGAATAATATATTGTATATATTGAAGTATCTTTGTCCATCTATAGCAGGATGGTATAAACAAGTAGAATTTCTTTGTTTAGATGAAGAACTAAAAATAAAACTTCCCAAAGGTATATTTTATGAGCGATTAATGAAAAAAAATGTAATTTATGTGCTTAGAACTGTGCTTAGTGAAGAGCTAGGATTAGATTTAAATATAACAATTGAAAAGGCTGTTGATGAAAAGATAAATAAAGAGAGACTTATAAGAATTAATGATAGAGAGATGGAAGAAAAAATTAGAGCTTTAGAAATTGGAAAGATTAATAATTGTGAAGAACATGAAGAAGAAAGTTATGTCATTAAGTCTGAAGTAGATGAAAACTTAGTCTATGGAGATAATGCAAATGCCATGATTGAGAATATAGCTGAATTAAACTCATCTTCTGGAACAGTTGCAGTTGTTGGGGATATATTTGATGTTGAAACTAAGGAACTTAAAAACGGAAAAATACTTATGATAGCATCAATTACAGACTATACGAGTTCAATAAGTTGTAAACTATTTTTAACAGACACAAATAAAGATGGAGTACTTGAAAATGTTAAAAAAGGAGCATATTTAAAAATCAAAGGTGACATAGTTTATGATACATATCAAAGAGAAATTAGTATGATGATTAGTGGGATAAGAAAAGAATCTAGGCCAGAGAGAGAAGACAAATCAGAAGAAAAAAGAGTAGAATTACATGCACATACACAAATGTCTTCTATGGATGCTATTTGTTCTGTCAAAAAGCTTGTAGAACGTGCAGCTAAATGGGGACATCCTGCTATTGCTATAACAGACCATGGTGTCGTACAAGGATTTCCTGATGCTATGAATGCAGGTAAGGCAAATAACATAAAAATACTTTATGGAGTAGAGGGATACTTGGTTGAAGATGATTCTCTTATTATAGAGGATGCAAATGACAAAGAACTTTCACAAACATTTGTTGTATTTGATATAGAGACAACTGGATTTTCCAATACAAATGATAAAATAACTGAAATTGGTGCTGTAAAAATAGAAAATTTTAAGATTGTAGATAGATTTAGTGAATTAATAAATCCAGAAAAAGATATTTCTTATAAAATACAAGAATTAACAGGAATAACTAATGAGCTAATAAAAGACAAGCCAACCATTGAAGAGGTTCTCCCTAAGTTTATGGAATTTGTTGGAGATAGTGTATTAGTAGCACATAATGCAGAGTTTGATACAGGATTTATATCACAAAAGTGTAGAGAACAAGGTTTATTATACAATAACAAAAAAGTAGATACTCTTATGTTGGCAAGAGTCATGTTGCCAAAATTAAAAAGACATAGATTGAATCTTGTTGCTAAAGAGCTTGGTATACCTCTTTTGAATCACCATAGAGCAGTAGATGATGCTGAGGCTACAGCACTTATATTTAATAAATTTTTACAGATACTTACAGAAAAAGGTGCAAAAACTTTAAGTGATGTAAACAATGTACTTGGGAAAATTGATTATACAAAGCTTAGCACAAATCATATAACCTTAATAGCAAAAAATTCTGTAGGTATAAAAAACTTATATAAAATAATTTCAGATGCACATGTAAATCATTTTTTCAGAGCTCCAAGAATACTTAGAAGTGTATTGAATGAATATAAAGAGGGCTTGATAATTGGTTCAGCATGTGAAGCAGGAGTAGTTTTTCAAGCTGTAAAGAAAAATGTGCCTGATGACGAAATGAAAAAAATAATAGATTTATATGACTATATTGAAGTAATGCCTATAGATAATAATAGATTTATGATTGATAAAGGAGAAGTCAAAGACGAAGAAGAGTTAAGAGAACTTAATAGAAAGCTAATTGATACAGCTAAAAAATTTAATAAAATTCCAGTAGCCACTGGAGATGTTCATTTTTTAGATAAACATGAAGCAGTGTTAAGAAAAGTTCTTAAGTATTCTCAAGGTTTTAAGGTAGATGAAGAAGAAACTTATTTACATTTTAGAACAACAGATGAAATGTTGGAAGAATTTGGTTATCTTGGTGAAGAATTGGCATATGAAGTTGTAGTGGAAAACAGTAATTTAATTGCTGATATGGTTGAAGATATAAAACCTATACCAGACGATACCTATCCACCAATTATAGAAGGTTCAGATGTAGAATTAAGAGAAATGTGTTATGAAAAAGCTAGACGAATCTATGGGGAACCAATACCAGAAATAGTTCAAAAAAGACTAGATAGGGAATTAAATTCGATAATAAGTAATGGATATGCAGTCATGTATATTATAGCTCAGAAACTAGTTGCAAAATCTCTTTCAGATGGTTATCTAGTTGGTTCAAGAGGTTCAGTTGGGTCGTCTTTTGCAGCGACAATGAGTGATATAACAGAAGTTAATCCTCTTCCAGCACACTATATTTGTGAAAATGAAGATTGTAAATATTCATTCTTTTATGAAATAGGTGAATGGGGTTCAGGAGTTGATTTACCAGATAAAGATTGCCCAAAATGTGGAAGAAAGCTTGCAAAGAATGGTCATGATATACCATTTGAAGTATTTTTGGGTTTTGAAGGTGATAAAGAGCCAGATATAGACCTAAATTTCTCTGGAAATTATCAGCCGATAATTCATAAATACACAGAAGAATTATTTGGGGAGGGGTATGTATATAGAGCAGGTACCATAGGTACTGTAGCAGAGAAAACAGCGTTTGGATATGCAAGAAAATATGTAGAGGAAAATAATATAAGCGTACCAAATGCAGAAGTACTCAGACTTTCAAATGGTTGTACAGGAGTAAAAAGAACTTCAGGACAGCATCCAGGAGGAGTTATGGTTATACCAGATTATAAAGATGTGTATGATTTTACACCTATTCAATATCCAGCAAATGATACTTCTTGTGGTGTAATAACTACTCACTTTGATTATCATTCAATAAGTGGTAGAATACTGAAATTGGATATACTTGGACACGACGGTCCTACCATAATAAGAATGCTTGAAGATATTACTGGAATAAATATAACAGAAATACCATTAGATGATGAAGAGACTATGTCTTTATTTACATCTACAGAGGCATTGGGAGTTACTCCAGAAGAGATAAATTGTCCAATAGGTTGTCTTGCTGTACCTGAGTTTGGAACTAAATTTGTACGTCAGATGCTACTTGACACAAAGCCTACTACATTTGCTGAGCTTGTACGTATATCTGGTCTTTCCCATGGTACAGATGTTTGGGTAAACAATGCACAAGATTTAGTTAGAGAAGACATAGTTGGGTTAAAAGATGTTATATCAACACGAGACGATATAATGAACTATTTAATATTTAAAGGATTACCTCCAAAAATGAGTTTTACAATAATGGAGAGTGTAAGAAAAGGTAAAGGTCTAAAGCCAGAACATATTGAAGAAATGAAGAAAAATGATGTTCCAGAGTGGTATATAGGTTCATGTAAAAAGATTAAATACATGTTCCCAAAAGCACATGCTGTTGCTTATGTTATGACATCATTCAGAATTGCATATTGTAAAGTTCACTATCCAGAAGCATTTTATGCAACTTATTTTACTACAAAAGTTGAAGATTTTGATGCAGATTTAATTGTTAAAGGTCTAGATTCTATAAAATCAAAAATAAATGAAATTGAAGCATTAGGGAACGATGCAACTACGAAAGAAAAAGGTATGTTAACAGTATTAGAAGTTGCTCTTGAAATGTATGCTAGAGGAATAAAGCTATTGCCAGTTGATATATACAAATCAGATGCGACTGATTTTATAGTAGTGGGAGAAAAGACATTACTTCCACCAATGGCAGCAATACAAGGCCTTGGAGGTAATGCTGCTATAAATATTCAAAATGAAAGAAAAAATGGTGAATTTATATCAAAAGAAGATTTGAGAAAGAGAACGAAAATATCAAAAACGGTAATAGAAACTCTTACTAATCATGGTTCACTTGAGAATATGAGTGAGAGAAATCAATTGTCACTGTTTTAAGTTAGTTCAAAAAGTTGCAAATAAAAGAATTTTATGATATCATAGTATAGAAAATAGTATACTTTGCAGAAACTAAGAGTGAGACAGCTGTTCTCACTCTTTTATTTTAAATATATTATTAAAACCAGTTTAATTTTATTAAATATGTTTTATTTAAAATTATAGTAACTGGTCATTTACAATTGAATAGGAGGAAATTTAATGAAAAAAAATTTAGAAGCTACAATTGAAGAGATTGTAACTAAAATAACAGATGAACATGGATTTGAAATGGTTGATGTTGAATATGTAAAAGAAGCGGGAGAATACTACTTAAGAGTATACATAGATAAAGAAGAAGGAATATCTTTAAATGAATGTGAATTAGTTAGTAGAGAATTAAGCCCAATATTAGATGAAAAAGACCCTATAAAGGAGAATTATTTTTTAGAAGTATCTTCTCCAGGACTTGATAGAGCATTAAAAAAAGATAGAGATTTTGTAAGATACCAAGGTAGAGATGTAGATTTAAAACTATATAAAGCATTAAATGGATGTAAACAATTTGAAGGTGAACTTGTAGGACTAACAGAAGATAATAATATAAAAATCATTGTAAATAGTGAAGAAATGGAATTTAATAGAAAAGATGTTGCTATTGTCAGATTAGCAATAAAGTTTTAGTGGTATATTAAATAGGGAGGAAATAAAAAAATGAATCATGAATTTATGGAAGCACTAAACGAATTAGTGGTTGATAGAGGTATAGATAAAGAGATACTTATAGATACTATAGAACAAGCTCTTTTAACTGCATATAAGAAAAACTTTGGTTCAGCACAAAACGTTAGAGTTGAATTTGATAGAGACAAGGGAGATATAAAAGTATTTTCTCAAAGAGTTGTTGTTGATGAATCAGATTTATATGATACTTTCTTAGAAATAGAGTTAGCAGATGCTAGAGAGATAAACCCTAATTATGAATTGGGAGATATTATAGAGCATGAAGTTACTCCTAAAAACTTTGGAAGAATTGCAGCTCAGACAGCAAAACAAGTAGTTGTTCAAAGAATAAGAGAAGCTGAGAGAGAAATAGTGTATAATGAATTTATAGAAAAAGAAAATGAAATAGTTACAGGAGAGGTTGCTAGAGCAAATAAAAACATTGTTTATGTAAACCTTGGAAGAATAGAAGGTATAATGACTCAAAGTGAGCAAATACCATTTGAGAATTATAAAGCAGGTCAAAAAATAAAATTCTATATACTTGAAGTTAAAAAGACTAATAAAGGACCTCAAATAGTTGTATCAAGAAGTCATCCAGGTCTAGTAAAGAGATTGTTTGAAGAAGAAGTTCCTGAAATATATGAAGGAATAGTTCAAATAAAATCTGTAGCAAGAGAAGCAGGGTCAAGAACTAAAATGGCAGTAAGGTCTATAGATGAAAAAATAGACCCAATTGGAGCTTGTGTTGGACCAAAAGGACTTAGAGTAAAAAATATAGTGGATGAACTTGGTGATGAAAAAATAGATATAATAAAATATAGTGAAGACCCAGCAGAGTTTATATCAGCAGCACTTAGCCCATCAAAAGTTGTTAGAGTAGATATAAATGAAGATGAAAAATCTGCCTTAGTAATTGTTCCAGATTATCAGTTATCGCTTGCTATAGGTAAAGAAGGTCAAAATGCAAGACTTGCAGCAAAATTGACTAACTGGAAGATAGATATTAAGAGCGAATCTCAAGCAGAACAAGAAATGTTAAATCTTGAAAATTCCAGAGAAATAGAAGATGAGGATGTTAAAGCTGAATCTATCAACCAAGAAGAGTTAGATACTTCAGATGATACTTTTAGTGAAGAAGAGTAAGGAGGGATGATTTTGAAAAAAGTAAAAAAAGTGCCTCAAAGAAAATGCATAGCATGTCAAGATAGAGACTCTAAAAAAGAGCTTATAAGAATAGTTAAAAATAAAGAAGGAAAAATATTTTTAGACCAAACAGGAAGAGCTAATGGAAGAGGAGCATATGTATGTAAAAGCTCTGAATGTCTCAAAAAGGCTATCAAAAGCAAAGCATTAAATAAAGCTTTTAAGATAGATGTTCCTGATGAAGTCTATGATAATCTACTTATGGAGTTAGAAGAATATGAAAAATAATAAAGAAAAAATACATTCATTCTTAGGGCTCGCAACTCGTGCAGGGAAAATAGTGTCTGGTGATGACTCAACTTTGCTTGACTTGAAAAAAGGAAAAGTAAAGTTGGTTTTAATAGCAGAAGATGCATCAAATAATACTAAAAAACTTTTTAAGGATAAATCAACTTTTAGAAATATTCCATATCTATTTTTTTCAACAAAAGAGGAAATAGGATTTGCAATAGGAAAATCTCCAAGAGCAGTTGTAGGAGTAAAAGATGAAAATTTTTCTAAAAAGATAATTGAACTAATAGAAGTTTAAAATAAAATAGGGGGTGATCTTGTGTCAAAAACAAGAGTATACCAAATAGCAGAAGAATTAAATATATCAAATGAAGAGCTTATGAATAAGTTAACTGAATTAGATATAAATGTAGCTGATAAAGATTCAGTATTAGAAGGAGAAGAATTAGAATTAGTATTAGAATTCTTAAATGAAGCTTCATCTAAAGAAAATGAAAATGTTATAGAGATAGATGGAAAGCTAACAGTTCAAGCATTAGCAACAGAGTTAGATAAATCTCCATCAGAAGTAATTATGAAGCTCATGAAAATGGGAACTATGGCAACAATAAATCAAGAGATAAGTTTTGAAATTGGTGCTTTAGTTGCAAAAGACTATGGATTTGAACTAACAGTAGCTGAAAGTGATGATACAGAAGCTTTAGAAATAGAAGCTTTAATGGAAATTGAAGAAGATAAAGAAGAGGATTTAAAATCTAGACCACCAGTTGTTACAGTTATGGGACATGTTGACCATGGTAAAACATCTCTACTAGATGCAATAAGAAAAACTGATGTAATTTCAGGTGAAGCAGGAGGAATAACTCAGCATATAGGTGCTTCAGAAGTTAAAATTAATGGACAAAAAATAGTATTTTTAGATACTCCAGGACATGAGGCTTTCACATCAATGAGAGCAAGAGGAGCACAAGTTACAGATATAGCAATATTAGTGGTTGCAGCAGATGATGGTATAATGCCTCAAACAGTAGAAGCTATAAACCATGCTAAAGCAGCAGGAGTACCTTTAATAGTTGCTATCAATAAAATAGATAAACCAGGTGCAAATCCAGATAAAGTAAAACAAGAATTAGCAGACCAAGGATTATTAGTTGAAGACTGGGGTGGAGAAGTAATAGCAGTTCCAGTATCAGCTAAGAAAAAAGAAGGAATAGATACACTTTTAGAAATGGTATTATTGGTTGCTGAAATGGAAGAATTAAGAGCAAATCCAAATAAAAGAGCAGTAGGAACTGTTATAGAAGCTGAGCTTGATAAAGGAAGAGGTCCAGTTGCAACAGTACTTGTTCAAGGTGGTACTTTAACAGTAGGTGACCCAATCGTTGCAGGTGCTGCATGTGGTAAAGTTAGAGCAATGATAAATGCAAAAGGGAAAAGAGTAAAAACAGCAGGACCATCTACAGCAGTTGAGATATTAGGTTTATCAGAAGTTCCACAAGGTGGAGACCAATTTGTTGAGGTTCCAACTGACAAAATTGCTAGAAGTGTAGCAGCAAGAAGACAGCAAATAGTCAGAGATGAAATGTTAAAATCAACTCAAAGATTATCACTAGATGTTTTATTTAGTCAAATGAGTGAAGGTTCTATAAAAGACCTTAATATAGTTATAAAAGCAGACGTACAAGGTTCAGTACAGGCAGTTAAACAATCTTTAGAAAAACTATCAAATGAAGAAGTTCAAGTTAAAGTAATACATGGAGGTGTTGGAGCTGTAACAGAATCAGATATATTACTTGCAGCAGCTTCTAATGCAATAATAATAGGATTCAATGTAAGACCAGTTCCAGGTGCAGAATCTCTAGGAGAAAAAGAAAATGTTGATATAAGAACATATACTATAATATACAAAGCCATAGAAGATATACAAGCTGCTATGACTGGTATGTTAGACCCTGAATATGTTGATGAAGAAACAGGAAAAGCTGAAATAAGAGAAATATATAAAATATCTGGTGTTGGAACAGTAGCTGGATGTTATGTAACTAATGGTAAGATATTTAGAAACTGTAAAGTTAGATTAGTTAGAGATAGTATAATAATACATGAAGGTGAACTTGCAGCACTTAAGAGATTTAAAGATGATGTAAAAGAAGTTAATTCTGGATACGAATGTGGTATGAGTTTTGTAAATTATAACGATATAAAAGAAGGCGATGTAGTAGAGGCTTATATAACTAAAGAAGTAGAAAGAAAATTATAAATTCGTATCAAAGAAAATCAGTTAGTAAAGAAGGTCGATGGTATGGCATCATATAATAGAACAAGAAGAATAGCAGAAGAAATAAGAAAAGTAGTAAGTACTATGCTTATAAATGGAGTAAAAGACCCTAGAATAACATCTATGGTAAGTGTAACTGATGTAGAAGTTACAAATGACCTAAGATACGCTTATGTATATGTAAGCATTTTAGGTGGAGATGAAGAATCTACACTAACAGGACTTAAAAGTGCTGGAGGGTATATAAGAAGAGAAGTAGGAAAAAATATAAAACTTAGATATATTCCTGAAATAATGTTTAAGCTTGATGATTCAATAGAAAAAGGAATGTATATGGATAGCCTTATAAAAAGAGTTAATGAAAAAAATACTCAAAAAAATGAGGATGAAAATTATGATGAATAATATTGATAGTATTATAAACCATATTTATGAGGGTGACTATTTTATAGTTACCTCTCATATTAGCCCAGATGGAGATAATATTGGTTCTACACTTTCGATGTATTATACATTAAAAAACTTAGGGAAAAAAGTATATTATGTACTTGATGATGAAGCACCATTAAATTTAAAGTTTTTGGTTGAAGACGTAAAAATTTATAAGTCTAATGAACTTGATATGAATCAGTATTCTCTAATAGCACTTGATTGTGGAGATGAAATGAGAATATGCGTAAGTGATGAAATCAAAAGTAATGCATCAAAAGTAATCTGTATTGACCATCATGCTAGTAATGATTCATATGGGGATTTAAATTATGTAGATATGGATGCATCCTCTACATGTGAGCTAGTTTATAATTTATTGATTAGATTCCAGCAAATAAAAGATATTGAGATTATAAATAAAGATATAGCAACATGTTTATATACAGGTCTTGTAACTGATACTGGAAACTTTTCATATTCAAATGTGCATGCAAGTAGTTTTGAAATGGCAAAAAATTTACTTGTTTTAGGTGCAGAAAAAAATACTATAATACAAAATATATATCAAAGTAATTCTTCTGATTACTATAAATTATTAGGAGAAGCTTTAAAATCTTTGGAAATATTTGATTCAAAAGTATCTAGTATAGTTTTAACTCAAGACATGATGAATAGAAATAATACAAGTTTCAACGATGTTGATGGAATAACAACATATACAAGAGATATAAAAGGAATTGAAGTTGGAATTCTATTTAAAGAGAAAAAACAAGATGAAATTAAAGTAAGTTTTAGGTCAAAAAATTATGTTGATGTAAGTGAAATAGCCAAGTTATTTGGCGGTGGTGGTCATGTAAGAGCTGCTGGATGTACTATTAGAGATAATGTTGAGAATGCAAAAAAAATGGTATTAGAGGCAGTGTTAAAATCAATTTAAGGTGACAGTAAAATGAATAAGATTATAAGTATATTGAAACCTACAGGTATGACATCTCATGATGTTGTAAGTAGAGTGAGAAAGATTTTAAATATAAAAAAAGTCGGTCATACAGGTACTCTTGACCCAGATGCTTCAGGTGTTTTACCAATCTGTATAGGAAAAGCTACAAAAGTATGTGAAGTTATTTTAAACAAAGATAAATCATATATATGTGAGCTTACTTTAGGTATAAGTACAGATACTTATGATGCCTCAGGTGAAATTTTAAAAAAAGTTGATGATTTTAAGTTGAGTAATGAAGATATAGAAAAAGCTTTTGATACACAAAGAGGAGAAATAAGTCAGCTTCCTCCAATCTATTCAGCTTTAAAAGTAAATGGAAAGAGAATGTGTGATTTAGTAAGAAGTGGTAGACAATCTGAAATTACTTTAAAAACTAGAAGAGTGAATATAAAAGACATAAAAATACTCAGTATAAAAGGTAACAAAGTAATGTTTTATGTTGAGTGTTCTAAAGGGACTTATGTAAGAAGTATTTGTCATGATATAGGAGAATACCTAGGTTGTGGAGCACATATGTCATTTTTGAATAGAACATCTTCTGGTAAATTTGATTTAGATAATTCAATAACATTAGAAGAACTAGAATCATTTTATGAAAATAAAACTTTAGACAAACACTTATATGATATAGATTATGTACTTGATTCATTTAATTATATTGTATTAAATCCTAATGCTATAAAATATTATAGCAATGGTGGTTCAATAGATGATAAAAGATTTTTGAAAGATAATCTCAATAAGAATGATGAATTTGTAAGGGTGTATAGCACAGATAACTTCTTAGGATTAGGAAAATTATCAAAACATAATAATACAATAAGTGTTAAAAGTGATAAGATGTTCATATAATTAATGTATTTAAAAGAATTCCAAAAGAGATAGTACTATAATAACTTCTATAGTCTATCTCTTTTACTTATGCTATAATAGTTTGTGAATAAGTTAAGAGTAAATTATAATTTTAGCGGGGAACATTTATTATGGTGATTATAAAATCTATAGCAGAAATAGCAAACATAAAAGAAAGCGTCATTACCATAGGAAACTTTGATGGTGTACACAAAGGACATCAAGTTCTTATAAAAAAAACAGTTGAATATGCAAAAAAACAAAATATACAAAGTATTGTATTTACCTTTGCAAATCATCCTGTAAATTACTTTAGACCAAACTCAACAAAAAATATTATAAGCAATAATGACAAGATAAAATTATTAGAAGACTTGGGAATAGATATAGTTGTAATCATACCATTTGATGAGTATATGACTAAAATACCTGCAAAGGATTTCGTAGACGAGATACTAGTAAAAAAATTAAAAGCTAAAAAAATAGTAATTGGCCATGACTTTACATTTGCAAGAGCAAAAGAAGGTAATGTTAATCTATTAAAAAGCTTAGAACATGAATTTGGTTTTGAGGTAGAAGTAATAAAACCAATCAAAATAAATGATGTAAGAGTGAGTAGTACTTATATTAGAAGTTTAGTATCCCAAGGCGACATGGCTAATGTTAAAGAGTATTTAGGTCGTAATTACAAGTTAGAAGGGTGTGTTATACATTCTAAACACCTTGGAAGAACTATGGGATTTCCAACAGCAAATATTGACCTTAAGAACAATATGCTCGTTCCAAAGAGAGGTATTTATGCTTCTATTGTACATATTGGAGATGAGGCTTATTTTGGTGCTACAAATGTAGGCTATAACCCAACAGTCAATGGAAAATCTTTATCTATTGAAACCAATATTTTAGAGTTTGACAGAGATATTTATGGTAAAAATATAATTGTTGAGTTTTTGGAAAGAATAAGGGATGAGAGAAAATTTAATTCAATAGATGACTTAAAAAATCAATTGTTTAATGACACAAATTATGTATACGAAAACTATGTTTGCAAAAACAAGTAATGTATGATAAAATGATTAAGGAAAATAACCATTACTCGGCATTTGAATACTCCAATCAATGCTTAGTAATAGGCGTTTCTAAAAAAATACGGAGGTAATCTAAATGATAAACAAGTCAGAAATAATCAAAGAATTTGGAAGAGTTGAAGGAGATACTGGTTCTCCAGAAGTACAAATAGCTTTATTAACAGCTAGAATAAACGAGTTAAATGGACATTTAAAAACTCATAAGAAAGACCACCATTCAAGAAGAGGACTATTAAAAATGGTTGGTAGAAGAAGAAACTTATTAGCTTACTTAAAAGAAAAAGATCTTGAAGGATATAGAGCATTAATAGCTAAGTTAGGATTAAGAAAGTAATTTCATTCTTTATAAAAAAGCAGGTATAGTGTATACCTGCTTTTTTATAGTTAATTCATTATAAAGTAAAATAGTTAATAATAAAAGTAGTTTATATATTATAAAAAATTATAAAATGAATAATATTGGGTAAGAATATTAGAGAAATATATAAATACATAATTAATTTAAAAGGAAAGACAATATAAATATAGAAACTTTATAACAGTATAATTAGTTGGAATAAGGAGGATATTATTTTGAAAATAAAGTTAGTATGTGATAGTTTATGTGATATTCCAGATGAAATATCAGAAAAAGATTATATAGAAATAGTTCCACTTACAGTTATTTTTAATGATAGAGAATATATAGAAGGAGTAGATATAAATAAAGAAGAGTTTTATAAAAAAGTAAAAGAAATTAAGCAAATACCTAAAACATCACAGGCTACATATATGGAGTTTAAGGAAGTATTTGATAGGTTTGTAGAAGATGGATACCATATAATCTGCATGACAGGAGCAGCAAATGCATCAGGGACTTTTCAAAGTGCTATGATAGCTAAAAATGATGTAGATGAAAATGAAAAAATACATATATTTGATACTCGAAACTTATCTCTTGGTAGTGGACAATATGTTATAAAAGCATGTGAACTTCTTGAAGAAGGATTGGCATTTGAAGAAATTATAGAAGAATTAGAAAATACTCGTAGTAGTGTGAGATTACTTTTCGCACCATATACACTTGATTTTTTAAAACAAAGCGGAAGGGTTCCAGTGGCAACTGCTTTGATAGGAAATATGTTGAATATAAAGCCTATATTTTTCTTTGATAATGGGGAAGCTAAGTTAGTAAATAAGGTTAGAGGAGTAAAGAATATAGCAAGTAAATTGGTTGATATAATATTAGAGATGAATGAAGGGTCTTTAGAAGGAAAAATTGTTACGATAGGTTGTGGAGATAATCTTCATGATTGTGAAATATTAAAAGAAGAAGTAAACAAAAGAATAAAAGCAAGAAGAGTGTTATTTACTCGAGGAGGCGTTTCTATTTGCTCTCATACAGGGCCAGATATATTAGCTATAAGTTGCTCTAATTAGTAGTAATATAAGCTTTTTGCATATATGTGTAAAGATAATTTTATATTGTTAATTTATAGTATTTTTGATAATATAGTAAATAGAGTGATATACGTGTTTTTAATAAGAGGAGGACAAGCATTAATGTTTGAACATAAAATATTTAAAATGGATTTTGCAGGAAGAGAACTTTCTGTAGAAATAGGAAAAATTTGTGAAATGACTAGTGGTAGCTGTATAGTTAGATACAGTGATAGTATGGTAATGGTGAATACAACTAAATCGGCTAAACCTAGAGACGGAATAGACTTCTTTCCTTTAAGTGTAGATTATGAAGAAAAATTATACTCTGTAGGTAAGATACCAGGAGGCTTTTTAAAAAGAGAAGGTAAGCCTTCAGAAAAAGCGATACTTACATCAAGATTGATAGATAGACCAATAAGACCATTATTCCCAAAAGGATTTAGAAATGATGTTCAGGTAGTTGCAACTGTTTTATCAGTAGACCAAGACTGCACACCAGATATAGTCGCAATGATAGGTTCTTCTATAGCCCTTTCTATATCAGACATACCATTTAATGGACCAACTGGTTCAGTATGTGTTGGTCTTGTAGATGGTGCCTTTGTTGTAAATCCAAATGCAGAACAAAGAGAAAAAAGTTCAATGCACTTAGTTGTTTCAGGTACAAAAGAAGCAATAATGATGGTTGAAGCAGGAGCAGATGAAGTTCCTGATGATGTGATGTTAGAGGCTATTTTATTTGCACATCAAGAAATCAAAAAAGTAGTTGAGTTTATAGACGGTATAGTTGCAGAAGTTGGAAAAGAAAAATTAGACGTTGAATTGTACCATGCAGGAGAAGAAATAACTCAATTAGTTCGTGAATTTGCAACTGATAAGATGAAAGAAGCAGTTCAAACTTTTGAAAAATTAGAGAGAATGGAAAATATGGATAGAGTTAAAGAAGAAACTTTAGCTCACTTTGAAGAAACTCTTGAAGATTTTGAAGATTATATTGGAGATATAGAAGAAGTATTACAAGATATAATAAAAGAAGAAGTAAGAAAGCTTATAGTACATGAAAATGTAAGACCAGATAATAGAAAATTAGAAGAAATAAGACCTATATGGTGTGAAACTGGTATGATACCTAGAGCTCATGGTTCAGCTATATTTACTAGAGGTCAAACTCAAGTACTTAATGTGGCTACTTTAGGTGCTTTAGGAGATGTTCAAAAGTTAGATGGATTAGATGAAGAAGAAAATAAGAGATATATGCATCATTATAATTTCCCAGCATATAGTGTTGGGGAAGCTAGACCATCAAGAGGACCAGGAAGAAGAGAAATAGGACATGGTGCTTTAGCAGAAAGAGCTTTATTACCAGTAATACCATCTCAAGAAGACTTCCCTTATGCTATTAGATTAGTTTCTGAGGTATTAAGTTCAAATGGTTCTACATCTCAAGCAAGTGTATGTGGCTCAACATTATCTTTACTTGATGCAGGTGTACCTATAAAAGATATGGTTGCAGGTATAGCTATGGGACTTATAAAACATGATGGTAAGGTTGCAGTACTTTCAGATATACAAGGTATGGAAGACCATTTAGGAGATATGGACTTTAAAGTAGCTGGTACAGAATATGGTATAACAGCAATACAAATGGACATAAAAATAGATGGTATAGATAAGGAAATTCTACAAAGAGCTTTAAAACAAGCTAAAGAAGGTAGAATCCATATACTAGGAGAAATGAGAAAAACTATATCTCAACCAAAACCAGAACTTTCACCATATGCACCTAAGATTGTTAAGATGCAAATAAATCCTGATAAAATAAAGGATGTAATAGGACCTGGTGGAAAGATAATAACTAAGATAATAGATGAAACTGGAGTTAAGATAGATATCGAACAAACTGGAGAAGTATTTATATCAGGTATTGAGATTGATATGATTAAGAAAGCTCAAGAACTTATAAATAATATAGTAATCGAACCAGAAGTAGGAAAAACTTATAAAGGTAAAGTAAGCAGAATAATGAACTTTGGTGCATTTATTGAAATACTTCCAGGAAAAGAAGGATTACTTCATATATCTCATATAGCTCATGAAAGAGTTGCTAAAGTTGAAGATGTATTAAATATAGGAGATGAAGTTGAAGTTAAAGTTACAGAAATAGATGAAAAAGGAAGAGTTAATTTATCAAGAAAAGTTCTTTTACCAAAACCAGAACATAAAAATAAATAATATAATAAATAATTAAAGGCAAAATCTTATGATTTTGCTTTTTTTAATGTAAATATATATCTTCTTAAATGATATATATTATATTGACATGTAAAAAAGTATTTACATCATATTTAGTGCATAAATAAAGCTTTCTTTTAATAGTATTAAATAAGAAACAATTTGTACATAATTAGGGGGAGTTTTAATGATAATGATGGTACTTAACAAGAGTAAACTCAAGAAAATAATAATACTAATTTTAGTTTTATTATTAGGGCTATCAGGAGGAGTAATGGTATTAAAAATGTTTAATAATAAACCAGTATTCAACTTCTTTAATGGGGTAGATTTACCATATGAAAGAGGCACAAAAGATAAAAGTGGATATGTTGCATTAACTTGTAATATAGACCTTGGATGGGAAACAGAGTATGTGGAATCTATTTTAGAGACTCTTAAAAAGGAAGATGTAAAAATTACTTTTAATGTAACAGGTAAGTGGGCAGAAAAGAATAAGGATGAATTATTAAAGATAAAAAAACAGGGACATGAAATAGGCAATCATGGATACAAACATTTAGATTATTCGACATTATCATATGAAGATAATTATGAACAAATAGAGACATCTAAAAAAATAATTGAAGAAATCATAGGTGAAAAAACTAAATTTTTTCAAGCACCAGCAGGTTCTTTCGGTCCAGAGACAGTAAAAGCAGCTAAAGCATTAGGATATACCTCAATAAAATGGGATGCTGACACTATAGACTGGAAGTATAAAGACCAACCAGAAGTAATAATTGATAGAATGAAGAAAAAAGATATTAAAGATAATAGTATAATCTTAATGCACCCAACCGATGCAACGACAAAATGTATAGATGATATTATAGCAATTGTAAGGGAGAAAGGATTAAAACCAGGTAAACTCAGTGATGTTTTTAAATAGACAAAGTGTAAATATTTGATTAAGATTGTATAAGTTGTAGTTGAATTAATTAAAAGACTGACTTATAATGTAATACATATAAAAATAAATATAATTAAAATATAGTGTTTTCAATAATCCAATATAAAACAAAGAATAAATTTTTAGGAGAATGTAATGTATAAGACAAAAATACTGGAAAATGGGCTTACAATAATTGGTGAAGAAATACCATATCTAAAGTCAATAACATTAGGTATTTGGATAAATGCAGGCTCTAGGATAGAAGAAGCACAGGTGAGTGGAACTTCTCATTTTATAGAGCATATGATGTTTAAAGGAACCAAAAACAGAACATCAAAGGAGATTGCTAGTTCAATAGACAATTTGGGTGGGCAAATAAATGCATTTACAAGTAAAGAATGTACATGTTATTATGTAAAATTAATAGATGAGCATATAGATACAGGAATTGATGTATTAAGTGATATGATACTAAATTCTAAATTTGATAAAAATGATATAGATAAGGAAAGACTTATAATATTGGAAGAACTTAAGATGTACGAAGATTCTCCAGATGACTTATCTTATGATTTATTAGTAGAAAATATATATGCTAATGATGGTTTAGGAATGAATATAATTGGGACAAAAGATTCTCTATACAATATAACTAGGGAATCAATGTTAGAATACTTAAACAAGTATTATATTCCAAATAACGCTGTTATTTCTATAGCTGGAAACTTTAATTTTGATGATATGGTAGATAAAATCAAATCGAAATTTGGACACTGGGAAAAGAAAAAATTGAATATAGAAATAAACGAGGCTAAATTCAATCCTTGTTTTATATCAAAAAATAAAGATACTGAACAGGTAAACTTAGCTATGTGCTTAAAAGGTATTCCATTTGAAAATGATGACGAAGTATATTCAATGGCAGTAGTAAATAATATTTTTGGTGGAAGTATAAGCTCAAGACTTTTTCAGAAAATAAGGGAGGAAAAAGGTTTAGTATATTCCATATACTCATCACAGACATTATACAGAAAATGTGGAGAATTAGGCATATTTGCAAGTATGAGTACAGAAAATCTGCAAGATGTTTATAATTTAATAAAAGAGGAAATTGAAAACATAAGGAAAAACTATCTTACAGAAAAAGAAATATATGAAAGTAAGGAACAATTAAAAGGCAATTATATATTGGATTTAGAAAGTACTAGCAGTAGAATGATGTCTACTGGTAAATCTATGTTACTTAGTAAAAAAGTAAAAACTACAGATGAAATACTTGAGTGTATAAATAATGTTGATATCAATTTAGTAAAGAAAGTTGTTGATAAGGTATTCAATATCGAAAATATTGGTACATGTATAGTTGGAAGAGATGTAGAAAATATTCTACATTTGGATTGATATCTTAAAAAGTAAATCTCTGGAGGTAATAAAATATGAATTTATCTGAAATAGCAGGTAAGGAAATAGTTAACTTGGTCACAGGAGAAAGATTGGGGGTCATTGGAGAATGTGACCTTATACTAGATGAAACTACAGGCGGTATATTAGCGCTTTTAATTCCAAAAGAAAAAGGTTTTTTTGCCAGAAGAAAAGATAAGTCATTTTTAGAAGTACCATGGAGAAATGTAAAAAAAATAGGTAATGACATGATAATTATAGAATATGAGGGATATATTTAGGAGGAAAAAATGAGTATTTTAGTGCAAAAGTTTGGTGGGACATCAGTAGAATCATATGAAAAAATGAATGAAGTATGTAAAATAGTAAAAGCATACAAAGAGAATGATGAAGAATTACAATTAGTACTAGTAGTTTCAGCAATGGGTAGAAAAGGAGCTCCATATGCAACAGACACACTTATAAACTTGTGTAGTGCAGTAAACGATGAACCAAATAAAAGGGAGCTTGATTTAATAATGTCTTGTGGTGAAATAATATCAGGAACAATTCTTGCTAATTTATTGAATGCACAAGGTATAGAATCTGTTTTCTTTACTGGTCAACAAGCAGGTATAATTACAAGTGATGAATATTCTAATGCAAAAATAAAATATATAAATCCTAAGAAAGTAAAAAGAGCTTTAGATAATGGGAAAGTTGTAGTTATAGCTGGATTCCAAGGTGTAACAGATGATGGAGAAATAACTACTCTTGGAAGAGGAGGAAGTGATACGTCAGCAGTTGCTATTGGTAAAGCTTTGGAATGTGAAACAGTTGAAATTTATACTGATGTAGATGGTATAATGACAGCAGACCCTAGAGTAGAACCAAATGCTAAAGTATTAAGTTTTATAGATTATGAAGAAGTATTCCAAATGGCTGACAAAGGTGCAAAGGTAATACACCCAAGAGCAGTACAATTAGCTAAAAGTGGAAATATAACTTTAGCTATAAAAAATACAATGAACCCAACTTTTGAAGGGACAAAAATAGGTTCTTTATGTAGACACTTAGAAGAAAATATAGAATATGAACAAGAAAAAGACTTTAACGTTGCTGTTGCAAATAAAGATAGTGTAGCGCAAGTTAAGATTAAATCAGCAGAAGAAGTGTTTACAGAAGTATTAAATGAGATAGAAAATAAACTTATAAATATAGATATGATAAACTTCTTTATATCAGAAAAAGCATTTGTTATTGAAGATGCTGATATAAAAGCATTAAAAGAGATACTAGATAAATTTGAATTAGATTATGAAGTAAATAGAGATTGTGCTAAAGTTACATTGATATGTTCAAGAATCGCAGATGAAATGTCTGGTATCATGTCAAAGGTAGTTAGAGGCTTATCAAAGGCAGGAGTATCTCTTTTACAAACATCAGACTCAAATATGACTATATCTTGTTTAGTTAGTGAAGAAGATATGCACACAGCAGTACATGCAATACATCAACAATTTTATGTAAAATAAATACTATAATACAATTATTTTTATTCAAATTTTAATAATTTTATGTATATCTTAATATATTTGATTTATTTGGTAAAACTAAGTTAAATATGATTTTGATAGGAGTTTTTTTATGAAAGATTATAGAGAAGATAATGAAACATTTGATAAAGATAGTTGTAGAAGAGAATCTAGTTGTGAAGAAAGAGAATGTATAAAGCAATTTGGGACTAATGAAATGCCACTTCAACCCTCTAAGGATACTCAGTGTATAACCATAATTGGAGAAATTGAAGGACATTTTATAGGAAATCCTCAAAAAAAAGCTACAAAATATGAACATATAATTCCAATGTTATACTCAATTGAGGAAAGTAATGATATTAAAGGAGTACTAGTAGTTTTAAACACTGTTGGAGGAGATATTGAGGCAGGTCTAGCTATTGCAGAACTTTTAAACAGTACATCTAAAAAAGTAGTTACTCTTGTTTTAGGTGGAAGCCATAGTATAGGTGTTCCTCTTGCTACAGCAGGAGATTACTCATTTATAGCACCAACAGCAACCATGATTATACATCCTGTGAGAACTACTGGTCTTGTGATTGGTATAAATGAAACTTTTGAGTATTTTAAAAAGATGCAAGATAGAATAATTCAATTTATAATAAGAACCTCAAATATTAAAAAAGATGTACTTGAGAAACTTATGCATGAAAAAGATGAGCTTATAAGTGATGTCGGTAGTGTATTAATAGGAAAAGAAGCAGTAGATTATGGGCTTATAGATGAAGTTGGAGGATTGAAGGAAGCTCTTAAAAAATTAAAAGAGCTTATAAAAGAATCTGATGAAGAAAAAAATAATGATTAAAGTTTGTTTAAATAATAAAATTTATGATATAATGATGTAATAAAGTAGGAGTGTTAGTGTTAAGGCATTAGCACTTTTTGCTGTGAAGGGGTAAAACTTGCTAAAAATAAGGAGTGATATTAATGGCCACGAAAAAGAAGAAAAAAAAGAAGGTAAATACCTTAAGTTTTAACGCAGAATATCATAATTTAATAACAATATTTGTAGGTGTATTTTTATTATATAGTTTAAATTCTAACTCTATGGGATGGATACCTGTGTTAATGCAGAATCTTTTTAAAGGACTATTTGGAGGACTTTCTATAGCAATACCATTTATAGTAATCATAACAGGACTTTTAGGATTTTTTGATGGAAATGAATATATATATAGGCTAAGAAAGACTAAATTATACTACATAATTATTTTATTTATATTTGTATTTTATGGATTATTAAATGCAGGAACTCTTCCTGTGGATAGCCCACTAAAAGGTAACATGTTTGATGATATTATGAAAATGGGTGTAAGTGGACAAGGTAGTGGCTTGATAGCAACTACGATTGCTTATTATATGAGTAAAATATTTGGTATAGCAGGTGGATGGTTAATAAGCATATTTGCCCTTATACTTTCTATCATGTTTATATTTAATATTTCTATAAAAGACTTGGTATCCAATGCAAAATCAAAATCTAAAGCATCAAAAGATAGCAATTTAACATTTAAAGATAAAATTGCAAATATGAAGAAATCTGCAATAGATATGATGACTGACGAAGTAGATGATACTACTATAAATAAGAAGCCAGGATTCTTTAAAGGGTTAATGTCAAAAGGTAGTAATAATGAGGATGAAGAAGAATATTTTGAAGAAGAGAATACTGATGGTGTAGATGATAAGACTATCAAAATAGTTGGATTTAATAAAGCAGAAGACGAGTATTTAGAAATATTAGAAGGTACTCAAAGTATGCCAGAGTTAGATGTTTTAAAAGAATTACAAAAAGCTACAAATGAAAGTCCAGTTGTAGATACTAAACCAGAAAAAAAAGTTGATATAAACAAACCGAACTTGAATATAGAAAAAACTCAACCTATGAGCATTATAGCAGAGTCAGTTAATGAGGATTATTCAAACTACAAAAAGCCTAGTATTGAGCTTTTAAATAAAGTAAACAAGAAATCTGATGAAAATGGTAAAAAGAAAGTATTAAAAAATGCTTCTCTTTTAGAAAAGACACTATCGGATTTTGGAGTAGAAGCGAAAATTAATCAAGTTACAGTTGGACCTACTATAACGAGATATGAGATACAGCCAAGCCCTGGTGTTAAAGTAAGTAAAATTGTAAATTTAACTGATGATATAGCTTTAAGCCTAGCAGCTAAAAGCATAAGAATTGAAGCACCGATTCCTGGGAAAAGTGCAATTGGAATAGAAGTTCCAAATGAAGAGGCTCAAATGGTTGGAGTAAGAGAAGTTCTAGAAAGTGAAGAATTCAATAGTTTTAATTCTCCTCTTGCAATGGGACTTGGAAAAGATGTAGCAGGTAAAATTATAATTGGAGATATAGGTAAGATGCCACACTTACTAATAGCTGGTTCTACAGGTTCAGGGAAGAGTGTATGCGTAAACACATTAATAAGTAGTATATTATATAAAGCAAATCCTGATGAAGTAAAATTACTATTAATAGACCCAAAAGTAGTTGAACTTGCAAATTATAATGGAATACCACATCTACTAATACCAGTAGTTACTGACCCTAAAAAGGCAGCTAATGCTTTAAACTGGGCAGTTACTGAGATGAATAGAAGATATAAACTATTTGCAGATGCTCAAGTAAAGGATGTAACAAGCTATAATGAAAAATCAGAAGAAAAATTACCTAAAATAGTAATAATAATAGACGAGTTGGCAGACTTAATGATGGCAAGTGCAAATGATGTAGAAGACTATATTTGTAGACTAGCTCAAATGGCAAGAGCTGCTGGAATGCACTTGATTGTAGCAACTCAAAGACCATCTGTTGACGTTATAACAGGAGTTATAAAAGCTAATATACCATCTAGAATAGCATTTGCAGTATCATCTCAAACTGATTCAAGAACAATACTTGATATGGGTGGTGCAGAGAAACTTCTAGGTAAAGGAGATATGTTGTTTTACCCACTTGGAGCAGCAAAGCCAGTTAGACTTCAAGGTGCATTCATATCAGAGAGTGAGTCAGAAAAAGTAATTGATTTCGTAAAAAGTCAGGTTAAAGATGGAATAAAATACGAAGAAGATATAATTGAAACTATATCTAAGGTTAATACTTCAAAGAGTAGCGATGAGGATGAATTCTTGAGTGAAGCCATAGAATTTGTCGTGGAGAGTGGTCAAGCATCTGCTTCTATGTTACAAAGAAGATTTAAAATAGGATTTAATAGAGCAGCTAGACTTATAGATTCTATGGAAGAAAGAGGAATAATTGGAGCAAGCGAGGGAAGTAAACCAAGAAAGGTATTAATAAGCAAACAAGATTTGCAGAATTTAGAAGGTGAATAGAATTGTCAGTTATAAAAATAGAAGAAGCACTTAAGCTAGATAAAGTAATATTTGTAGATGTAAGAACAGAAGGTGAATATGAAGAAGACCATATATTAAATGCGATTAATATGCCTATTTTTAAAAATAATGAGCATAATGAAGTTGGAACAATCTACAAAATGCAAGGAAAACATGAAGCAATACAAAAGGGTTTTGACTATGTCTCGTATAAGTTAAAAGATATGTATCTACAAGCAGCAAATCTTGCAACAAATTATGATAATATCGTTATATATTGTGCAAGAGGTGGTATGAGAAGTGGAAGTATAGTAAATGTATTATCCTCATTAGGTGTAAATGTATATCAACTTGAAGGTGGATATAAGGCATATAGAAACTTTGTTTTAGAGTATTTAAGGAATGTAATGGATACAAAAAACTTTGTATCTGTTCATGGATTGACTGGGGTAGGAAAGACTGATTTATTACATCTATTAGAGGAAAAAGGAATAGATGTACTAGATTTGGAAGGTATAGCTAAAAATAGTGGTTCTACTTTTGGTTTTATAACATTTGATAAAAAGCCACCATCTCAAAAGAATTTTGAAACTAAGTTGTTTGAAAGTATATTTTTCTCAAAGAAGAATTATATATTTGTTGAAAGTGAAAGTAAACGAGTTGGAAGTGTCACAGTTCCAAATGAGATTTTTGATGCAATGATACGAGAAGGGCATCATATACTATTAGAATGTAATATTGAAAATAGAGTTAATAGACTTTGTAGAGACTATATTTATGATAAGGATAATATAGAGGTCTTAAAAGAATGTATAAATAAATTTAGAAAAAGATTGGGTCATAAAGTAGTAGATGATTATATTGAATTATTAGAATCAGGTAAATATAAAGAGCTTGTAAAAAGATACCTTTTAGAATACTACGACCCACTTTATATGCATTCAGTAGAGAAATATAAGTACAATAAAGTTATAAGTTTTAATGATACACAAAAAGCTTTAGAAGATGTTATAGACTTATATGAGAGCATATTGGAAGGAGATAAGGAATGTTAAAAATAGCATTAGAATCATTAGGATGCTCAAAAAATTTAGTGGATGCAGAAATAATGATGGGAATTTTAAATAAAAAAGGCTATAAATTAATTGGAGATTTTGAAGAAGCTGATGTAATCATAGTAAACACATGTGGGTTTATAGAATCAGCTAAACAAGAATCAATAGATACAATAATAGAATTTGCTGAATTAAAACAAACTGGAAACTTAAAGTTACTGATAGTAACAGGGTGTTTGGCACAAAGATATTCTGAAGAATTAAAAGCTGAAATTCCAGAAATAGATGCTATAGTAGGTACAGGAAGCTATCAGAACATAGATGAGATACTTAAAGAATTAAGTGAAAAACATCAAATTGTAAGTCTTGATGATATAGAGTTTGTGTTTAATGAAGATTTACCAAGATACCTATCTACACCTAGTTATATGGCATATTTAAAAATTGGAGAAGGATGTTCTAATAATTGTACTTATTGTATAATACCAAAATTAAGAGGTAAATATAGAAGTAGAAAATTTGAAGATATAATTAAAGAAGCTAATAAACTAGCTGAATCTGGAGTAAAAGAACTTGTAGTTATAGCGCAAGATACAACAAAATATGGTTTTGATTTATATGGAAAAGAAAAATTGCCAGAACTTTTAGAAGAACTTGCAAAAATAGATGGATTTAAGTGGATAAGAGTTATGTATTCATATCCAGAATCTATAACAGAAGAATTAGTACAAGTTATAAAAAAGCATGATAATATATGTAGTTACTTTGACATGCCAATTCAACATGCAAGTAATAATATTTTAAAATTAATGAATAGAAAAACTAGTAAAGAAGATATATTAAATAAAATTAATCTTATAAGAAGCAATATACCAGATGCAATACTTAGAACAACGATAATAGTAGGATTTCCTGGTGAAACAGAAGACGACTTTAAACAACTTGTGGACTTCGTAAAAGAAGTTAAGTTTGATAGACTTGGAGCATTTGCATATTCAAGGGAAGAAGATACACCAGCAGATAGATTACCTAATCATATAGATGAAGAAGTAAAGATACAAAGAAGAGATACTTTAATGATGATTCAACAAAAAATATCTGAAGAACTCAATGAGCAAAAAATAGGAAAGACATATGATGTATTGATAGAAGAACAGATAGAAGATAATGTATATACAGGAAGAACACAAGGTGATGCGGAAGAAATTGACAGCATAGTGTATGTAAAAAGTGTAGATAATCTTGAAATAGGAGAATTCGTAAGTGTTCAAATAAATGATGCAATGGAATACGATTTAATGGGAGATGTTTTATATGAACTTGCCTAACAAATTAACTTTGTTTAGAATCTTTTTAATACCAGTATTTGTTTTAATTATGTTACTCAATGTACCAAATAAGTTTTTAATAGCTTGTATTATTTTTATAATAGCTTCAATTACTGATGCGTTAGATGGAAAAATAGCTAGAAAATACAACTTAGTTACTGACTTTGGAAAGTTTATGGACCCATTAGCAGATAAGCTATTAGTTATTTCAGCACTTACATGTATGATAGAAGACCATCTTGTAAGTAGTTGGATGGTAATTATAATAGTAGCTAGGGAGCTTACCGTCAGCATATTAAGGGCTATAGCAGCAGCTGATGGAAAAGTAATAGCAGCTGGCAACAGTGGAAAACTTAAAACGATAACTCAGATGGTGTCAATAGTATTTTTATTATTAGGGGCTCAGTTTGAGAGTGGATTAATATTAAATATAGGTGGAATTCTCATACTTATAGCAACTCTACTTACCTTATATTCTGGATGGGAATACCTATATAAAAATAAAGAGCTTTTTATGTCCTCTAAATAAAAATAATATAAATAAAAATTAA
>NZ_AVHW01000049.1 GCF_000449425.2 Clostridioides difficile CD160
ACTTAAAATTTTAAAAATGTAAAAAAGGGTATACTATTATAGTATACCTCTTTTCATTTTAAGAATATTTTCTTTTGTGTATATAATTATTAATAATGGTTTATAAATAAAATGTAATGAATAAAAATATAATCATTAGTAGCGTTTTTAAATTGACTAGGTTTGATTTATGTTATATAATTAATATATAACAAGAGAACAAATGTTTGTAGATAAATGAAGGGATGGTATAGAGATGAGTGTAGATCAAGAAAAATTAAAAGCGTTGAATGAAGCTTTAGGTAAAATTGAAAAAGATTTTGGTAAAGGTTCAGTAATGAAATTGGGAGAAGCAACGTCTATGTCTATAGATGTTATATCAACAGGAGCAATTGGTTTAGATATAGCTATTGGTATAGGAGGTCTACCTAGAGGGAGAATAGTTGAAGTATATGGACCAGAATCTTCTGGTAAAACTACTGTCGCACTTAGTTGTGTAGCATCAGCTCAAAAAGAGGGCGGAATAGCCGCATTTATAGATGCAGAACATGCACTTGACCCAGTATATGCAAAAGCATTGGGTGTGGATGTTGATAACCTAATAATATCTCAACCAGATACAGGTGAACAAGCTTTAGAAATAGCAGAGGCATTAATAAGAAGTGGAGCGATAGATATAATAGTAATAGACTCAGTAGCAGCATTAGTTCCAAAAGCTGAAATAGATGGAGATATGGGTGATTCTCATGTAGGTTTACAAGCTAGACTTATGTCTCAAGCACTTAGAAAGTTAACTGGTTCAATCAAAAAATCAAATTGTGTTGCTATATTTATAAACCAGTTAAGAGAGAAAGTAGGAATAATGTTTGGAAATCCAGAAACTACTACTGGAGGACGTGCACTAAAGTTTTACTCATCAGTTAGACTGGATGTTAGAAAAATAGATACAATAAAACAAGGTGACAAAGTCATAGGAAGTAGAACGAGAGTCAAAGTTGTTAAAAACAAAGTAGCACCACCATTTAAACAAGCTGAATTTGATATAATGTATGGAGAGGGTATTTCAAAAATTGGAGACCTTCTGGATATAGCTGCTGATGTAGATATAGTTAAAAAATCAGGTTCATGGTATAGTTACAATGATACTAAACTTGGACAAGGAAGAGAAAATGTTAAAAAATTCTTGGAAGATAATTTAGATTTAACTAATGAAATAGACGAGAAAGTTAGAACATTTTACAACTTAACTGGAGAAAGTGAAGAATCAAGTAACTCAGTATCAAAAGAAATTGTAGAAGAAGAAGTAAAAATACAAAAAAATAACTAGTAATTAAAGACATGCCACGCTCCCTATTAGCTTGACACAATGTTGAAAAAATTATAAAATTAAGTGAGGATAAAATATCTAAATTTAATTTTAATTATTAGGAATATTTTTTAATCATAGTGATGACATTTTGGGATTATTAACGAAGGAGGTGGATGTCATAGATAGTGTAGTAATTATTGTAATAGGTGCAGCTGTTGGTATTATAGCTGGATATTTTGTTAGAAAGAATATATCTGAAGCAAAACTTGGACAAGCTGAAAACTTGGCCAAAGAAATAATAGATAAAGCACACCACGACTCAGAAACAGTACAAAAAGAAAAATTATTAGAAGCTAAAGAAGAGATCCATAAGTGGAGAACAGAAGCTGAAAGAGAAAACAGAGAAAGAAGAACAGAAGTACAAAAGTATGAAAAAAGAGTAGTACAAAAAGAAGAAGTCTTAGATAGAAAATTACAAAATTTAGAATCTAAAGAATTAAACCTAAGTGAAAAATTAAAGGTAGTTGAAAAGAAAGAAGAAGAAGTTGAAGTAATAAAATCTCAGCAATTGGAAAAATTAGAAAGTATATCAGGAATTACTTCTGATAAGGCTAAAGAAATAATTTTAACAAATGCAGAGAGAGATGTAAGACGTGAAATGTCTATAATGATAAAAGAGATAGAAAGTCAAGCTAAAGAAGAAGCTGATAAGAAATCAAGAGAAATTATAGGATATGCAATTCAAAAATGTGCAGCAGATCACGTAGCTGAAACTACTGTAACAGTAGTAAACTTACCTAATGATGAAATGAAAGGTAGAATAATTGGTAGAGAAGGTAGAAATATAAGGACTTTAGAAACTTTAACAGGTATAGACCTTATAATAGATGACACTCCAGAAGCTGTAATTTTATCAGGCTTTGATCCAATAAGAAGAGAGATTGCAAGGATTGCTCTAGAAAAACTAATAGCAGATGGAAGAATACATCCAGCTAGAATTGAAGAAATGGTTGAAAAGGCAAGAAAAGAAGTTGACAATATTATAAAAGAATATGGTGAACAAGCTGCATTTGAAACTAGTGTACATGGAATTCATCCAGAACTAATAAGATTATTAGGTAGACTTAACTATAGAACTAGTTATGGACAAAATGTTCTTAAACACTCTATAGAAGTTGCTCATATAGCTGGCATAATGGCTGCTGAAATAGGAGCAGATATTAGATTAGCAAAAAGAGCAGGCTTATTACATGATATAGGTAAGGCTGTAGACCATGAAATGGAAGGTACGCATGTTGAAATAGGTATGGATTTACTTAGACGTTATAAAGAGTCTAAAGAAGTTATACATGCAATGAGTACTCATCATGGAGATTACGAGCCTCAGACTGTAGAAGCTGTATTAGTTACAGCAGCAGATGCAATATCAGCTGCTAGACCTGGTGCTAGAAGAGAAACTTTAGAAGCTTATATCAAGAGACTTGAAAAGCTAGAGGAAATAGCTAATTCATATGAAGGTGTAGAAAAATCATTTGCTATACAAGCTGGTAGAGAAATCAGAATAATGGTAAAACCAGAGGCTATAAATGATGAAGAAATACACTTATTAGCTAGAGATATGACTAAGAAAATAGAGGATGAACTTGAGTATCCTGGACAAATAAAAGTAAGTATAATAAGAGAAACAAGAGCTATAGAGTATGCAAAGTAAAAGAAATAATATCTAAATAATAATAAAAATATTTTTAAAAATTTAGATTTGCCACAAGATATGATAATATATCTTGTGGCTTTTTAATTGAAAAAACTAATTTACCATTATATGGAATTAATATAATGAAAAAAAATATTGATTATAAAGCATTGATAAAATAAATTTTTATATATGTATTGTTTATATAATTATTTGAGTTTGTTTGATATAATGAAGGGATAAAATAATATATTATATTTAAATAAATGTTTTTAAATTATATAATTTTATCATATATTTAAATATATAATAAAATTAGTATGTATTTTATGGAGGAAGCTATTGTGGGAAAGAAAACATTTAGGTGTAATACATTTTATTTACCAATAATATTAACTTTGTCAGTGATATTACTACTTATTTGTGCTTCAAGAGCAGATAATAATTCAAATTTTAAAAGTAATCTTACTCCTGTTTCATTTATTGGAGAGTATCAAATACCTAAATCAATGGAATTTAAACCTTTTATTGATGTAGACTCACTTAAGAATATAAGAAAAGAGTCTATTTATTTACGTGGTCATTTTAGTAGAGATATTCCAGTAGGGCAAACTCTTTTATTACATATCAGTCACTTGAACGTTAATATTCGTGTATCCGATAAGGAAGTATTTTCTACTGATAGAATAAATTCAAGTAATACACTGACTAGGTCTACAGGGCATCTGTGGACAGGATTCAAATCAAGTGGCATATCAACCAATGAGTTAGTAGAAATAACCATACAACGAGTGTACTCTAGTGGTAGAGCATTACAATTAGTATGTTTTTTTGATTAAAAAATAGCTACACACACTTGTGACTTTAGTCATGAGTTAGTAGCTAAAGTAGTCAGCGTATAGGGAAACTTATATGTAGAGATAGGAGAGAACCTATCCAATACTACTTGAATTGCTGGAAACCCCTAAAGCTAACCAAACTAAAACATAAGGATGAAATAAACCTAAGTGTGAAAGTTACGAAAGTAGAAAAAATTGGTTAGATGGTATAAGGTTAAACCCTAAGTACTTTAAAATGGGCAATCAGCAGGTAAACTCCGAATAGGAGAAACTTCAACGACTATTCCTCCTGAGGGAAGTACACTACTATGGTAGTGGAAGTGGGTAGACCTTAACGATAAGCGAAGGATAAGATATAGTCTGTGCTTCATGAAATGTAAGAAGTTCATAAGAGAACTGCATAGGTAGTAGCGAACTTATGTGAACGACAACCTCAAAAA
>NZ_AVHW01000050.1 GCF_000449425.2 Clostridioides difficile CD160
GTAGGTAAATTATTTGCAAGTTCACAAATATGCAATAAATGTGGGTATAAAAACGAGGAAATGAAGAATTTAAGTATAAGAGAATGGATTTGTCCTTGTTGTAATGAAACTCATGATAGAGATATAAATGCAAGTATAAATATATTAAAAGAAGGATTAAGACTAATAACAGTTTAAAATAGATAACGTATGTAAGAACCGTAGGAACTACGGGGATAGCCTGTGGAGAATTAGTAAGACATATTTTAGTATGCAAAATTCTATGAAGCAGGAACCCTGTGACTTTAGTCATGGGAGGTTCAGGAAATGCAGATTGGTTCTAAAGGAGACTTAATTGTTAGCGTGCTTCATGAAAACAAGCTTGGTCTTATGTTCACTATGTTAACAATATCTTTTGGACTATTTGGTTTAATTGCAAGTATTATTTTATTTTTTTTGAAAAGTGACCTAACACGTCAGATTTTTTTATTATCATGGTTTGCTATAGCTGGAGGAATTTGGTGTCTAGCAGATTTTAATGTGCTAACCTTTATCATTCAATCTCCAACTCTGGTTAGTATTTTGGAGTTACTGACACAATTTTTTCTTCCTACTTTCTACATTCTATATCTAGCTACTTACTTAACTGGATGGAGATTGAAAGTTATAAATATAGGTGCATATGGGCTAATGACTAGCATATTACTTTGTGTTATTCTCCAAGTATTACGAATATATGATTTACATGAATTCCTTATAGTGCAAAATATGATTTGTATTTTAATTGTACTACTTGGTATAGGATGTCTAGTTATAGAAATTGTATTACATAGAGATATTGATGCCAAAATAGCACTGTTTGAATACTTACCAGTAGTTATTGGTGGTATTATGGAAATAGTAAACTATTATACTATATATATTCAAGATTTACCTTTTTTTTGTGTAGGTTTTTTAACTACTATTGTATTTCAAATTGGACATATTATGTTTTCTATAAAAAGAAAAGAGAAACTTCAAAAGAAATTGGAGAATGAATTGATGGAAAATCGGATTTCTATAATGCTTAGTCAAATACAACCACATTTTTTGTATAATGCACTTAATACTATTCAGTATTTGTGTAAACATGATTCTAATAGGGCATGTGAAGCAATAGAGAAATTTTCTTCTTATCTCCGTGGAAATATGGATTCTCTTACACAAAAAAAATTAATTCCATTTGATAAGGAATTATCTCATTTAAAAAATTATTTATGTATAGAGTTATTACGTTTTGGAGAGCGTATAAAAATTAAGTATGAACTCCTTGCTACAGATTTTTCTATTCCTGTTCTCACCATACAACCAATTGTTGAAAATGCAATACGACATGGCATTACAAAGAAGAAAGAAGGAGGAACAATCGTAGTATCAACTTTAAAAGATAAAGAAAATATTTATATTATTATAAAAGATGATGGGGTAGGATTTAAAGCACTCGAAAAAATGAATGATGGAAAAAGTCATGTTGGGATTAAAAATGTAAAAAGGCGATTAAAGACACAGTGTAATGGAAGTTTAACTATAGAAAGTTGTATAGGAAAAGGGACAATAGTGACAATAATCATACCTATTGGAAAGGAGTCAATTTATGAATATAATTGTTGTAGATGATGAGCCAATTGCTCTTAAGAATATGAATGAAAAGTTGGAAAATATTTCTGGGATTGAAGGAATTACTCTTTTTGATGAACCTCAATCTGCATTAGATTACTTAAAAGAACATCATGTAGATATTGCATTTCTTGATATTGAGATGTATGGCATGAATGGGTTAGAGTTTGCACTACTAGCTAAAGATATTTTGCCAAATATAAATATTATATTTGTAACTGGTTACTCAGAATATGCAGTAGATGCTTTTTCAATACATGCTAGTGGCTATCTTCTTAAGCCTGTAACAGTAGAAAGAATAAAGAAAGAAATAGAAAATTTACGTACACCCATTACTTTGAAATCAAAAAATAGTGTTTTTATTCATACATTTGGCAATTTTGAGGTATTTGTAGATAAAAAACCCTTAATATTTACTAGAGCAAAATCAAAAGAATTACTTGCTTATTTAGTAGATAGAAAAGGAGCAAGTGCAACTATAGCTGAAATAGCAGCAGTACTTTGGGAAGATAAGGAATATAACCGCTCGTTACAAAATCAAACACAAACAGTAATATCAAATATGATGAAAACTATGAAAGATGCAAAGATTGAACATATAATAATTAAAAAATGGAATAGTATAGCAGTAGATATTACAGAATTTGAATGCGATTATTACAATATGTTGAGATGGGATATGATGGCAGTTAATACATATGCTGGAGAGTATATGACAAATTATAGTTGGGCAGAACTGACTACAGGAATGTTATATCAAAAAACTTTTAATCAGTGTTATTGTGAAAGATAAATAATTTATTGTGAAAAAATATAAATCTTTTTAGAATTTTAATTTTAATGATGTGCTTTAGATGTGCTTTATCTATTATATTAATATATATTGATAATAAAACTCATATAATTCATTTATATTAGTAGAATGATTTGAGTGTTTTAACATATATTTTTAGATGATGTATCTGTATATTACTGTTGTTTTAGAAAAAGTAATAGATTAATATAAAAAATTTAAAGTTTTAAAGAGTTTACTACTTGAAATAATTATATTTAAAGAAGGTGAAAATACAATGAAGCCAAAATGAGGGTTAAAGAGGGAAGATATTATGAAAAAAAATACACTTTTACATACAAATGCTATTGTTTGTATTATTATTACTCTTGGTTTTGTAGCTACTTCTGTAATTGGCTACCAATCTAATACCAATATTTTTAAAAATGATATTGAGCATGTATCTACATTGGCCGCTGAAGGTATTTATTATCAGATAGATAAACTCCTTTCAGAACCTATAAATGTATCTCTTACCATGGCAAATGATAGCTTACTGAAAAACTTTTTAGATGGAGAGAAAGAACATATAAATGATGAGGAATTTATTTATAAGTTACAAGATTACTTAAATGCATACAGAAATAAATACTCATATGATTCTGTTTTTCTAGTATCAACCAAAACGAATAATTATTATCATTTTAATGGGCTTGATAGAAATCTTAGTGTTAAGAATTCAGAAAATCAATGGTATTATAATTTCTTAAAGAATAATGATGAATATTCATTAAATGTTGATAATGATGAAGCAAGTAATAACAGTATTACAGTATTTGTAAACTGTAAGATAAAAGATGATGATGGGTCAACTATGGGAATTATAGGCGTTGGATTAAAGGTTAATTCATTACAAAGCTTGCTTAAAGAATATGATGACAAATTTGATGTTGTAGCATGTTTAATTGATGATAAAGGCGTTGTACAATTAACATCAGACAAAACTGGTTATGAGCATATAAATTTCTTTGAAAATTCTAGTAGTGATTTATCTGATTCAAAAAACTTAATATTAAACAATAAAAAAGAGCAAAGGAGTTTTTGGCATTCATCTGCAAAATCAAAAACTTACATTGTATATCAATATATACCCAGTTTAAAATGGCACCTTGTTTTAGAAAATGATTTGACTATAATGAGTAAGCAACTTCAAACACAATTTCTAAAAGGAATTGCAGTTATAATTTTGATTATAATATTTGTGCTTTTTACAATTACACGTGTCCTTAAGAAGTATAAAAGTCAAATTATGAAGCTTAGTGTTTCACAGAAATTAGAATATCAAAAGATGCTAAGTCAATCTACTGACGAACTTTATGAAAATATTTTTGAGATTGATGTTACTAATAATAGAGCTGGCTGTGAAGATTCAAATAGATATTTTCATGAGTTTGGTTTAGGGCTTGATACACCATATGATGAAGCACTACATACAATTGCTAAAGAACAAATCAAAGAAGAGTATGCACAGGATTACTTAGATACATTCTTACCAGAAAATGTTATTAAGTGTTATAATAGCGGAATTAATAATATGAGCTATGATTTTTTAATTAAGACCGATGAGAAAAATTATCACTGGATTAGAATTAATGCACGAATTTTCTTTTGGACATCAGATGAATCTGTTCGTATGATATCTTATCGTAAAAATATAGACGAAGAGAAAAATAGAGAATTGTTGCTCCTTGAACGTTCACAACGCGATTCTCTTACTGGACTTTACAATAAGGGTGTAATAGAAGAATTTATTAGCTCATTTTTAGAAAACAAAAATAATCAAGATTCAGAACATGTTTTTCTAATATTTGATATTGATGATTTTAAAAATGTAAATGATAAGTATGGCCATGCATTTGGAGATTTTGTTATAAGTGAGTTTGCATTGGAATTGAAATCTCAATTTCGTGAGGATGATATTGTAGGTCGTATTGGTGGAGATGAGTTTGTAGTATTGATAAAAAACTTTAGCACTAATAACTATGTACTTATAGAGAAATTAGAGCGTTTTTGCTCTAAAATTAATCAAAAAAGATTTGCTGGGCACATGGATTTTTCTATTACATGTAGTATTGGTGTAGCAATGTATCCTGAACATGGTTATGTATATTCTGAGTTATATGAAAAAGCAGACCAAGCACTTTATTATGCAAAAAGTCATGGGAAAAATTCTTATCATGTATTCTCAGATGATTCTATTGATAGTATGTCATTTCACATAGACCCTAGAGATGTAAAGGTATTATTAGAAATGGCTACTGATGGTGTTGTCAAATTTGCATGCATGGAAAATTTAAAATTACTTTATTTTAATCAAAAGATGCTTGAATTCACTGGATATTCTGCACAATCTGTTTCATCTAAAGACTTTAATGTTCTTTCACCAGTATTACAAGATGATTTGCAAATAGTAATCGATACATTGGAAGAAGCAATTTCTAAAAGAGAAACTTTTGAAGTAGTTTTCCGTTTTTGCCATACAGATGGTCATATTTTTCCTGTAAGAATGCAAGGTAAGTTTGTGAACGAGTTATATCAAAATCGTTATCCTGTTTTTTATGCGATTTATACAGATATATCAAGTCTTAATCTTATATCAGAAGATAAAAATTGAATATCACAGTAAAATATAAAATTTAATATAATAGTAGCCATATGTAACTACTATAAATAAAACCTGCTAATAAAATAGATTGTTTTTTAGCAGGTTCTTAAATTTTTTATGCTAAACTTCTGTGTTCATAGACGATAAAATTAGCTATTTTAAAGATTTTACCTATTATTTTAAAAATTAATTATGAAATTTATCAATTTGTTATTTACAAAAAATATTTTATAACAATAAATATTTATATTTATTGTAGATTTTCTTTAATAGTTTTGTATTTATTTGTATTTATTTTGAATTTATTTACTAAATTTGCCTATAAAAAGTATATATAAAAATATAGTTCAAAATGGTATAATTAAGTATAACAGAAGGAGGTAATGTAAGTGAGCCAATACATAAATATAAACTCTCAGTTAGACGCCCTAAAATTGAAGGAATTCGAGAAACTATTTTACGAAGATATCAATGAGGACGTTAAAGTAGTGCCAAAAGTTACTCCTTTTAAAGGAATAAATACTGATTTGTTGTATGTTAAAGATGGAAAAATTTTATTTATAAAATTTATGGATACAACAGAAGATATATTTTTTATTTTGGAAGAAGAGTTACTTGAAGTTATGAATGAGGAATATGAGCTTTTGAAACTAAAAATGGGACAAAAGAATAGAAATATAAGCTATAATTACGTTTACATTATGCCATATGTTGAAGTAGAAGAAGCATATGAGTTTGGAGAATTTGTTAATAATAATATAATAGATAAAAATAAGCTTCAGGATATAATGAATAAAGGTTCACTAGAGGAATATCTTAGTGAAAAAAATGATGAAATAAATTTAAATTTATTTTTATTAGATATATGTTCAGAGTACTATATAATAAATGATAAACTACATCTAAATGAAAAATTTAAAAAGATTTCTTTCTATAATGATGACTATAAGTATACAGCAACTATGATGGAAGAGGTTCAAATTAAAGATGCTATTTCTATTAAATACGGGAATACACTTATTGAAGGTGGTTCCGGTATAGGAAAGACAGCAATTATGCTTTCAAGAGCTATAAAACTAGCGAAAGTATATCCACATCATAAATTAATCATATTTACACATACAAAGCAATTATGCAATGAGCTTCGAGAAAGAATAGAGCTATTGTATAAAGATAATAATAATTTAGAAGTCCATACATTTAGTTCTTTTATATTTAAACTCGCTAAAAAATACAACCTAATTGTAGACTATAACATGTTAAAAAATGATTATGAAAAAACTTTTAATAATCTAGTAAAACAAGCACAGAACATTATAAAAAATAAAAATATGTTCAAAGCTATTTTTGTTGATGAAGCAGAAAGCTTTTTAGATTATGAGATAGATTTTATAAGAGAGTTTTTATATAAAACAAAATTTATATTTAATGTATGTTCTTGTAATTCTTTGAATATCTCTAATAGATTAAATATATTTAAAACCTTATATAGCAGTATAGAGTTTGATGATAAGATTATTCTAAGTAAAAATTATAGACAAGCCAAAGAGATTGTCGATTTTACGAATAAATTTTCAAATAATTCTAACTCATATATTAATGAATTAAGGCCAAGTACAAAGTTTAATACTTTTTTTAATACTGAAGCACTTAGAAGTGGTAATAAGTCTGTTGATATAATAAAGGTAAGTGACCTTGATGACCAAATAAGTTCTGTAATATGGGAAATTGAGTACTTAATAAGTAAAAAAGGTCTTGATTATTCTGAAGTTGCTATTGTATATCCTTACAATAAGAAAAAATTAAAAAGTGGAAAAACTATTTACTTCCAATACATGCTAAAAAAAGCATTGGAAGAAGCAAAAATTCCTTATATATGTGCAGAAGATAACCTAACAAATATAAGTAAGAAGGTAGGAACTACAATAGCAAATATATATTCTATAAAGAATTTAGAATATAAAGCAGTGATAATATGTGAGTTAGAAATGTTATATAATCAAACTATAAATGATACAGAGCAAGATTACCAAGTAAATGACTTTGTAGGAGATTTGAATAAGGTTTATTTAGCTATGAGTAGAGCAACTGATTATTTAAGCATAGTAACGACTTTTAATGAAGATGCAAGTGATATAATAAGAATTATCACAGAATCAAAAGAGAGCTAGTAAAAGAATGTATTTTTTATATAAGTAAATTAAAAGAGACTGAGATGTGTAAAATGAATTTTACCAATCCAGTCTCTTATTTTTCTAATCTACTTTTCCAATATTATCAAAAGGTAATAGTCTTACCATAACCTTACCAAGAATTTCATCCTCATCAACCATACCTACATCAGGAAATCTACTGTCATTACTGTTTTCTCTATTATCTCCCATTGCAAATAGCTTACCTTTTGGAACAACTGTATCTATATCTCCAGAAGTATAATTATTGTGTATATATGGTTCATTTAATAATTTTCCATTTACATATACCTTGGAGTTTGATATTTTTATACTGTCACCTTCAGTAGCTATAACTCTTTTTATTAAGTCTTTTTTCTTTCCTGTATCTCCATCAACTAAATTGGTTTTAAAAACAACAATATCACCTTTCTCAGGTTTACCAACCTTGTAAGATATTCTATTTAAGATTAGATAGTCTTTATCGTCTAAAGTGGGATACATTGATTCTCCACTGACGATAGAAGGTCTTATAAATTGTAGAATTACAAATGCAAGTACAATAGCCATAGCTATTGACTTAGCCCAATCAAATATTTCTTTTTTAACACTCATAACTTTTCTCCTTATCATTTGTCTTTAAATTAAAATAAATTAGAATAGAAAGAAATAAGCAAGAACAATTATACCCAAGACTATTCTATAATAACCAAATACTTTGAAGTCATGTTTTTTGATATAGTCCATAAAAAATTTAATAACTACAATTGAAACAATAAATGCTACTACAGAACCAACACCTAAAATAAGCCATTCAAATCCACTAAATCCAAATCCAGCTTTTAGAAGCTTCAATGCACTAGCTCCAAGCATTGTAGGGATAGCTAAGAAGAATGAAAATTCTGCTGCTACATATCTAGAAGCACCAAGCAACACTGCACCTATTATAGTTGAACCAGATCTAGATGTACCTGGTATAAGAGCTAGACATTGGAATAATCCTATACAAAGAGCTAACTTATATGTAACTTGCGAAAAATCTTTATACTTAGGTCTTTTATTTCTCTTTTCAAGCCCTATCATTATTATACCATACACAATAAGAGCAATAGCAACTACTGTTGAATTGAAGAATAATCTATCTATATCGTCTTCAAACAGTATTCCAATAACTCCAGATGGTATAACTGCAATTATAACCTTAAGCCATAAGCGAACTGTTTCTTTTTTCTGTTTAATATTCTTTGAGCTATCAAAAGGGTTTAACTTTTTAAAAAATATAACAAGTACCGCTAATATTGAACCAAATTGAATTACAACCAAAAATGTACTTATAAATGTATCTGAAAAATTCAATTTTATAAACTCATCAACTAATATCATATGCCCTGTACTACTTACTGGTAGCCATTCTGTGATTCCTTGAACTATTCCTAAAATGACTGCCTTAAAAACTTCAAGCAAACTAAATGTTTCCAAACCAAAATACCTCCAATACAAATTTATAGTAGCATATTTTATTCAGATTTTAACAAAAAAATGCCACCTTTTACTAACTTATAATACCATAGTACTGTGTAGTGCACAATGGAAGATTGATATTTTCATAAAACCTTCATAATTTAACAAAGTGAAGTTAAAACCTATCTATTGAATAAGGGGTATATTTGAAGGGGAAATATATGGTATAGTAAAAGTATAACCATTTTATTTTATGAGAAGGAAAGGAGTTATTATGTATAGCACAAAAATACTAGATGATTATGAGTACGAAACCTTTAATGTTTTTTCTACAAAATTAAACCCAAACACAAAACACGATTATTTATCAAAGGTTATACTGTTTAAAGAGTTCTTAAAAGGGAAAGAATTGATTTATGTTACAAAAGAAGATTGTAAAAATTTTGTAGACTATATACAGACAAAATATGCAAAATCAACTTGTGAAAAGATATATAGTTATTTACATAGTTTTTATAACTTCTTAAAGAAAGAGGGATACATAGATATAAATCAATTTAGATATGTAGAGAAACCAACAGTAACAAGAATAAAAACAAAAGATGATGTCCTAAGCATACAAGAAATAAATAAGATTATAGGTATTTTACCAAAATTAAATATAAGAGATAGGGTAATAATAGTCTGTCTAGTTACTACTGGGTGTTTATTAAATGAATTAGTTAGCTTGAAGTGGAAAGACCTTATGGTAGATGAAAACGATAACTCGTACGTGAGACTAGGTAAAGGAAGAAAAGAGAGAGTAGTTAAGTTACATCCATACTTCTTTAAACTTTTAGAAGACTATAGGAATTATTCTGGACTTCCAGAGGTAATAATACCTAGTGATGACTTTATTTTTACAACTCAAAAGAGTAATTCTATAACGGATAGAAATGTCAGACTTATAGTCAAAAAAGCTTTAGATTTAGCAGGACTTTCTCAATATTCAGCAAGAGACTTTAGACATTCATTTGCAGCAATAAGTTTAAGACTTGGGGCGGATGAGAGTGATGTAAAAAATCAACTTGGTTGGAGTGACAAATACTATGCAATTAGATATAAATATGTATTAAACTTTGTTGATAGTGAGATAGTGGATTACTTAATTGAAAAAGATAATTTAGACATAAATAAAAAATAGTAATAAATAAAAAATACTATATGTAAATATGAACGAAAAATAAAAAAGTCTTGTTATAGTTCGTAAAATTATATATAATTATTTATGTACTAATATGTACACACTAATTACATGACAAAAGATTTAAGGAAGGTGCTAATATAATGATAGATAATAAATACACTACGTATTCAAATCCACTTACAGACAGATATTGTAGCAAGGATATGAGTTATATATTTTCTCCACAGTTTAAATTTTCTACATGGAGAAGATTATGGGTTGCTCTTGCAGAAGGTGAGCATGAGTTAGGAATAAATATAACTGAAGAACAATTAGATGAGCTAAGAGCTAATATAGATAATATAAATTTTGATGAAGCTAGAAAAATAGAAAAAGAAGTAAGACATGATGTAATGTCTCATGTAAAAGCGTATGGTTTACAATGTGAAAAGGCAAAAGGAATAATACATTTAGGAGCGACATCTGCATATGTTGGAGACAATACAGATGTTATACAAATGAATGAAGCGTTAAAACTTCTAAGAGTAAAACTTGTCAACTTAATAAACAATTTAAAAGAATTTGCACTTAAGTATAAGGACATGCCAGCTCTTGGATTTACACATTTTCAAGCAGCACAGCTTACAACAGTAGGTAAAAGAGCTTGTTTATGGGCTCAAGACTTAATACTTGATTTGGAAGATTTGAACTATAGAATTGATAATATGAAATTAAGAGGAGTTAAAGGAACTACTGGTACTCAAGCAAGTTTTTTAAGCTTATTTGAAGGAGACCATGAAAAAGTAAAAGAGTTAGATAAGAAAATCTGTAAAAAGATGGGGTATAATTCTTCTTATGCAGTAAGTGGGCAAACATATACTAGAAAATTAGACTATCAAGTGATAAGTATATTGTCAGGAATAGCTCAAAGTATGCATAAGATGACTAATGATATAAGACTTTTACAAAGTTTAAAAGAATTAGAAGAGCCATTTGAAAAAAATCAAATAGGTTCATCAGCAATGGCTTATAAGAGAAATCCAATGAGAAGTGAGAGAATAGCATCTTTATCTAAATATATAATTTCTGAGTCTTTAAGCCCTGCAATGGTACAAGCTACTCAATGGCTAGAGAGAACATTAGATGATTCAGCTAATAAGAGATTAGCTATACCTCAAGCCTTTATGGCAGCAGATGCAATACTTGAGATAGGTATAAATGTAACTGATGGTTTAGTAGTATACGAGAATATGATAAATAAACGCGTAAATGAGGAACTTCCTTTTATGGCTACAGAAACAATACTTATGGAAGCTGTAAAAAGAGGTGGAGATAGACAGGAATTACATGAGATAATAAGAGAATATTCTATGAAAGCTGCATATAGGGTTAAACATGAAGGTAAGGATAATAATCTAATTGAGCTTATAATTAATGATGATTCATTTAAAATGAGCAAAGAAGAAATATTGTCTATAATGGACCCCAAAAACTTTATAGGTAGAGCACCAGAGCAGGTTGTAGAGTTTGCAAACGAAGTTATAGAACCAGCTATAAAAGATTATAAAGAAGATTTAGGAAAAATAGATGTAGATTTGAGAGTATAGAAGTATACAGATAAAATATAATTAAAAATGGCTATCTTATTTATAAATAAGATAGCCATTTTAATGGGCTAGCGTCTGCTCTCCATCGCTATGAAGAGTTCTTCCTTATTTACTATACCATGAATTAAAGAAAATAGCTATATAAATAGTGTTTAATAAGAATAATATAAATAAAAATAAACAAAATAATAAGATTACTAATTAAATTTAAACATTCAGCAAAAACTATTGTACTTGCAATATTTTTAATGTAAACTGAAATAAAGTTATTTAGATAATTTAATAAATTTTAAAACAACCGAGGTGATTGTATGAACTACGTAGTAAAAGATACCATAAGCTTTCTAGTAAAAACATTTCCTAAGATTTATTCGAGCCTATACTTAGAAGACCTAAAAAAATTTGCACCAGACTATAATGTAAATAAAACACAATTAAGAGCATTAGTATTTATAAAAAACTATGGAGTAATAAGCATGACTGATTTATGCTCTAAGTTAAATATAGAAAAAGGCAGTTTAACTAGTATGGTTGATGATTTAACTGATAAGAAATATGTAACAAGAGAAAGAGACTTAGTTGATAGAAGAAAGTATCTAATTGATATTACTGAAGAAGGAGGCAAGATAGCTTCTGATTTTATGGATAAATTGAGTGATGGTCTAGGAGAAAAGCTTTCTAAATTGACTGAAGAAGATAGAAAAAAGTATTTAGAGGCAATAAATACTCTTCAATATATATTAAATAAAGAAGAATTTAAATAGAAAAAATATCCCCTTTTCAAATAATATATGAAAAGGGGATATTTTATATCATTAAATTTATATAAATTAATATTTTAAGAATTTATTTGTGTAAAGCTACATATTGCTCTAAACCTTCTTTTAATAATGTAGCAGCTCTATGAAGGTCAGTTTCATTTAGGATGTAAGCTAATCTTATTTCGTCACGTCCTAAACCTGGAGTAGCATAGAATCCTTCAGCAGGGCAAACCATAACTGTTTCATTGTTTTTGTTGAATTCTTTTAACATCCAGATTGTGAAATCTTCTGCATTTTCAACTGGTAATTTAGCAACTATATAGAAAGCACCAGTTGGTTTTTTACATATAACACCATCAACTTTCATTAATTCATTGTATAATACATCTCTTCTTTTTTTGTATTCTTCATTAACTTCTTTGAAATAAGAAACTGGAGTTTTGTATAATTCAACAGCTCCTATTTGCTCTAATGTAGGAACACAAAGTCTTCCTTGACATAATTTAAGTATTTGAGCTATAAGACCTTTATTTTTACAAGCTATAGAACCGATTCTAGCACCACAAGCACTGTATCTCTTAGAAACACTGTCTATTATTATAACTCTATCTTGTACACCTTCTAAATTACCACAGCTAGTGTACTCAAGTCCATCATAAACAAACTCTCTGTAAACTTCATCTGCTATTATCCATAAATCTTTTTCTTTAGCTATTTCAGCTAGGATATTAAGTTCTTCTTTTGTATAGATTGCACCAGTTGGATTTCCTGGATTAGAAAGAATTATAGCTTTAGTTTTATCATCTACTTTAGACATTATTTCTTCTTTAGATGGAAGGTGGAAACCGTTTTCTGCTTTTGTTGTAACAGCATTAACTTCTACGTTTACACATTGACCAAATCCATTGTAGTTAGTATAGAATGGCTCTGGAACTAATAGATTGTCACCTGGGTCACAAACTGCCATCATAGTGAAAAGTAAAGCTTCACTACCACCATTAGTTACTAGCAATTCATCTTTTTCAAAATTCATATCATAAGTTTTATAGTAATTTTGAAGTGCTTCTAATAATTCTGGAATACCTTCTGATGTAGCATATTCTAAGACTTCACTATCAAAGTTTTTAACAGCATCAAAAAACCCTTTAGGAGTTTTTATGTCTGGTTGTCCTATGTTTAAGTGATATACTTTGATTCCTCTATCTTTTGCTGCTTGTGCAAATGGAACAAGTTTTCTGATTGGAGAGGCCTGCATTGCACTAACTCTGTTTGAATAATTCATTTTAATACCCCCTATTTAATTTAAATACGTATATTGTATTATGTAAATTGTATGTTTGAATACAAGACATCTTTACAAGATAATAATAACATACTTATAGGTAAAAATCATCAAAAAAAATTAATATAGCTCTAAAATAAACTTTTAACAAATTACAGTGAAATACCTGTGTCCATGCCAATAAATTATACATCAGTAAATTAATTTATGATAAGATAATGTTTTGATGTATAGATGGTAATTTTTTGTTATAATACTCTATTTATAGATAAAAATATATAAGGGTAAATACGCAAATTTATAAAAAATATTATAAATTTATTTAACAGATACGATAAATATCATATAATTATATTAAAGGCTATTAACTAAGAGGTGTTAATTATGAAAGAATTAAGAATAGATCCAATTACTAATGATGTTGTTATATTTGCTACTGATAGATTAAAAAGACCTTTGGATACAGCAGATATACCAAATGAAGATGAAGAAAGCAATGGATATGAAGAAGGATGCCCATTTTGTAAGGGAAATGAGTCTTATGCAACTGATACATTATTTGAAATAGAGGGTGAAGAAGGATGGCTTGTAAAGTCTATTTATAATAAATTTCCTATAATTGATGATGTGGCAAGAGATGTATATGGTGTTCATGAAGTAATGATAGAGAGTGATAAACATAATAGTAATTTTTATAACATGAGTCAAAAAGAATTTGAAGATGTTTTTTTTATGTATAGAGATAGGTTTAGAGAAATGTCGAAAGATGACAGAGTAGAGTATGTTAGTATCTTTAAAAATTTCTTGAGAAAAGCTGGTGCATCTTTAATGCATCCACATGCTCAGATATTGTCTATGTCTTTTATTCCTCCTGAGATTACAAATGAGTTACTAGTTTCAAAAGAGTATTATGATAGTAATAATAGCTCTTTGTATGATGATTTAATCGAAAATGAAATAAATTTAAATACAAGAGTTGTTTATAATGGAGAAGCTTTTATAGTACTTATTCCATATGCAACTAAATATAGCGGAGAAGTAAGAGTAATATTTAAAGATAAAATAAAATTTGATGAGTTAAATGATAATAATGTAAAAGAACTCTCTATGATATTTGAAAAGTTATTTAAAAAACTATATAATATCAATGGATATATGCCATTTAACTTATGTGTTCATACTCATCCAACAAATATTGAAACAAAATCATATTTTAATGTTCATATGCATATAATCCCAAGAAAATATAATTTTGGAGGATTTGAACTTGGAACAAACATGTATGTTTCTTCAATAATCCCTGAAGAGTTAGCAAAAAAATTAAAAATTGATTAAAATATATATTTTTAAGGTATTAAGTAAATAGTAATTTTTAGATAAAGTTATAGTGTTAAATTGTTAAAACAAAAACAAATGAAAAATTAAAAGAAATTTACTGTTTAGATGAGGAGTATAATATGAAATTTATATCATGGAATGTCAATGGAATAAGAGCTTGTGTTGGGAAAGGATTTTTAGACTTTTTCAAAGAAGTTGATGCAGATATATTTTGCTTACAAGAAACTAAATTACAAGAAGGACAAATAGAGTTAGATTTACCAGGGTATTTTCAATACTGGAATTATGCTGAGAGAAAAGGGTATTCAGGTACTGCTATATTTACAAAAAAAGAGCCTTTAAAAGTAATGTATGGAATAAATATAGAAGAACATGACAAAGAAGGTAGAGTCATAACTCTGGAGTTTGAAGATTTTTATTTTATCACTGTATATACACCAAATTCTCAATCTGAGTTGAAAAGATTAGAATATAGAACTAGATGGGAAGATGACTTCATAGACTATTTAGTTAAATTAGACAATCATAAGCCTGTAATCGTATGTGGAGATATGAATGTTGCGCATACTGAAATAGATTTAAAAAATCCTAAAAATAATACGAAAAATGCAGGTTTTACGAAAGAAGAAAGAGAAAAATTCTCTAAACTATTGGATAGTGGATTTATAGACACATATAGATACTTTAATCCTGATAAAGAAGGTGTCTACAGTTGGTGGTCATATAGATTTAATGCAAGAAAAAATAATGCAGGATGGAGAATCGATTATTTTTGTGCATCTAAGAAATTAGAAGATAAATTGATAAGTGCAGATATTCACACCGAAGTATTAGGTTCAGACCATTGTCCAGTTGAATTAAAGATAAAATAAAGATTAATCAGGATAAAAATTGGGCTGTAGATATACATTTAAAAATAATTATATTTTAATCTACATGCCTATTTTTAACCTAAGTAAGCTTTATTTGTTTTTTCTTTGAGTGGCATTTTCTAATGCAAATTGATTTGTTTTTCCCATGTTATAAGCTAAGTTAATGATTTTTTTCTCGTCCTTAGTCAATTCACGATTTAAAATTTTCTTAAATTCATCAAATAACTTATCATAATCAATTTTCTTTTTACTGGAATATTTTATAGTTTTAGGTCTGATGTTTGTATACATATATATATCTGGTACTATACTTGAATTGTATATCTTAATAAAGACCTTAGCAGTATAATATGCATCATTTAAAGCATTGTGATAAGACATTTTTTCATCGAGTTGTAATAAGGAAATAGCATTTTGTAATCCAATACTTTTTCCTGCTGGATTATCGAAATATTTAGATGCATGTTGTTGAATATTAATATAAGACTTAGGTAAGGTATTTGATGCTAACTTATGGTAATTAATATTCCTGTACAATTCCTTTAAATCTCCAGAGCCCCATACGCATAATATAGGGTCTTGCGATGATATAAATTCTGTGAAATTGTTGTAAACTTCAGGAAAAGTAGGTGAACAATTAAAGTCAGAATCTTTAATATTAGTCATACGACTAATAAAAGGATGTATTTCTTTGTATATTGTAGGTTTCACATAACTATTAAATGTATCTATTATATTAAATTTAGAATCCAATTTAATTGCTCCTATTTGTATGATTTCAAAAGGACACTTTTCATTGGATATAGTCTTGTTAAGCTTTCTATCAAATCCTTGATTAAATTCCAAATCGAAAATTATGTATTCCATAAAGTTTATCTCCTAAATTTTATTATTATTGCTATTATAGATTATATTATAAGACAAATTAAATTTTTAAACAAAAATACTTTTATTTTAGTATACCCCATATTTATAAAAATGTTAAACTATTGTATGGAGAATATTTTTTCCAATAAAAAATATTGCGAACTTTTTGTACTTGATATATAATAATATAAATAAAAACACGAATAAAACACGAATATTTTGCAAGAAAAATTCATAAATGTAAGCAAAAATGAATTTTATCTTGTATTTAACAAAATAAAATTTACATAAAAATTATGGGAGAGTGAAAAAATGGATAGTCTATTATATGTAATAGAGAAAGATAAACATACTAATGAAGAAATAAGAGAAATCCTAAAAAACAATAAAAATATAAGATTTGTTTCATTAATGGGGGTTGACTTAGGAGGAAATGCAACAGACGAAAAGATTCCTGTAGAAATATTTTTAGAAGATATAGATAAATTTTTAGAATCAGCTATACAGACTGATGGTTCGAGTGTTGAACTTTATAATATAGCGACATTAAATAATGCAAAAGTTGATTTAATGCCAGATAAAAGTTGTCATTGGTATGTAGATTACAATATGGAATATATAGACGAAGAAGTTGGTTTACCTGTTGGAACATTAAAGATACCTGCATTTTTAATACATGATAATAAAAAAGTATGTTCAAGAGGAGTACTTCAAAAAGCAGATAAGTATTTCAAAAAATCTATGTTTGAGATATTTAAAGAATACCCACATGTGCTAAATAACATAGGAATAGATTCAATAGATGATATAGAAGAAATAATGTTGACAGCAGCTACAGAGCTTGAGTTTTGGGTTAATACTCCTGAGGATAAAGCAGACCTAGAGAAATTATATGTATCACAAAGCCTAAAAGAGCAATACTGGAAAAGAACTCATGGTATTATAAGAACTTGCCTAGAGCAAAGTTTAATAATACTTCAAAAACTAGGTGTAAGCCCTGAAATGGCTCATAAAGAGGTTGGAGGGATACAAAGTTCTATTAGTATAGATGGAAGAACAAACCATGCTATGGAGCAACTAGAGGTTTCTTGGAAGTTTTCTACACCATTACAAGCAGCAGATAATGAGTTATTAGTAAGAGACGTTATAGAAGATGTATTTACATCACATGGACTAGAAGTTACATTTAAAGCAAAACCAATTCATGGAGTTGCAGGAAGTGGTGGGCATACACATGTAGGAGTAAGTGCAAGGCTAAAAGATGGAAGTATCAAAAACCTATTTGCTCCAAAAGATTTAAGAGAAGACTATCTAAGTGAATTAGGATATGGAGCTCTTATGGGACTTCTTTATAATTATGAAGTGTTAAATCCAATTGTAACAGCTTCTAATGATGGATTTAATAGATTAGTTCCTGGATTTGAGGCACCTGTATGTATAGTTACATCTTTAGGTCATAGTTATGAGATTCCATCAAGAAATAGGTCAGTACTTGTTGGATTAATAAGAGACATGAAAAATCCAAAGACTGTAAGATTTGAATTAAGATCACCAAGTCCTCTATCTAACACGTATTTAGTAATAGCAGGATGTTATCAAACAATGTTAGATGGTATAAAAGCAGCAGCTAAGAGTGGTCTTAGCACAAAAGAACTTGAAAAAGAATTGTCTAAAAATGTAGGTGAAGAAGGCTTCTATTTAGAAAAGGATAGAGCATATAGAGATGAAAATGATGTATTTGAGCATTATAGCTTAGAAGAAAGAAATGCAAGATTTGGAACTCCACCAGCTACAGTTTATGAGAATATGAAAAATTTAGAAATATATGCTTCAAAATTAAAATCTTTAAAACAAGGTGATGTATTTACTGATAGTATAATAGAATCATTTAAGGTTGGCGCAATAGATAAGTGGCAAAAAAAATTAAAAACTAGAATAATAGAAGCAGGAATACAAAAGATAAGAAGCATTGTAAAAATACACACAAAAGAAAATATGGATGCACTTGATGAAGTGGTTTGGAATTCAATTTCAGATTTGAAGTTCAACATTATGAAGGATACTTTAACTAGAGAATCTCTATTTACTAGAGTAAGAGAAGCTGTAGAAAATAAAGATTATCAGACTGCTTCTGATTTACAAATAGAGTTAAAGAGAAGTATGGAAGAAATACAACAATTATATATGCAATACAAGAAAAATATCTACTAAGATAAATTAATAATTTGATTTTAATATTATAAAGGCAATCGAGTATGATTAGGTCATTTGGAGTAAAATCTCAAATACGAAAGCATACTTGATTGCCTTTGGTTTTATAATTTTAAGTTTTGTAATAGAACACTAATTGTAATGAGTATCTATCAATTCCGAGATATAATCAGCAATTTCATCTGGATGAATGACTGTTTTAAATTCTTCTAAATTTTTCTGCATAAAGTTTATTATAGAATCAAATTCATTTGAGACTAATTTATAAAATATATTCTTGAGGTCTAAGTCATCACTATAAATCATTCCAAGACCTTTATCTATTATAAATTTAGCGTTTTCAATCTCTTGTCCAACCTTTGGCATTTTTACAAGGACTGGAGTTTGTGATTGAATAGCTTCAAATATGGTTGCTCCTCCAGGTTTAGTTAACATTAGATCACATTCTTTTATCAAGTTATACATGTCATTTACAAATCCAAGTACTTTTATATTTTTTAAAGGTTTTTTATAAGTTAATGTGTCATATAATTTTTTGTTTTTACCTGTAACTATTGTAATTTCTATAGAATCAATATGTTCTTCAATAAATTCGTCTATCCAATGCATAAAATCCTCATCTATATCGAATAGACCTCTTCCTCCACCAAGAAGTAGTAATCTATATTTATCATGACAGAGTTCTTTACTTTCAATTTGAAATCTCTTATCTACAGGAACACCTGTAACCTTTATTGAGTCTGGATTTATTCCCTTCTGAAAAAATCGGTTTTTTATTTCAGGAGATGGAACAAAATATAAATCTGTGTTTTCAAAAACCCACTCCATACTATCTACAACATCTGTTATAACTGTAAGTGTTGGTATATTTATATCAGGATTTTTTATCTTAAAATTATTTACACAAGCTGCTGCTAGTGGAAATGTAGAGATAATTAAATCTGGATTTATATCAGAAATATACTCAGAAAGTTTAGGTGTATATAATTTATGAGAGAAATCATGTCTTGAATCAAACGATTTCTTAAAGTAATAATAGTAATTATATAATCCTGGAGTATATTTTGTATTGTTTTCATAAAGTTTTACCATAGGCTTATTCATCATAGGGATACTTGCATTTATAAAATTTTGTATAACAACATTGTAGTTACTATATTTTTCAATAATACATTCTTTGACTGCTTTTGCGGCACTTATATGGCCAGCACCAAATTGAGCAGTTAAGATTAATATCGTTTTATCTTCTTTTGTTTTAGCCAATTTATCACCACTTTCATAAAATATATCTGATTAGAGTATTATACATTTATAGAAGGATTTAATCAACAAGAATATTTAAAAATAACTATTGTGTAAAACATAGTACTGTGTTATTATGAAAATATAAGAAGTTTTAACATAGTACCTTGTAAAACACAATACTGTGTATTTAAAGAAAGGATGGAGTATATGAACACACAATTTAGAAAGGGTGTTTTAGAAATTTGTGTACTTGCACTAATATCTAAAAAAGATATGTACGGATATGAAATAGTACATAATATCTCTAAAGTGATAGATGTAAATGAAGGAACAATATATCCTATTCTAAGAAGACTTACAAAAGATTTGTATTTCGAAACATATATACTAGAATCTAATGAAGGTCCTGCTAGAAAATACTATAGAATAACTTCACTAGGAAAAGAAAACTTATCCAATCTTATGGAAGAGTGGAGAGAGTTTGTAAAGGCTGTTGAGATTTTAATAAGTGAAGATGAGGGAGGTAATGAACTTGAATAAAACTGAGTTTCTTGAAATTTTAAAGGATTATCTAAAAAAAGATTTTTCTGAGAGCGAAGTTAATGATATATTGAGAGATTATGAAGAGTATTTTGTAGATGGTATTATAGAGGGAAAGAGTGACATGGAGATAATAGCATCACTTGGCTCACCAAAATCTATAGCAAGAGAACTTATATTACAGACTAAAGAAAAAGATACTGAGGAAGAAAAAATAATAAATACTGATGTTTTAAATGATAAATTTAGTAAATTTAAATCAGATATGAAAAAAGGATATTCTATCTTAAAAGATGAAGCCAAAGAAAAGTACAATAAATCAAAGGAAAATATAAATGATAAACTCACACCAAGTATAGAAGAAAGTGTTGGAGGCTTATCTAGACAAGTTATAAAGGCGTTATTAGTAGTATTATCTTTATTCTTGATTATTCCAGCTTTTGCATTTATATGTGCAGTTATATCTGTTGCCATTGGATTGGTGTGTACATTGATTGCTTTTGTTATATCAATTCCATTTGTGATTAAGTTTATAACAATGGTTCCAGATGTTACGATGTTTTGTATATTTGCGACTATAGGATTTGTAGGACTTGAAATACTTGCATGGCAAATTTTACTGTTTGTTATAAAATTAGGTAAACAATTGCTAGGTAGCTATATAAATTGGATAAAGAGAAAAAATATTTATATAAATGCAAATGAAAAGATGGAAAAAAGAAATAAAGAAATTTTAAGAGAAGAAGACTTGGATAAAGATATTGATGAAGATTCATATAGTGATGACTATTATAATATAAAAGAAGAAAGTATCAAAAAAACTGACGACTATGATGATAATATAAACTTTGAGGCGATGTATAAGGACCTTGAAGATATAGATGATAAGAAAGGAGAAGATAAACATGAATAAGAAACTTGCCATATTTGCTGCAGTTTTATTGGTAATAGGTATAATTGGAACAACCTGGTCAGGGATTTTAGTTATGCCAAGCTTAATAAACTTTGGGCTAGAAAAGGAAGCTGAATTTAAAAAAGAAAATAAACTTTATCAAGAAAAAGTAAATATTGACAAGTTGGATATAGCTGTTGACAATATAAATGTTACGATAAAGAAACATGCGAGTGAAGATGTGCGTGTTACAACAAAAGGAAATAATGAATTTTACAAGTATAATGTTACTTTAAAAGACAAAACTTTAGTTGTAAAAGGTGAAAGAAAATATGAAAATCAACTTAAAAGGATTAAAAATTTCGACCAATTACTAAATACATCTATAAATAATATGTTTTCACATGATTATAGAGAGCTTGTAATATATGTACCAAATAATGTAGATATAAATGCATCAAGTATAAGTTCATATTTATTCGTATATGATAATGTAGCTTCAAATAATATAACATATAAAACTTCTTATGGAGGTTTTAGCAGAGCTATAACAGAAAATAATGTAAATAAACTGGAAACTTTGAATTTAATATCTAATAGTAATATTGACTTATCAACAAAGTCAATTTTAGGTGTCAAAAATGTAAATATAGAATCAGAATCATTAGACATATCTTCAGAAGATGAAGATGTATTTATCAATAATATAGAAGAGTATATACCTGAAAATGTAAATATAAATGAAAAAATAAGTAGAAATTCACATTATAATAATGAATTTAATTTATATTCTAATTTGCCAATTGCTAAGCATTTAAATATACAAGTTCCAAATTCTAAGGTAAGTCTTAATTTACCAGTGGATAAGTATAAATTTAATTGTGATATAAAGTCAAAAGAAGTAATCGAAGAATTCAATAATGATGAAGAGTATAGTAGTGATGAAGAATATAGTAACGATTCGTCTGATTATGAACATGGTGAAGGACATAGTAACAAATACAAAGACATTAGAGAAATAAAAGGGCTTTTGAATAAAAATATGTCGAATTTAGAACAAGAATATACTATAAAAATAAATTCAAATCGATTAGAACTGTAAATAATTTACTATAATAATTGATAAATTGATTTAAAAGTATAAAAATATAATCTATACTATGGTATAATAAGTATCGAAAGAGAATTAGGAGAGGGATACTTATGAATAAAATAGCAGTAAGTTTTTTAATAATTGCTACTACTTTATCGAGTACAGCATGTATGGATTATAACATCAGCACAGTTGAATTGGTTGACTCTAAAGAGTCAGCAGTTGTGAAGAAGGATGAGGTTGTAAAAGAAGAAGCAACTAGTAAAATGATTAATCCTAAGACTACTACTAAAATACCTATAGAGATAATTTCAAAAGATGAGAAAATAGTAAAATACTTACAGATTGATGAAGAAAGTACACTTAAAGATAAACTACAATTAATCTTAGATACATTATCAAATGAGTATTTTAATGGCTTAGATATGGAAGTGGAAGTCAAGGAAAAAGACAATCTCGTTAAAATAAGTTTAGTAGAACCAGATGAAAAAAGTAGGGTATCTTGGAAAGACGATTATTTAAATGAACAAAATATAAAATACACTATAAACAATATTATAAAAAATGTCATCCAAGAGGAAGATGATAGTATCTGGATTGAAGAAGTAGAAATATACTATAATGGAAAATTAATAGAGTTAATATAAAAAATGATGTGTTTAAAAACACATCATTTTTTTTATTAATTTTTAATCCTTATAAAATCCTTATATTTATGTTTTAGAATGATTCTTGTAAACAAGTTCAATAAAAGAAAGGATGAAAATCATGAGTAATTATATTTTAGAGTTAAGGGGAGTTACTAAAAAGTTTAAGAATGAGGTTGCAGTTGATAATATTTCAATAAAAATTAGACCTAATTCTATTTATGGGTTATTAGGACCAAATGGAGCTGGCAAGTCTACTTTATTAAAAATGATAACTGGAATTTTAAATCCAACTTCAGGAAAAATAATGTTAGAGGGACATAGATGGACTAGAAAAGATTTAGCATATATTGGTTCTCTTATTGAGTCTCCTGCTATATATGAAAATTTAACAGCAAGAGAAAATTTAAAAGTTCATACTACTTTATTAGGTCTACCAGATTCTCGTATTGAAGAAGTATTAAAAATTGTTGATTTAAGAGATACTTTTAAAAAGCGTTCAGGTCAATTTTCTCTAGGTATGAAGCAACGTCTTGGCATTGCTATTGCATTATTAAATCACCCAAAGCTTTTAATCTTAGATGAGCCTACAAATGGTCTTGACCCTATTGGTATTGAAGAGCTTAGAGAATTGATTCGTTCTTTTCCAAAGGAAGGAATTACAGTTATTTTATCAAGCCATATTTTATCTGAAGTTGAACAGGTTGTAGATGAAATAGGAATAATTTCTAATGGAGTAATAGGTTATCAAGGAAAGATATCAAAAGAGCAAAACTTAGAAGAGCTCTTTATGAAAGTAGTAGCTGAAAATAGAAAGAGAGGAAATTAATATGGAAAAATTCGTTAGAGCAGAATTTCAAAAAATGAAAAGAACTTTTGGAATTAGATTGATATGGATAGCTCCAGTATTTTCTATAATCATTGCATTTTTACTTGGTGGAGGACAAAATGGTGTTTACAATTGGTGGTATACGATGTTTCTTCCAGGGGCATTAACATTGATTTCTTCCCTAATAGTACAAAAAGATGAAAAAAAGAAGTATCGTGGTGTTTTATCATTACCAGTTGAAAAAAAAGATGTTTGGACTGGAAAAATACTTTATTGCATTATATGCTGTTTTATAACATCAATTATTTTTACGATAGGTATAGTTCTTATTGGGATGTTATATAAAGAAGTTATTTCAATAAGTCAAAATATTATTGGAACCATATTACTAGTTTTATTATTTATGTGGCAGATTCCTCTTTGTATGTTTTTAGCTTCAAAATTTGGTTTGTTTGTTACAATTATAATAAACATGTTTTTTACTATGATTGGAGTTGCAGTTTTTTCGACTACAGAAATATGGTATATATTCCCCTATTCAATTACTCCAAGATTGATGGCTCCTGTATTACATATTCTACCAAATGGACTTCCTGTACCAGAAGGAAGTGAGTTTTTAAATAGTAATGTAATTTTGCCAGGAGTGTTAATATCTATTGTTTTATTTATAGTGCTTTCTTTAGCTACAAATGCTTGGTTTAATAATAGAGAGGTGAAGTAATATGGAACAACTAGTAAGAATTTTTTTTTCTGATTTAATAAAATTAAAGCGAACTTTTATAATACTAATGCACTTTTGTATTGCTTTGATAGGTATGGGATTGTGTTTAGGATATTATAAGTATTCAAGTGCTGATGATATATCAAAGATAGCTGCATATTTACAAGTTATAGCAATAGCGTTTCCTTTATTATCAAGTATTATGTGTTCATTATGTATTGAACAAGAATATTATTCAGGAAGTTATAAACATATGTTAACATCATCTAATCCAAAATATCTTACACTTATAAGTAAGTATATAATATTGATATGCCTTGGTTTTGGAGCAACACTAGTATCTGTATTAGGTTTTAAATTTGGTGTATCTAGTATTTCTAATGAGGTTTATTTTACATTAGATTTTTATGTGATTTCAATTCTGATTTTAGTTGGGAGTAATTTATTTGTATATATATTACATTTATTCTTAAGTTTAAGATTCGGAAAGGGAGTCTCAATTGGAGTGGGTATAGTAGAAACTTTACTCTCAGCAGTGTTGTTAACTGGATTAGGTGCTAGAATTTGGCCTTATATTCCTTGTGTATGGGGTGTTAGATTTATAAGTATTTGGTCATCTTTTTCAAGTTCTAAGACAATTGAATATATTAAAGTTGAATCATTTAAAGAATATCAATCAATAGGATTAGTATGTGGATTTGTAACCATTTTAGCATTTATAATTTTATGTATATGGTTTTCTAAATGGGAAGGTAAAAAGTCTGAAGAATAAAAATAAAAAAGTTACTATTTACTCATATTATTATGTTAGAATATAGCTTAGTGATAAAAATAATCAAATCAAAAGCTAGTTTGTAATTAACTATAAACTAATTAAAGTTTGGAGGATGTGGTGAGGATACTTGTAGGTAAAAAGTCTAATAATAAAAAGATTGTAACACTTAGAACCGTTTTTGTAAGATATTTATCTTTATTCTTTGCTATAACCGTTGTCTTAGTATCTATATTGATATTATCATTTCCTATATTATTATCATTAAATATAATATTACCTGCCAATTATACAGAAAAACAAATCTATGAAAATAAAGATAAGATTATTTCAAGTAAACAAGTAACTAAAGATTTAATTCCAGATTCGTGTGAGTATGGAGTGTATACTTTAAATGGCAAAGTAATTTCAGGAACTTTCAATAAAGATGAGTCAAAAGAAGTATGGGATTTGATGCGAGGTTTTGAAAGAAGGACTATCAAGTCATCAAAAAACTATATCAAATTGTCCAGAGATAATGAAGTTTGTATAATACGTTATAGTATAGTAGTAGAATTTGTTTCTCCAAATTTAAGGACATATTTACCAAAGCCAGAACTATTAGGAATGATTATTTTTAGTATAATATTTCTTATTGAAATTATTATACTATCAAAATTATTTGGCAAAAAATTAAATGCTGAAATGGAACTTTTAAAAAATACTACAGAAAAAATAGAACAGCAAGATTTAGATTTTGTTGTAGAATCTAGTAAAATTTGTGAAATTAATAATGTTCTTTTTTCTATGGATAAAATGAAGTCAGCTTTAAAAGATTCTTTAGAAAAACAGTGGATGTTAGAAGAGAATCGTAAGGAGCAGATATCTGCATTAGCACATGATATAAAAACACCATTGACTATTATACATGGAAATACTGATTTATTAATTGAAATAAATGAAAATCCAGAGTTATCAGAGTACATGGAATATATAGCAAAAGGTGTTACCCAAATAGAAAAATATATTAATACACTAATAGACATATCAAAAAAAGAGGCTGGTTATATATTAAATAAAGAAGTAATTAATGTAAGTGAATTTATAGAAGATATCTTGATTCAAATAGAAGCATTAGCTAGTACACAAAACTTAAATGTTGAGTTTTCTAAACAAGATGATTTGCCTAAGAATATAACTGTAGATAAAGAATTATTATTTAGAGCTATTATGAATGTAATTTCAAATGCTATAGACTACTCACCAAGCCAGAGTAAACTATACATAAGTGTATCAACAAGCAATAGATACTTAAAATTTGTAATTACAGATTGTGGAAGTGGCTTTTCTAAAGCAGATTTGTCAAAAGCTACAGAACAATTTTATACAGGTGATTTGAGTAGAAATTCTAAATCTCATTATGGAATGGGTCTATATATTGTAAATAATATTGTACAAAAACATAATGGAATTTTACATATTGAAAACTCTATAAAAACTGGTGGCGCTATGGTAACAATTGAAATACCAATGATTTAATAAATAATATCCATTTTGTAAATACCTAAATTTTGTAGTTTATAGGTATTTATAAAATGGATAATTTTTTGAAATTTTATATACTAGTCAAATCTGATAAAAAGTTTTCAAACATAACTCCATCATTTCTATCAGTATCAAATTGAGATGTGTAATTTATAGTTTTATATATAAAATCTGTTGCTGTATTAACTGCCACTCCTAAATCATGTTTATTCACTAACATACCACAAAGGATAGATGTGAATATATCTCCTGTTCCACTATAAGAGCAATTATTGTATTTAACTGATGTAAAAAATACATGGTCAGTATCTCTATCATAAGCCAAATTTAATATATTGTCCTCTTCTAATATACCAGTAATAACAACCTTGCTAGGTCCTAAATCAGATACAGCTTTTGCAATAGATATAAGTTCATCTCTATTGTAATCATTTTTGGTATAATCCTTTCCAGTCAAAAAACAAGCTTCTGTTAAATTAGGAGTAGTTAAATCTGAATGTCTAACTAGTTCTTTGATTTCTTGTCTCATTTCTTCTGTAAAGATTGGATACATGACTCCATTATCACCCATAACAGGGTCAACTACGATAAAAGCATTGGGATAATCATTTATAAAATTAGCCACTATTTCAATTTGATGTTTTGAACCTAAAAAACCACTATATATACTATCAAAGTTGACTTTTAAATTTTTCCAAACATTTGAATATTTTACCATTTCATCAGTACAATCTAAAAAAGTAAATTCAGGATAACCAGTTTGACTTGAAAGTATAGCTGTTGGAAATGGACAACATTGAACCTTTAATGCTGAAAGTATAGGTATAGCAACTGATAATGAACATTTTCCTATTCCAGATAAGTCATTAATTGCTGCGACTTTTTTTTGCATAAAAAACCCTCCATTAGTATGTATTAATTATAATGATGCCAAAATATTTATATACATATATATTACTATAAAAAAAAGAAAAAAGTAGATTATAAAATAAAAAATTGTAAAAAAAACAGTGTATCAATACAATTAATTTTTAATATTGGACATAATAAAATAAAGAATTATCAAATATGAAAATTATTATATGTGACAGAATATTCTTTGTAATTTCATTTGTAAGGTGTACTATTTGGGAGGTGTAGCTTTGAAAATGCTGAAAAATAAGAATAAGTACATCAAAGGCATAATGGCATTTGTATTTTTATCTTTAGCTACTACAGCAGGTGTATTTTTAGTCAATGATTTAAGCATGAAAAATATGGAGGAAAAAGTCATAGAATCTGCAAATGTTGAAGGTGATGATGTAAAAGACCAATATAAGCTATTGCTTGAAAACTTATTTGACTACAGAAATAAGGCAATATTAGAGAAAAATGAAAATATTTTAAAAGGTCTTTATGAGACAGATAAAAAATTTGGTCTTTGGGCTTATGAAAATGAAGTAAAAAAGATGAAATATTTAGAGAATTGGTCTAGTAAACAAGGAGTAAAATTTAAGGACATAAAAACAAGAGTTAAGATTAAAAAAATAAAAGAAAAAGAAAAAGACCTATATGGTATAATCTGCTCTGTATCGACTGAGTATAAATATTCATATGAAAATCAAAAGGACAAAGAAAATGTCTTTAGAATAGGTACATATCATTATCTAAATGTAAAAATTATGGATAATCAATATGTCATAACTAAAGAGTGGTATACAGACCCTTTTGCAGATTCTTTAAATTTAGAAAACATAAAATCTGATGATATAAGAAACTATATTGGTCAACAAAATGGTGTAGAGTTACAGCTTACAGATGAACAAAAGAAGGCTATAGATTATGCACATAAATACTGTGGAGCAGCAGCTAATGAGGAACATGGTATGAAATTTAATCCAAACTATAGAGATTATAATCCAGAAGGTGGAGATTGTGCAAATTTTGCATCACAGATAATGTTTGAAAGTGGGAGATTCAAGAAGAACTCAATTTGGAATTATAGTGAAAGAGCAGGTACAAAAGCATGGGTAAATGCACAAGCTTTTAAAAATTATTCATTGTATAGTGGAAGAGGTTCATTAATAGCGAAAGGTTCCTATGAAGAAGTATACAAAGAAGCTTATAATCTACGTCCAGGGGATTTTGTCGGATATGAGAAAAAAGGCAGAATAACACATGTTTCAACAGTAACAGGACTAGATTCAAGAGGATACCCTCTGGTAACTTGTCACAATACTGATAGAATGTTGGTTCCATGGGATTTAGGCTGGAGTGATAAATCCATAAGGTTCCATATAATAAAGATAAATTATTAAAAATTTATAAAGAAAAATAAAGTGTAAAAGAGAATAATGGCTTAATATTATAAAGTAAAAAAAATGATTATTAATGTATAAAAATAATAATAATTGACAAACATAGCTATATATGATAGAGTAGTACTAAGGTTACAGAAAAGAGTAGCTAAATAATTGTGTTTTTTTAGGAGGATTTATTAATGAAAACTGGTGTAGTTAAATGGTTTAACAACGAAAAAGGATTTGGATTTATATCTGTAGAAGGTGAAGGAGATGTTTTCGTACATTTCTCAGCTATAACTGGAGACGGATACAAAACATTAGAAGAAGGACAAAGTGTAGAATTTGAAGTAGTAGATGGAGCTAAAGGTCCTCAAGCTGCTAACGTAGTTAGATTATAATTAAAAATTCATATATATTAGTGTTCTAGTAATATGAGAGATAAGCCGCTAATCGTTTAGCGGTTTTTTCATTTTTTGTAAATAAAATAAATTAATAAATAAATTAAAATAAAAGCATTAATAATAAGATAAATATGTTAAAATTAATATTGTAGAGTAAATTTATTATGGCTAAGTTTAAGTCAATTAATTTTTAGTTAATTTTGCTAAAAAGAGAATAAGTGATACTGATAGACCATATAAAAATATTAATAAAGCATAAACAAGATTAAAATGACCAAAAGAAAAACGCTTGTTACAGCGTATAGTATGTAATAATACTTAGAAAATAAGAAAGGAGAAAGTTACTGCAAAAAGTAACATTATAAATATTCAATAATATTTATAATTTTTCGGTAACGGTGGTAGTGTAATGAACATATTATTCTTTCTAACACCAAAAAGTGAAGTAGCATATATATATGAAGACTACACTATAAGGCAAGCCCTAGAAAAAATGGAATATCACAAATACTCTGCAATTCCAATAATAAGTAAGGATGGTAAATACATTGGAACTATAACAGAAGGTGATTTTTTATGGACATTAAAAAACGACTTAAATCTGGACTTAAAAGGATTGGAAGATGTTCCTGTGACAGATATTAATAGAAAAATGGATAATTCTCCTGTTTCCATCAATGCAGATATAGAAGATTTAGTTATAAAATCTTTAAATCAAAATTTTATTCCTGTTATAGATGACCAAGACACATTTATTGGGATAATAAAAAGAAGAGATGTTATAGGTTATTGTTATGAGATAATACGAGGATACAAAAATCTAGCTAATGATAATTAAAAATTTTATTGAAACTTTTTAAGCTGTGTTCTTTATAATAAAAGAATAAAAATCTGAAATTAAAAATTTAAACTTTAATATAAGAAGCTGTCTTTTACAATAAAAATTGCGAAAAGACAGCTTTTTTTATACATCATTTTATGATTAATCGTTGAACTTTACAAGGTTTCCATATTTAGCATTAAGAGCATTTATTTTATTTCCATAAACCTCATTTTGTTTTTGATATAGTAAACTTTTTTCAACCTCAGCTTTAGCTTCATCAAATGAAGATTCTGTGCTTTCTTGAAGGTCTTCTAATTTTATTATGTGATATCCAAATTGAGTCTTAACTGGCTCACTTACTTCACCTTTAGCCATAGAGAATACAGCTTCTTCAAATTCAGGAACCATTTGTCCTCTACCGAATGTTCCTAAATCACCACCCATGTCTTTAGATGGGCAAGAAGAATGTTTAACAGCGGCATCTTCAAAAGATATTTCTTCTGATTTTATTTGAGCAAGTATTTCTTTAGCTTTTTCATCACTATCTACTAATATATGTTTAGCAGTTGCACTTTCTGGTTTAGAGAAAGAGCTCTTATTAGCTTCAAAGAATTCTACTTTTTCATCTTCTGTTACATCAACACTAGATAAAACCTTATTTATAGCAAATTGCTTTAATACATTTTCTTCTATCTTTTTCATTTCTGACTTGAATATTTCTTCTTCATTTAATTTTTCTTCTTTAGCATCTAATAAGAATAATTCTTGGTTTACTAAATCATTTAATAAATGTTTTTTACCTTCTTCAGTTTTAAATTGCATAGCTTGATAAGGGTCTAATGACTTTAATGCATTCTCAATATCAATATTAGTTATCTCTTTTTCTCCAACTGTTGCTAAAACTTTTTTTTCCATAATAGTTAACTCCTTTATAGTGTATTTCATTATTAATATAAAAACTACCATCTTAAATAATATCAGAAAACAATGTAGATGTCTAACATTTAAACCCATATTAAGTCAAATAGAATTAAATTTAGTAGAACAAAGTTATTACAATCAATAAAAGTGAGCTCATAATACCTACTACACCTTCTTCATGTTTAAATTTAAGTGTTTTTACCATCGAATAATAAAAATATACCCCAGTAAAAATTATCTTTAGATATAGGAAAGATAAACTTTTAGGATATATTAAAAAGCTGAAAAGAGTAAATATAAAAGCAAGTAGAGTACTTATTCTGTAAAAGAAATCTATTTGTGTAATGTCCTTATATTTTATCATAAACACTGAATATAAAATGATGAAAATAATTGCTACAATTGCGTATACAGTAAATAATATATTTTCAATAGTTCCATTTGAAATTACTATCCACTTATACCACATAATTGGCCAAAAAAATAATGCTAAGAACTTAAAATAATTATCAAACAACTTTTCTTTATACATTCATCAAACAACCTTTCTTAACAAAAGCATGTATTTATTTTTAGAATTTTAAATAATGTGATACCATTATTATATATTAATATTGAATTTATAGAAACCAAAATTTGTTAAAATAAATATATAGATTTTACTGTTAGGTCAATTGAAAATACTACCATTTTTATTATGAAATTGGATCAAATATGTAGAAATATGGCAAGTTGGTTAATATTAGATATTTATTACTTCCAAGTGATAAAGATTGTTTTTTTAATGATAAGAATTCTAGTCTTTTTTGAAAAAAATTAATATCAACATTAAGTATATCTGCCATTTCGTAAACGCAAGTGATACCAGAATTAATTATATTTATTATATCTTCTTCAGTAATTAAGAATTCACAAGCCCATTTTAAAGCCTTATTTTCACATTTGTCTATAATGATTTTTGTATAATAATCGTTATAAGAAGACACATAGTATCCAAGACTGGTGAAATGATGCCCAAGCTCCTCGGCCAAGATAGATGTAAGTTTTTTTGTATTTTGTTTTAAATTACTGAGTAATGATATGATTTTCATACCATGTTTATTTATATAGAGTCCTTCTAAATCACCTGCAATATAAGTAGTATAATGAATTATTATCTCTTCCTGAGATGCTAATTCAAAGAGTTTATCCAAATTATTCATAAAAATCCCCCTAAAATAGAATGTATGTTTGCTTTGAAATTATATTAAAGGAGCAGAAAATAGACTGCTCATCATATGGTTTATTTTTTTTTATATTTATTTAGTAAAAATTCTATATAATCATTAAGTTGTTCTTGTGCCTCTTCAGGCAATTCTTCATGTGGATTTTTTCTATGTGCAGCTACTGTATCAATATTTTCTTTAACTAAGGTTCTTCCAAGAAGGTAATCAACTGATACATTAAACACATCAGCCAACTTATTTAAAATGTGTTCATCAGGAAATCTGTTTTCTGTTTCATAGTATCCTAAGACTCTTTGGGAAACTCCTACTTTTTCACCAAGTTCTCTTTGAGTCAATCCAAATTCCTTTCTAAGTTCTCTTAATCTTTTGGCAAACATTATAACACCACCTTATGTATAGATTATAACAAATTGTTCTAAAAAATAAAACTATGAAAGTATAAAAAGAATATTTTTTTCTAAAATCTATTGATAAAGAACAAATAATTCTATATAATGTGGATATAGAAGAACAAAATATTCTTAAAAGTGGTGGAGGTATGAAAATTATGTTTAAAAATAATTTGAAATATTATAGAAAATGTAAAGGTATGACACAAATTCAACTTGCTAGAAAAGCAGGTATTACAAATGACTATATATCTCAAATAGAAAGAGGTATAAAAAATCCTGGACTTCTTATGGCTAAAAAAATTTCTAATATTTTAGAACAAAATATAGATGAAGTTTTTTTTATGTAATTATAGAACAATATGTTCTTGAAAGTTATGAGATTAGTAAAAACTGTACATTAAAGAGATTATTATGAATTTGAAGCTAATATAAGCATATAAAAAAGGAGAAATACTATGGAAAACAAAAAAGATATATTATTTAAAGAAACAGATGAAAGATTACATAATTATAAGTATTTGGATATAAAGATAAAGAACATTAATTTGGATATAAAAAGATGTGAAAATGAATACGCTGGGTGTGGAGCAATGGTGTATACAGAAAAGACTAGTGCTACATATAATATAAGTTCTTCTGTTGAGAATGAAGTTATAAAAAAAGAAGAGCGATTAAGAAAATTAAAGATGGAAAAAGAAGATATAGAAATAGAAAAAGAAAAGATAGAAAATGCTCTAACATGCCTAAATGATATGGAAACGGAGTTTTTTAATCTTTTCTACAATAGTAAGACAAAAAACAATATGACTTATATTTCTATGAAGTTACATTTAGATAGAACCTCTTGTTACAATTTAAAGAAAAAGATGATATTTAAATTAAATGAGATATTATAAAAAACAGGACAAATTTTAAACACTTTATATACACTATTACAACAATAGGCTATAAAATATGTGAGATAATGTTATTGTGAAAGAAATCCATATTGAAGGAGGTGATGAATTGAAAAGAATAATATTACCTAAAAATATAGAAGATACTTGATAGGAATAAATGAGATGTATATTTAAAAATGACTTATATCATTTATAGTAAGATTATCAGATTAAGCAAAAATATTTAGTGATAGAGTGGTGATTGTTTGCTTAAATACAAAGAAATAATAGAAACAATTATTGAGACTCTCAAAAAAAACTTTACTGAAAATGTTTTTACTGATGATGAAAGTGTGCAAGGCTCTGAAGGGTCTTGTTTTTTTGTAAGTATATCGTCAGTTATTTGTACACCTATAATGTTAAATACAAATAACAAAGATATTATTATCTCTATAAAATATTTACCAAAGTCACAATCAAACAGTATTAGAATGTATGAAGTCTCAGACGAATTAAATAAGCTATTCAACAGAAATATAAAGGTAACAGACAGAAAATTAAATATAACAAAACTAGAACAGAGTATCAAAAAAGAGGAGTCAATTTATACATTGAACTTTTCAATCACATTAAACTATCTTGATAGTGTATATGAAGAAGAAGTAGTATATGAAAATATGGAAGAAATCAATTTGAATTTAGGAGAGTGATAGTATGGCTATAGGATTACCAAGTATCAATATATCATTTAAGGAGTTAGCTACAACTGTTAAAGAACGTTCAGCTAGAGGAATAATCGCAATGGTGCTTAAAGATACTAAGGCACTAGGTCTTAATGAGATACATGAAAAAGAGGATATACCAGCTGATTTATCTGCTGAAAATAAAGAATATATAAATTTGGCTTTGATGGGAAATGTTAATACTCCAAATAAGTTATTAGCTTATGTAATAGAGGGAGAGGCAGATATTCAAACTGCATTAGACTTCCTAGAGACTAAGGAATTTAATTATCTATGTATGCCGAAAGCAGTAGAAGCTGATAAGACTGCTATAAAAAATTGGATAATTAAACTTAGAGACACAGATAAAGTGAAAGTTAAGGCTGTATTAGGAAAAGTTGTAGGAAACCATGAAGGTATAATTAATTTTACTACAGAAGACGTACTAGTTGGAGAAAAGAAATACAGTGTTGATGAGTTTACAAGTAGAGTGGCAGGTCTTATAGCAGGAACACCTTTAAGTCAATCAATAACTTATACTAAGCTTAGTGATGTAGTTGATATACCTAAGATGACTAAAGTTGATGCGGAATCAAAGGTTAATAAAGGAGAGCTTATACTTATTAAGGAAGCAGGGGCTGTAAGAATTGCTAGAGGAGTAAATTCTTTAACTGAGTTAACAGAAGAAAAAGGAGAAATGTTCCAGAAGATAAAAATAGTTGATACTTTAGATATTATAAATAATGATATTAAGAAAGTAATAATAGATGATTATATAGGCAGAATTCCTAATAGTTATGATAATAAATGCATACTAATAGTGGCAATAAAAGAATACCTAGAAGAATTGGAAAAGGAAGAATTAATAGAAGTTGGTTCACTTGTAGATATAGACATAGAATCACAAAAACAGTATTTGAAATCTAAAAATATAGATATATCTAATATGAAAGAACAAGAAATAAGAGAAGCAAATACAGGTTCAAAAGTATTCTTAACAGCAAAAATAAAGATGTTAGATGCTATGGAAGATATAGATTTATCAATAGAGATATAGGAGGATTATTAATATGGCAAATATGGAAGCTAGAAATGTAATGAGTGGTACTTGGGGAGAACTTTGGCTTGATGGAGATAAAGTAGCAGAAGTAAAGAAGTTTCAAGCAAAGATGGAATTTACAAAGGAAGACATTATAATAGCAGGTCAAATGGGTACTGATACAAAGTATATGGGATACAAAGGAAAAGGTTCAATAACTTTATACCATGTCAGCTCAAGAATGCACAAATTAATTGGAGAAAATATAAAGAGAGGTTTTGAACCTAGATTTGTTGCTATATCTAAATTAAATGACCCAGATTCTTATGGGGCAGAAAGAATAGCGGTAAAGAATATAGCCTTTGATGATTTAACTTTAGCTGATTGGGAAGTTGGAGTAAAAGGAGAGATAGAAGCTCCTTTTACATTTACTGAATATGATTTTCTTGATGTGATTTAGTTTTAAATAGATAATTGATAAATAAAGATAGATAGTAAATATATAATTAATGAGTACATGTAATTAGTTAATAAAAATTGATTGATAAAGGAGTAAATAATAATGGGTGAAAATGGATTACCAAAGAATGTAAATATAGTAGACTTACTTTTAAATGCAGATACAGAAAATTTAGAAAGACCAAGTACAATAGTTGAACTTAAGAGATTATCTAATGTTTTTGGTCAAGAGTTTAAGGTAATGTGTAGGGCTTTAACAATAAGTAAGGATGAGGAAATACAAAACACTTGTCTTAAAATTGATGAAAATATGAAAACAGACATAGATTTACCAGAGATGCAAATGCTTACAGTAATAGAAGGCATTTGTAATTTGGATGGAAAACTTCTATTTAAAAATAAGGAGTTAATGGAGAAGTTTAAGGCTCCAACTCCAAAAGAATTGGCAAGAAAATTACTGCTACCAGGTGAAATTACTAACTTATACAGAATACTTCAAGATGTTATGGGTTATGGTAAAAACGCAGTAATAGAAGAGGTAAAAAACTAATAGGGACGGATACCAAAACTACAATAATGTATTATTATTGGAAGAAGAGAGGTATTAGACCGTCCCTTTTTTATACAATGGATAAAGGCGAATTAAAGCTTATTGAAGCTTTTTTCGCCTTGGAAATTGAGGAAGAAGTTGAAAAAATGAAACATGGATATGGAGTTTGTCCTTTGACAGGAGGTGATATATAGTGGGGAATGTAAGAGAAGAAGGTATAAATATGTATCTTACAGATAATTACACACCAAAAATGAATCAAATTATATCAGTAACTGATAATTTTAGGAGAGCAACTGTAGCTGTTTCACTTTCAACTAATGTAATGGCTAATAGTATAAATAATTCTGTTGGAAGTGCAAGTAGTAGAATAAACAGTTTGAATGCTTCTTTAAGGAAAGTTGAAAATACTGCTAGTAGAGTAAGTTCTACTATAACAAAACTAAGTTCTAGTATGAATGTTGTTTCAGGAGTTAGTGGAAGTTTAATGAGACTAGCAGTAACTATATCTATGATTATTGATTATTTTAGTAAATTGATTCAAAAGAAAAATGAGTTGAACTCAAATCTTATAATTATATTAATATTTAAAGCTAAAAGTGATGAAATAGAAAAAACTAAAAATAAAGTACTTGGGATTTTAAAAAAGATTAGTGGAAAGGTATGGAAGATTGTAATAAAAGCAAAAGATGCAGCTAAGAGCAAGATCAGTGGAATCTTTGAAAGATTAAAACAAATGACTAAAAAACCTTGGAAAGGAACTGTTAATCTTAAAGATATGGCAAGTAGTGCTATGAGCAGAATTTTACCTAAGTTAATTTTATTTAAAAGTTCCCTTTGGAGAGGTGTAATAGCTATAAAAGATATGGCAAGTGGCATTATAAGTAAGATATTTCCTAAATTAAGATTGTTTGCAAGTAAGGTATGGACAGGAGCAATAGCTGTAAAGGATATGGCGAGTAGTATACTTGGTTCAATAAAAGGGAAGATATCAGATTTGACAAATGGAGCTACCATAGGTGTTGCTGTGAAAAAAGGTGTTGATTTAGTTGGTCAAGAGCAAAATCAGAAGGTTATTCTAGAAAGTGTAATGAAAAGAAATACTGGAAAAACTAGTAAAAAAGATGTTGATACTTACTATGATAGTCTATTAGGAATAGCAAAGGACACACCTTTCGACCCTAAAGATGTTGTTTCAATGGGAACTAAAGCTAAAATGATTAGTAATATTACTGGTGGAAAAAAAGAGGAAGATATAACTAAGGCTATGGTAAATGTTAGAGCTCTAAATATGGATACAAGTAGTGAACAAGATGTATCAGCGGCTTTCTTAAGTGCAGCAAAGGGAAATATGGAATCACTTAATACTTTAGTAGGAGAAAATTATAAAACTTTTGATGAAGCATTGAAAGGTATAAGCAAGAAACAAGAGGGATTAGCTAAAAAAATGAGTCAAACAATACCTGGTTTAATATCTAGTGCACAAACTAACATAGACACAGCTTTGAAAAATATGATAGAACCATTTGAACCAATTCTAAGAGCTGGGCTAAATAAAATTAATGATTTTATATTAAATGCATCAAATAAACTAGGTGATTTTTCTGGAAAAGTAGCTAATGTGATGAATGGGAATAAAAATATTGGTCCAACTTCTTTTGAGAATGAGTCTGCCAGAATGATTGGAAATGCTCCAAGAGCAATACTTAGTGCAGGACAAATGTTTACAGAGAACATTGATTTCTCATCAATATTAAACTCACTATTTCCAGTAGTGACAACTGTTAATAATTTATTAGACAGTATAAATAGTAAATCACCAATTGCACAAGGATTAATGAGTATTTTTGGCACAATAGTAACGACAGCATTTCAATTAATTGGGCCTGTAGTTGAGGCCGTTAGCCCAATAATTACAAGAATTTTTACTTTTTTGGGAGAACATGCTCCACAAATAAATTATTTTATAGAGACATTAGGTAATGTGTGGAAAACTGTTTGGGAGACTTTAGGACCAATTTTAGATGAAGTATGGAAGTTTTTAGAACCACTTTTAGATAGTTTTATTGATGCTCTTGAAAATTTATGCGATCTTATAAATAATATCTGTGATTTATGGAAAAAGATGGTGAAATTTATAAAAGAAAATCCAGTTACAGCTAATATAGGAGATTTTGTTGAGAAAAGAAGAGAGAATTATGAGAAGAATGGTATGGATAGTGGTTTAGCACATGATTCTGGGACAAATCCAACTCTTCCAAAATGGGCAAATAAATTTAATAATTTATTCAACAAGAATAAAAAAAATAACGCATTTGGATTAAACTATGTTCCTTATAATGATTATCAAACTAGACTTCATGAAGGAGAAATGGTTCTAACTAAACAAGAAGCAAATCAATACAGAAGTGGACAGAATGGTGGAAACATAAGTATAGCCAAATTAGCTGATACAATAGTAATTAGGGAAGAAGCTGATATTGAAAAAGTAACATCAAAATTAGTTGCAAGTATACAAATGGCACAACTAGGGGGTGTTTTATAATGGAAATGTGGCTTAGACAAGCTGAAGATAGATTTAGATTTCCAGTTATACCATCATCAATAAGCATAAATGGAAAAGCAACTATAAATTCATCAAATATACTTAAAGTTGGAGAAATAGCAACTTTTGGAGGCGTAGCTCTTAGAAGTATCAATATAGCTAGCTTTTTTCCAAATAAAGAATATTCTTTTTGTAATTACAAAGGATTTCCTTCTCCTTATGATTGTGTAAACAAAATTCAAAGATGGATGAATGAAGGTTTAATATTGAGGTTTACAGTTACAGAGACAAATATAAATATGGAAGTAATAATAGAGGGCTTTAGTTATGAAGAAAAAGATGGAACAAGAGATGTTTACTTTTCATTAGATTTAAAAGAGTATAAAAGGTTACAAATACCTAGAGTAAATCCAAAAAAATAATATGATTGTTATAAAAAATTACTAAATAATCAAATAAAAAGGTGGGTGATTTTTTATTATAAAGATTTGGGTTCACATAAAAAATGGAAATATATACGATATAAGTAATATAGTAAATTCTGTCTCTTGGTCTGGGGATTATAAAACTCCATCAAGAACATTAGAATTTTGTATAGTACAATCAGCCTCTGATATTAACTTTCAACAAATCGATATTCCAATAGCTAGTACAGTTTGCTTTTATGTAGATGAAAAAGAACTTTTTAGAGGTATGATAATTAATAGGTCCAAAGATTCAAGTAGTGTCAATATTAATTTTACTGCTAAAGATATGGGTTTTTTACTCTTACAAAGTGAAGTGTCATACAATTTTAAAGATAAGTTAGTAGAAGATATTGCAAAGCAAGTATTTACAGACAATAAACTTGCAATTGGAAATATACCAAAGACTAATGTAAAATATACTAAAATGTTTATATCAGTAAATGGATATGATACTATAATGAGTGCTTACACAGAAGCAAGTAAGACTACAAAGAAAAAGTATATGATAGAGGCTAATCTTGATAAATTTAATGTTATTGAGAAAGGTGCTGTTACATTAAATGTTACTTTTGAAGAAGGATTCAATCTCATTAATACGACTTTTTCTGAAAGTATGGAAAACGTAAAGAATAAAGTATTGGTAGTTGATCAATATGGTAATAAAGTTAGTGAGAAAGTTAATGATTCGCTATTTAAAGAAGTAAATGTGATAATGCAAAAAGTCATACAACAACAAGAAAATAGTACAACAGATATAGAAAGTGAGTTTAAAGAGATTGAAAGAACTTGTTCTCTAAAAGGATATGGAGATACAAGTTGTATAACTGGTAGAGGTGTAAAGGTAAAAGATTCATACACAAAATTAGTAGGATTATTTTATATAGATACAGATAAACATACATGGCAAAATGGAGATTATCAGATTGAACTAGAGCTTAATTTTCAAAATATAATGGACGAAAAATCTGTAGGACAAGATGAACAAAAAGAGACTATTGATGACAGTGGAGATGGTCTTATGAATGGTAATGAGGTTAAAGCTTTATTTACTGCATATTATCCTGCAAATAATTCTATGGAAGGTGGACTTTATGATGCACAAGGAAATAGACTCGACCCCAAAAAAAATACTTGTGCAGCACCAAAGAGCATAAAATTTGGAACAAAGATACAAGTAAAAGGAACAGGTACATCCAGAGATGGAAAAGTATATACTGTTACAGATAGAGGGGGAGCTATAAATATAAAAGATGGAGTGTATCATTTTGATATATTGATGGCTAGTAGTAAAGAATGTAATGCTTGGGGTAAAAAAAATGGGAAAGCGGTTATAGGAGATGGAACTTATTCCATTAATTCGTCAGGAAAAGCTAAAGCAGTTATAGATGAGGCCATGAAGCATAAAGGAAAAGCTTATAAATGGGGAGCTACAGGACCAAATAGATTTGATTGTTCTGGACTTATGGTATATTGTTTTAATAAAGTAGGAGTTAAATTGCCAAGAACTTCTAGAGAACAATCTAGATATGGAAAAGATGTAAGTAAAAATAATTTACAACCATCAGATTTAGTATTTTTTGGTGAAGAAGTGCATCATGTTGGTATGTATATTGGAAATGGAGAATTTATACATGCACCAAATACTGGAGATGTAGTAAAGATAAGTAAACTAAGTAAAAGAAAAGATTTTCATAATGCAAAACGTGTTTTGTAGGAAGGAGTGATATAGTGGCAAATCCAATCAATGAATTTATTGGAATAATGAGAGAAGAAGGGAAATTTCACAATGAACCTTCTTTTTTTATTGGTGTAATAATAAATAAATTACCTGATTTAAAGGTATCGATGAACAATATAACCCTAGATAAAGAAAATTTACTTATAGATAATTGGTTGTTTGATAGAGCTACAGAAAGTTTTACAACAACACAATCTAATAATCATACTCATGAATTGAAGGAACCTCTTACTAATAAACTAGATAAGGGCGATACAGTTATCATGTTTAAAGTAGGAGAAAAATTTGCAATACTAAGTAAGTTGGTGAGTTTATAATGTCTAGCACAATATTTCCTTTTATAGGTGTTCCAGAAGACTATGAAATTCCTAAAAAAGAGGAATTAGGATTATTTCGTGAAGTAGCATGGGATTTTGAAAAAGATGAACCAATAGTAGAAAATGGAGATTTTAAGATTATTGAAGAAAATGAAGCTATAAAAGTTTGGGTATATAAGTGTATAAAAACAAATAAAAATGAACATGAAATTTACTCAAGTGATTATGGAACAGAATTGACTGATTTAATAGGCCAAAAGTATAGTAAAGGCCTTACAGAAAGTGAAGCATCTAGGTATATAAAAGAGGCTTTATTGATGAATCCATATATTTTACAGGTAGACGTAGTAAATACTAATTTTAAAAAAGATATATTGAGTGCATATATAAAAATATCCACTATCTATGGGGAGGTGGAAATAAATGTATAGTGACCAAACTTACAATGCAATAAAAGATAGGACCCTTAAAAATATAAATTTAGATGTGTATAAAGGAGAAGGCTCTTTTCTAAATGATATGATTTCTGGAAATACATTTGAACTTTCCAAAATGTATGTTGAACTTTCTAATATACACAAAATGGCTTTTATTGAAGATACTTATGACCAATTATTAGATAAAAGAGTTAATGAATTTGGTGTATATAGAAAATTAGGAACTGAAGCTATTGGAGAAGTAGAGTTTACAGGTGAGAATGGTGTAGAAATATCAAATGGAACAATTATATCCTATAAAGATTTATTATTTGTTGTAATAAAGGATGTTGTAATTGGTGGCGAAGAGGGAAATATAAGTCCAGTTCAAGCGCTAGAAATTGGAACTAGATATAATTTACCATCTGATTGTGAATTTAAGTTGAATGAGACCATATTTGGAATTGAAAAGATAACAAATATAAATAAATTTTCAGGTGGTACAGAAATTGAAACTGATGAAGAGCTGAGAGCAAGATTTTTTAGAGTACAAAAGAATCAAGCTACGAGTGGGAATAAAGCACACTATGAAGAATGGGCTTTAGAAGTTGATGGTGTATATAATGCAAAAGTATATCCAAGGTGGGATGGTGCAGGTACAGTTAAGGTTTTATTATTTGGTCAAAATAATCAAGCTGTTGAAGACGAAATAATAACTAAATGTAGAGAACATATTGAGGAAGAAATGCCAATAGGAGCTACACTAACAGTAACTACTCCAGTACCACTAGATATAAGTATAAGTGCATCTATGGAGTTAGAAAGTGGATACACTTTGGATATGGTAAAAAATAGTTTTATAGAAAGCATAAATCAATATTTTAGAAACATAACAAGAGAAATTGTATATACAAAGATTATGGGCATTCTAATAAGTACTTCTGGAGTGCATGATTTAAGTAATTTACTTGTAAATAATTCAACAGATAATATAGTTATTGAAGACGACAAAATACCTAGTGTTACTACTTTAAATTTTAGTGAGGTGGAGGTTTAATGAAATTAATTGATAAACTGCCATCGTTTTATAAAAATTATACAGTTGAAGCAATACAAGATTCTTATGATAATGAATTATCTTCATTAAAAGAAAATATAGATGATACTATAAATCAAATGTTTGTTGATACATCCACATGGGCTCTTGATATGTGGGAGAATATACTATGTATTCAAAATAATGAAGATTTAAATTATGAGACTAGAAGAAGTAATATAAAAGCTAAAATGAGAAGTTTAGGAACCACTAAATTAAAGGTTATAAAAAATATTTGTGAAGCTTATACAAAGACTAATGTTGAAGTAAAAGTACTCAGCAATGAATTTATATTCATACTAGAATTTATAGTTAATAATTGTAGTTATAATTCCATTGTAGAGTTGGATAAAGTATTGGAAAATGTAAAGCCATGCCATCTAGAACATAAGTTTAAAATGATTTTGTTGAATAAGAATGAATTATTTTGTGGCACTGCTATAAATACAGGAGAAACTGTTACTGTATATCCATGGACACCATCAAATATAGAAATATTTGGAGAGATAACTATAACTACAGGCAATGATAGAAGTATGGAAAAAGTAATCTTATATCCTAAACAGGAGGCGATATAAATTGGCAGAACAAAAATACTATACACTTTTGACCAAAGCAGGTAAAGCATCTATTGCAAATGCAACTGCTCTCGGTAAAAAGGTAGATTTAGTGAAATTACAGCTTGGAGATGGCGGAGGAAGTGAGTATAATCCAACAGAGGAACAAACATCTCTTAAAAAAGTTGTTTGGGAAGGAAATATAAGCAATGTAAAAATAGATGATGAAAACTCTAATTGGATAGTTATAGAAACTGTAATACCAGGTAGTATTGGTGGGTTTATGATAAGAGAAGTTGGTATATTTGATTCAGAAGATAAGCTTATAGCTATATCTAAGTATCCAGAAACGTATAAACCAACTGCTGATTCTGGAAGTGTAAAAGATTTAATTATAAGAATTATCTTGGTAGTTTCTAATACTTCAAGTGTAAATTTGAAAGTTGATCCAACTGTTATTTTAGCAACTTTAAAAGATATACAAGAATTAGATAAAAAAATAGAAACGGCTAAAGTAAGTTTAGTAAGTGATATAGAAACAGCTAAAACAGAGTTAAATACTAAAATTGATGATACTAAGACAGAACTTACTAGTAAAATAGGAGATACAACTCTACTTAATACAACAAATAAAACAAGTCTTGTAAATGCAGTCAACGAGGTAAAGGAAGGTCTTGACAGCATAGAAACAACAGCAGAGAAGACAAGTTATGATAATACAGTAAGTAAACTTGCTGCCACAAATGTTCAAGGAGCTATAGATGAGTTATGTACTAGTGTAAATACGGCTAGAGTCAGTTTGATTAATGATATAAAAGATATGTTACCAATATAAATAATAGTACATTAATTGATATAAAAGACTATAAAAATAAAATAGCAACTAATATATAATCAATCAAATCAATAAAAAACTAAATGAAACTGTACAAATTAGAATTAAACAAATCAAAACTAAATAAAGTATTTGAAATAATATAATAATAAAAGTAAAAAATAAACAAAACATAAAGAGGTAGCATTATGCTACCTCTTTTTTTATTAAATTATTGTCTATTAACCAAAATAGCTATTTTAGCATCTGGATTATAACTTATTTGAACCATTTGATTTTTCTTAATATGTTCAAGGTCTTCACCACCATAAGCTATTTGTAACTTAACTGGTAACTTACCTTGTTTTATAATAGCAACATACTCTTTTTTACCTTTTTTCTCTAAACTAATCAAATTGCCAACATAAGGTTTGAAGTTCTGATACTTTTTACTAGAATTTCTTATGTAGAAGAAAGCACCAACAGCAATAACTAAATTTATGCCAAGTGTAACCCAAGAATTAATTTTAAGCATAGCTCCAGCGATTATTATCACGAACATTAAAACGATAGGTAATATAGCTTTCTTAAGAAGCAATTTACCCATTATTTCATTAGCCTTTTTCTCAGGGCCACTCATAGTTTTTGATCTAGCAAATGATTGCGCGAATTTGTCTCTTAAGCCCATTTTATCCTCCTAATTTTAATAAATATTTAGTTATAATAACGAGATATTACTTGAAACTAAAAATTTACCACATTTATATTATGTTTGACTTTTGTATAAATAATTACATTCAAGTAAAGCAAAATATACTAATTATTTTATCATAAAACTATAAAAAAGAAAATAAATGAAATAAAAATATTAGAACTAAGAAATGATGTAAAATCGTATCAAAAGCAACATAAAAATTATTTATCTATTTTCTCATCCTTATTTTTATTATATTCAGTTTCTCTCAAATCTTTCTCTTTTTCATATTCATGAAGTTTTAATTCAATCATACCTTCTATTTTGGCTTTATCATAGTCACTTAACTTTCTAAAGTTATTTAAAAGATTTATTTCATTAGAGTTTATGCTATTAAGTGGATAGTTTGAGGATGAATCGCAAATTAAATCTGGTTCTTGTGATGGATTATCTCCATTTAATAGCCAGTCTACTGAAACATTAAATATCTCAGCTATAGATTTTAATATTTCATAATTTGGTTTTCTAATATTTCTCTCAAATTTACTCAAGTTATCACAGCTTAACATTTCTTCTAATTCATATTGCTTAAGGTTTTTTGTTTTCCTTAAATAAACAATTCTTTCTCCTAAAGTATCCATAAACACTCTCCATTCAATTAATGTCAAAAAGACTTTCTAAAATGTAAATAGTTGCAAATTAAAGGTCAAAATGACATAAAAAATATTGACTTAAGGTCAAAATGACCTTATAATTAATTTAATGATACGAAATTACATCCTAATTTTAGCATAAAGTAATCAAAAAATCTTATTTAGTATCAAATAAATTTATGTACTTAATATTTGTACATATTAAAAAAATATACTAAAAAGAGGGAGGTGTGTAAACTAAAAATAAAAGGAAGTATAAATAACTTAGAAAGGAAAGTTGATAAATGGAGGCTCAAAAAAAATGGATACCTTTTTTGGGAGTACAAGTCAAACAAAGGCTTATTGAATTAAATATGACTCAAAGGGAATTAGCGAAGAAAATAGGTGTCAATGAAAACTATTTGTCAGCTATTTTAAACGGAAGAAGAACGGGTAAAAAATACAAATCATCAATTTATCAATTGCTTAATATAGAATATTCAGAAGATGATTAATAAATGGTATATGAAGTAGGTGAATATTCTTATGTGTAAATTAGATTCAGATGTAGTGATGGAGTGCTGTAGAGCAATTGATTAAAAAATAGCTACGCACACTCGTGACTTTAGTCATGAGTTAGTAGCTAAAATAGTCAGCATATAGGGAAACTTATATGTAGAGATAGGATAGAACCTATCCAATACTACTTGAATTGCTGGAAACCCCTAAAGCTAACCAAACTAAAACATAAGGATGAAATAAACCTAAGTGTGAAAGTTACGAAAGTAGAAAAAATTGGTTAGATGGTATAAGGTTAAACCCTAAGTACTTTAAAATGGGCAATCAGCAGGTAAACTCCGAATAGGAGAAACTTCAACGACTATTCCTCCTGAGGGAAGTACACTACAAGTTATCGGTAGTGGAAGTGGGTAGACCTTAACGATAAGCGAAGGATAAGATATAGTCTGTGCTTCATGAAATGTAAGAAGTTCATAAGAGAACTGCATAGGTAGTAGCGAACTTATGTGAACGACAACCTCAAAAA
>NZ_AVHW01000051.1 GCF_000449425.2 Clostridioides difficile CD160
AATAATCAGATAGGTTTAGATTTAGGAATTAAAGAATTTTGTATCTCAAGTTGTGGACAATTTATAGAAAATCCTAAGTATCTTCAGAAGTCGTTAAATAAACTTGCTAAATTACAAAGAGAACTATCGAGAAAAACAATTGGTAGTTTAAATAGAAATAAGCAAGTTAAAAGTTGCAAGACTTCAAGAACATATAGCTAATCAAAGGAAGGATTTTCTACAAAAACTATCTACAAATTAATACGAGAGAATGATATTTTTGCATAGAAGATTTACAAGTAAAGAATATGACTAGAAATCGTAAATTATCTCTTTCTATTTCTGATGTGTCATGGTCAGAATTTGTTCGTCAATTAGAATATAAAGCTAATTGGTATGGTAGACAAATTGTAAAAGTAGGTAAATTCTTTGCAAGTTCACAAATATGCAATAAATGTGGATACAAAAACGAGGAAATGAAGAATTTAAGTATAAGAGAATGGATTTGTCCTTGTTGTAATGAAACTCACGATAGAGATATAAATGCAAGTATAAATATACTAAAAGAAGGATTAAGACTAATAACAGTTTAAAATAGATAACGTATGTAAGAACCGTAGGAACTACGGGGATAGCCTGTGGAGAATTGGTAAGACATATTTTAGTATGCGAAATTCTATGAAACAGGAACCCTGTGACTTTAGTCATGGGAGGTTCAGGAATTTATTACAGCTCTCAATAGTGTACAAAGTTTAAATATGGAAAGATTGAATATATTAATTAAATACTCTAGTACATGTTCAAGTCTCCTTAAAGAGGGTAATTACAGAGGATGTACAATTGTATATAAAAAGATGTTGGAAGAATTAAAAACATGAATAGTACATTTCTTGGTAACATAAATAATACATAGAAATGTACAATATTTTTCAAAATACATAAACTAAAATATGGATAAGGCAATATAAATACTATAGATGTGTTTGAATTTAGAATATACTTGTTTTCAAATAGCTTAAATCCATATTTTAGTAGTTTGCTACAAAAAAAGAAGGTTAATAGATGGTGTAAAATCGTATCAAATTATGTATGTTTAAACCGTTTTATCTTTATTAGTATTAGAGGAATGCTTTTTTAAGTCTTTATATTCAGATATCTTAAGTTCAAGTATTCCTTCTATTTTTATTTTATCACGCTCATTTAGTTGTCTGTATAGATTTAATATCTTCATCTCATCATCAGTAACATGTAGGTAATCTTCCTTATTTTCTTTTACACTATTGTTGGAGTTTACTTTTTCTTTACCATATAGAAGCCAGTCGGTCGTAACATCAAAATAATCAGCTATTGACATTAGTATATCGCAATTAGGTTTTCTATCTCCAGTTTCATACTTACCTAAATTTTCAAACTTTAAAATATTCATAAGTTTGCGCTGGGTAAGTTTTTTTGAATTTCTTAAATAAGCAATTCTTTTTCCTAAAGTATCCACAAAATACACTCCTTTCTTTTTATAATCAAGGTCAAAATGACATTTAAAATAAAGATATTAAAGTTCATATATGAAAAATTAACAAAATAAAGTCTAATTGACATTTTACTTAAATTAATGTGCTCATACTATGATTTTAACATATTATAGTTGAAAATATATGCTTTATTTTGATTTGTATATATATTTCTATAGGTGTAGTTAGGTATGAAAGATGAAAGAGTTGTGAATAAAATTTATAAATATATTTTGATAAACTAAGTTCGTTTTTTAACTGATTATAAAAATGAAAAATATTAAAATAGAAATAGTATTATATTGTAGTTTATATTAATCAATTATAAAAAATTTAGGAATTTAACGTTTAAGACAAAACATTTAAGATATAAGATAAATTTACAATATAATACTATAACACTTTTTTATTTAGTTTTATTTTCTTTATAGAACAACAATATTATAAATGCAAGTAAATTTATACAGAATACTGTTATATACATCTGTTTAAATCCTGAATTTAGAGTAGATTGTAGTGTATTCTCTATTTTTGTTCTATTACTTTCTATAGAATTTATATAATCTAATTTTGATTTATCAAAAGCCTTTGGTATTTCAGTTTTTACTTCCTGTGTCTTTTCTAAAACTGACTGAAGTGATTTTTTTTGCTGCTCCATCGTATCAAGGCCTTTTTGCATGTCTTTCTTTTTATTTATAGAATCATTTAGTTTACTTTGAAGTTCCTTTTTTTGAGTTTCCATTGTTTTAAGTTTTTTATTCAATTGTTTCTTTTGAGTTTTACTTTTTTGTAGCTTTGTATTTAATTCAGTTCTTGCTTTTTTTAATTTCTGTATTTGTGCATTTAAACTTTCCTTTTTTTCATTTAAATTTGGTTTATTCTCACCAGAATCATTATTTTTATTTTCTGTAGAATCATTTTTATTATTGTCAGAATTAGAATCACTAGTATTATCTTGTTCTTGGTCATTTGAGTTATTTTCATTATTAGTAGGAGTGTTTCCTTGTGGTATAGTAGGTATTTTATTATACGCGATTGTCAATTCATTTATAGCTTTATCTTGCTTTACAAGACCTTGCTCCATTCCTTTTATACCTTTGTTGACACCATCAATACCTTTTTTTATACCATCTATTCCTTGATTAATACCAGCTCTAGCCTTTGTCATATTGTCAATACCAGTTTGGATTCCTTTAATACCACTATTTAGATTATTTTCACCTTCCTCAATACCACTTATTCCACTTTGTGTTCCATCTATTCCTTTTTGAACATTTGACTGTATTTTAGTAATTACAGATGGAACTTTTTCATCAAACATTGTTGTTGATATTTCCTTTGTGATATTGGTAATGTTAGTTGTATCTGCTGTCTGAACCTTATCCAATAAGTATTTTGGGAGTTTGCCACCTGTCATATCCATGTTGATATTTGATGTATCATTCATATTTGGGATAGAGACATCTTTTAAATTCTTTGCCATTTCAGGGTCTGACTTTAAATCATCTATCATATTCTCAAGTTCTTCAAGTTGAACTATTTTAGGTGTTGATGGCTTCCCAACTAAGTCCATAATATTATCTTGTACAGATAGTCCTGCATGTGCTATAAATCCAATCATTATAGCTGGAGAAATTGAAGTTCCAATTGAGCGTATCAAAGATAATGTTGCAAGTGCTGAATTAGATTCTTCTAATCTTGTATTTGATAACATCATATAGTTTAGAGGAGTTCCCATAGTAAATCCCATTCCTAATCCCATAAACATTAGGCTTATACATACACTAAAGACTGTATTTGTTTTTAGTGCAATCAATACTAGATAAAGAGACCCTATCATGGATACAGAAAATCCTAATAATAGTATTTTTTTTGCACCAAACTTATCAATAAGTCTCCCACTTAAAGGAGCAGCAACACCTGCAAATAATCCTAATATAGCGACAAAATATCCACCAGAACCAGCATTTATTTTTAATGCATTTTCAGCATATTGTGGAACAAATACCATACCCATCATTCCAATACCAACAGTCAAAGATAATATAAGAACTATTAGTATTCGTGGGTTTAAAAAATATTCAAAGTTTAAAATAGGGTCTTTAGCTTTATTTTCAATAAATATAAAAATAGGTATAAGTATAATAAATGCCAATAAGTAAGGGTAAACTGATATATCTTGTATAGAGTTTGTAAAGTTAAAAAAGTCTATATTCATAAGACCATACAATAACGATACAATTATACATATCAACATTAATGTACCTAGTTTATCTATTTTTTCTGTAGATGCAGACTTATTATTTTTAATGCACATAATTCCACCAATAAGTATGATTAAACAAATCGGAAGGTTTACAAAAAATAGCCACTTCCAATTTTGAGTTCCAAATATACTTAGAATTGTGCTACCAATACTTGAACCTAAAATATTGGCAATACCATACGTTGCTCCAACTAAACCTAAAGCCATACCTCTTTTATTCTCTGGGAAGGTAGTTCCAAACTCTGCTGTAGCAATAGGCATAATTCCACCACCACCAATTGCCTGAATAACACGACCAATTAGTAAAATATTGAAATTGGAAAATAGTGATGATAATCCACATATTAATGAACCACTACCAAATAGAAATATGCTAACTAGATACACATATTTTCTTCCTATTTTATCTGCTAACTTTCCAGAAATAGGAATTACAGATGCATATGTTAATGTATATATGGTAATCATCCAAATTCCTGTCTTTTCATTTACTCCAAGACTATTCTGTATAATAGTTCTTGCAGGGGACACTATTCCTGTATCAATAGCTCCCATAAATATACCTAAAAGATAAAGTGTAAGTACTAAAAATATTTTTGGATTACTATCCTTGTTCTGAATACTAGTATTAGAATTCAAGGCAAACACCACCTTAATGTATTAATTTTTCAATATAGGGTTTTAAATCTTTAAATTCTATATGAGTGTATGTTGAGTATGAAAAAAACATTTTAATAATGATATTGCATACTAACTTATCATTATTAAAAAACTTTTCTTTTTCTAAAGCCTCATATACTTTATTTGAAAGCTGCTCATGAAAATCATCTTTATGCTTTTTCATTTCAAAAAACCTTTTAGTCTCAAAAGTGTTTAGAAAATCATTGTATTGAATATTATGAACCTTGTTTATAAAATTTCTTATTTCTGTAAAAATAATGTCTAGCTTTTTAATGTAATCTTCAGTATTTTTATTAGAGTATTCAATTCGCCTTAGTAGTAAATCCCATTCCGATTTTGTTATGTATTCTATTATTTCTTGTTTTGAATCAAAGTAATTATATACTGTGCCTGCACTTATACCACATCTTTGAGCTATTTTCCTTATGCTAATATTTGAGTAGTCTTCTTCTAGAATCATGTCTCGAGCTACTTTTAGTATATCTTCTTTTACATTTTCTAAAATCTTTGGCATATTACCACCTCGTTTATTAAAATTATTATGAACACTGTTTATTATAAACCTTTAAAATTTATTAATCAATATGCAAGCTATAATGTATAATATTATTATATAGATATGATATAAAATAAGTGTCTTATTAGAAGTATCTAATCTATTAAATTTGTACTTAAGTATGGTTATTTACTTAAATATGTAATATTAGATTTTTCTTTTTAATAAATTAAATATTATTATGTGATAAGGAGAATACTGTGATGGAAAAGAAGTATGTAATGGCATTAGACCAAGGAACAACTAGTTCAAGAGCTATACTATTTAATAAAAAAGGTGAAATAGTAAAAATCGCACAAAAAGAATTCAAACAAATTTATCCAAAAGCTGGATGGGTAGAGCATGACCCTATGGAAATATGGGGTTCACAAAGTGGAGTAATGAGAGAAGTTATAGAAACAGCAGGCATAAGGCCAGAAGAAATTGCTTCAATAGGAATAACTAATCAAAGAGAGACTACAGTTGTTTGGAGTAGGTATACTGGGAAACCGATTTATAATGCAATAGTATGGCAGTGTAGGAGAACATCAGAAATATGTGATGAACTTAAACATAAAGGATTAGAAGAACTAATAAAAGAAAAAACTGGTCTTTTAATAGATGCATACTTTTCAGCAACAAAAGTAAAATGGATATTAGATAATGTAGAAGGTGCTAGAGAAAAAGCAGAACAAGGAGAATTGTTATTTGGGACTATAGACACATGGTTAATATGGAATTTGACACGTGGAAAAGTGCATGTAACAGACTACTCAAATGCATCTAGAACGATGATGTACAATATAAATAGTTTGGAATGGGATAAAGATATATTACGAGAACTGGATATACCAATAAGTATGTTACCATCAGTAAAACCGTCTAGTTATGTCTATGGTCATACAGATGAACGTATGCTATCAGGAGCTAAAATACCTATTGCTGGATGTGCAGGAGACCAACAAGCAGCATTATTTGGTCAAAATTGTGTTGAAGAAGGTACTGCAAAAAATACTTATGGAACAGGTTGCTTCCTACTTATGAATACAGGTAGCAACATAGTTAAATCTAAACATGGACTGCTTACAACAATTGCTTGGGGCGTTGATGGAAAAGTGACATATGCACTAGAAGGAAGTATATTTATCGGAGGAGCATCTATTCAATGGCTTAGAGATGAATTGAAGCTAATTGAATCTGCGAAAGATAGTGAAATGTATGCAAATAGGGTAGATGATACTAATGGTGTATATGTAGTGCCAGCATTTACAGGTCTTGGAGCTCCATATTGGGATATGTATGCTAGAGGGTCAATCTTGGGTCTCACAAGAGGTGCAAAAAAAGAACATATAATAAGAGCGACATTGGAATCAATTGCTTATCAAACAAAAGATGTCTTAGAAGCAATGCAAAATGATTCAAAATTGAAATTAAAGTCATTAAAAGTTGATGGTGGAGCAAGTAATAATAATTTTTTAATGCAATTTCAGTCAGACATATTAAATGTAGATATAGATAGACCAAAAATAGTAGAAACAACAGCTTTAGGAGCAGCATATTTGGCAGGATTATCTGTTGGATTCTATATTGGAAGTAATGAAATCCCATCAAAATGGTCAGTAGAAAAAGAGTTTAATCCAAATATGAATGAAGATAAGAGAAATAGATTATATAAAGGTTGGAAAAAGGCTGTATCAAGAGCTTTAAGCTGGGAAAAAGAAGATGAAGTAGATATTTAAAAATTAGCCAGAAACTAAATTTATTTGAACTTAAAAAGAGCTTTATGTAAAAATATGAAGCTCTTTTTTTATTGTTTACTTGCAGTTTTATACAATTATACTAAATTATATAATTTATTTTTCACTTTCATATAAGAACATTGGTATAGAGTTGTAAATATGTTTGTCTCCAACGACTAAGAGAATATCTCCATCTAAAAACTCGATATACGGGCCAGGAGATATTATAAGTTCCTCACCTCTTTTAATTGCAACTATTGTAGCACCTGTATTTTGCCAAAATTTAGTTTGTGCAGCTGTTTGTCCAACATATTTACATTTAGAATTTATTGTGAACTGAACGGGCACTAAAGGATTTATTATTTCAAGTCTATTAGAATAATCTAAAATTTTATTTATAGTATCTAAAATTTCATTCTCTAAATTAGATTTAGTATCTATTAAATTATAAAGTGTTGATTTATATGATGATATGTTTGTAATATCCCTGTATTTTTTTATAAAAGAAGAAGCTTTGTCTGGAGATAGTACAATAACACCCTTACCCTTTATACTTTTAACAACACCAATGTCCTCTAAAATTTTAACAGCTCTTCTTATAGTTTCTGGAGATACATTGTATTTACCAGCCAAAACAGAACGTCCAAATAATACTGAATCCTCTTGTATTTCACCTGTATATATTTTATTTGCAATATCCAACGCTATTTTTTGGTATATTGGCATCGTATAATTTTTATCCATTGTTTTTCCCCCAATACAAAATTTATGTTAAAAAATATATAATCTTAACAATACTATTGTATAATTTATAGGTTTGTATGTCTACAATATGTACAAATATTGTCCATGTTTTAAAATAATATTTTAACATGCATTTAGTATACATGATTTTATTATACTTAAAACTATGTAAAGACTTACTTATAAAAATATAAAGATATTTTATTTACAAAAAACGATAATTATATAAATGAAATAAACAAATGAATGAAGAAAAATACTTCTGTCTTGCATATAAAGTGATTAAAATTGAGAAATACTTTAAAAATGAAAGCTAAAGTCCTTGTTTTAAGTAAAAATGATTAATTATTAACTAAAAAATGGTAAAAACATTTTTTGAAAAAGAAATACAAATGAATGTGATATTAAAATAATTGCAAAAATATCCCTCAAATGGTAAAATTATATTATGAAATGCAACGAAATAGTTGCAAAAATAAAATTGAATAAAAGTAATAAAATATTTCATGCAATATATAAAATAAACAAAATTTAAAAATTAAAACTACTTATTCTATCAAAATGTTAGTGAGGGGGGTCATAAATTGTATAAAGTAGATTTAAATAGTGATTTAGGGGAAAGTTTTGGAGCATATAAGGTTGGTTTAGATGAAGAAGTTTTAAAATATATTTCATCAGCTAATATAGCTTGTGGGTTTCATGCAGGTGACCCTAATCATATGAATAAAACAGTAAAGTTAGCTAAAGAAAATGGAGTAAAAATAGGAGCACACCCAGGTTTTCTAGATTTAATGGGATTTGGAAGACGTGAGATGAAAATAACAAAGCAAGAAGCTAAAGATTATACAAAATACCAATTAGGAGCTTTAATGGCTTTTACAAGCTCAAATGGATGTAACATACAACACGTAAAACCACATGGAGCTTTATACAATATGGCAGCTAAAGATAAAGATTTAGCTATGGGTATTTGTGAGGCTATATATGAAGTAAACAAAGATATCATACTTTTAGGGTTATATAATAGTGAAATGATAAATTCTGCTAAAGAGATTGGACTTAAGTATGCAAATGAAGTATTTGCAGATAGAGCTTATGATAATAATGGATTTTTAGTTCCAAGAAGTGTAGAAGGAGCAGTTATACATGATACAAAATGTGCAATAGATAGAGTTGTTAAGATGGTAAAAGAAGGAACTGTAGAGACTTTAACAGGTGAAGTTATACATATCAAAGCAGATTCTATATGTGTACATGGGGATAATCCAAAGGCGATAGAGTTTGTTAAAGAGATAAGAAAACGCTTTGAATTAGAAAATATAGAAGTTTGTCCATTAGAAGATATGGAAGCTTGTTCATCAGAGAACATAGTATAAGACTGATAATATGAGGGGGAGATAAAATATGAGTACAAAAAATATTACTGATAAAACAAAAAATAAAAAAGATGTTGGCGCACTTATAGGGGCTGCGTTTATAATGGCAACATCAGCAATTGGACCTGGTTTTTTAACTCAGACAGCGCAATTTACTCAAGATTTTGGACCAAGTTTTTCATTTGTAATCTTAATTACAACAATTCTTTTTATAGGAGCTCAAGTAAATGTATGGAGAGTAATTGGTGTATCAGGTCTTAGAGGGCAAGATATAGCAAATAAGATAGTGCCTGGACTAGGTTATCTAGTAGCTTTTTTAGTAGCACTTGGAGGATTAGCTTTTAACATAGGAAATGTTGGTGGAGCTGCACTTGGTATGAATGTAATGTTTAATATGAATATGACACTTGGAACTGTATTAAGTGGATTGATAGCAATATTTGTATTTATGTCAAAAAATTCAAATTCTCTAGTAGATAAGATAACTAAATTTTTAGCATTAGGTATGATAATTATAGTTGGATATGTAGCAATATCAAATCATCCTCCTGTTGGAGAAGCAGTTTTTAAAATGGTAAAACCAGAGAATCCAAAAGGGCTTATATTCCCAATAATAACTTTACTTGGAGGAAGTGTTGGAGGTTATATAACTTTTGCTGGAGGACATAGACTGATAGATGGTGGAATAACAGGAGAAGAAAATATAAAAGAAATAACTAAATCTTCTCTTTTAGGAATATTAGTTGCAACAATGATGAGAGTTCTTCTATTTTTAGCAATATTAGCAGTAGTTTCAAAAGGTCTTCAACTTGACCCAGAAAATCCAGCTGCTTCAGCTTTTAAATTTAGTGCAGGGGCAATAGGATATAAATTCTTTGGGCTTGTATTATGGTCTGCTGCGATTACATCAGTTATAGGAGCTGCTTATACATCAGTTTCTTTCTTAAAAACACTTAATCCTTTTATAGATAAGTATGAAAAATATTTCATAATAGGATTTATAGCAATATCAACACTTATAATGGCATTTATAGGAAAACCAGCAACTTTATTAATTTTAGCAGGTTCTTTAAATGGATTAATACTTCCAATCACATTAGGAATAATGCTTATAGCATCTAAAAGAAAAGATATTGTTGGAGATTACAAACATCCTACATGGCTTTTAATATTTGGAATAATAGTAGTTTTAATATCTGCCTATACAGGAATAACTTCTCTTAGTAGTCTAGGTACTTTATTTGCTTAATTTAGAAGAGGTGACATTTATGAAAACTAGATACTTGCTATCAGGAGATAAAGCAGTAGTTGCTGAATTTGGAAATGAGATATCAGAAGATATAAATAAAAAAGTAATTTCATTTATGAGAGCAATAGAACTATCGAATCTTAAAGGGATTGTCACAGAAATGGTGCCAACATATAGGTCACTTATGATAAGTTATAATCCACTAAAAATAGACTTTGATAGCTTAATTGAGAATTTAAAAAAAATAGAAAATAATTTGGAAAGTATAGAGTTGCCAAAACCTAAAATACATGAGATTCCAGTATGTTATGATAAGGTTTTTGGAATAGATATTGAAAATGTTGCAAGTCATAATAATCTTACTGTAGATGAGGTTATAAAAATACACACAAGTAGAGAGTATTTGATATACATGTTAGGATTTACTCCTGGGTTTCCATATCTAGGGGGGATGGATGAAAGAATAGCTACACCTAGACTAGAGGTTCCAAGAACTAAAATTTATGGTGGGAGTGTTGGTATAGCAGGCTCTCAGACAGGAGTATATCCTATAGATAGTCCTGGTGGATGGCAAATAATTGGTAGAACACCTTTAAAATTATATGATGAAAATAGAGAAGAACAAATTTTACTTAGAGCTGGAGATTTTATAAAATTTGTTCCAATAACATTAGATGAATTTATAGAAATTGAAAAAAGTAATTTAAGTATTTAAATATCGTTATAGTACAGGGAGTGGTATATATGGGATTCAAAGTTGAATTAGGAGGTTTCCAAACATTAATACAAGACAGAGGTAGAGTTGGATATGGACAATATGGTGTATCTGGATGTGGGGCAATGGATGAGTATGCACATAGAGTGGGAAATATATTAGTTGGAAATTCTGAAGATGAAGCTTCTTTAGAAGTTTTAATGTTGGGCCCTACAATTACATTTGATGAATATACGCAAATAGCAGTAACTGGGGGAGATTTGGGTGCCAGAATAAATGGAAAAGAGATTCAAAACTGGAGGTCATATCAAATAAATCCTGGTGACATATTATCATTTAGAGGTGTGAAATCAGGAGCTAGAGCATATGTATCAATAGCTGGTGGAATAGATGTCCCACTTGCAATGGGTAGTAAATCAACCTATACAAGAGCTAAGATTGGTGGTTTTGAAGGTAGAGCACTTAAAAAAGGTGATTATATAAATACTTTTATTCAGGAAAAAGATTTTACAATAAATAAAAAATTGAATTCAAAATATATTCCAAATTATAACTCAGAAATAGTATTAAGAATTGTAAAAGGTCCTCAATTTGATGCTTTTTCTAAAGATGAAGTAGAAAAGTTCTTATCAAATGAATATAAAGTTACAAATGAAATTGATAGAATGGGCTGTAGACTAGATGGAGAGAGTATAAAGCACCTTAATGGAGCAGATATTATATCTGATGGTATTTCTTATGGAGCTATACAAGTACCTGGACATGGAAAACCTATTATAATGCTATCAGATAGACAAACTAGTGGTGGTTATACTAAGATAGGGAATGTAATAAGTGTAGATTTATATAAGTTGGCACAAGCAAAACCAAATGATGTAGTAAAATTTGAATTTGTAGATATATATGAAGCACATAGATTGCTTAGAGAACAAGAAGATAAGATTCAAGACATTTATAAGAGTATGAAAAATATAAGAGTTGTCAAAGCAAAAGTATTAAATGATATAGCAGTTTAATTTAATCTTGATGAACATAATTCTTATCAAATTTTAAAACGTAATTCACAAATAGCTATTTACTATTTACCATAATTAAGATGGTTTAGTTAGTCAAATAGCTATTTTTTAGTTTAAGTAGATAGTATAAATTTAAATAAATACTTCAATTTGAGAACAAAAATTATATTTAAATATTTTGAAGTGTCTAGAAAAAGTATGTATACTATACAGTGTTTATTTAGATTTTACAGGCCAAATTGGAGGAGAAATAACACCGTATCCACGAGCTGTTGTATCTTTACTTGGATTGATGATTTTATGAGGTATGTTGGCCTTTATAAATGTTGAATCACCTGTATTTAATCTTACTACTTTTTCGCCTATACAAATATCAACCATACCACTCGTTACTACCATGATTTCCTCTGATGCATGATATATACAATCCTTAGCATCTTCACTTTCTGGTTTAAGTTCAAACTCTACAAGTAAACTTGAAGGAGTAAATTCAGATGTTGGCATTGGGGATACTATCTCATAAAACATTTCACTCCTTGGAAATTTCATCATAACTCTATCTTCTTTTCTAATGACTAAATCATCAGTATTATTATCATCCATAAACATATATAAAGGAGTATCTAAAACTTCAGCAATTTTTCTCAATGAAGACAAGGACGGTTCAATAGCATCTCTTTCTATTTGAGAGATATAACTTATAGATAAATCTGTTAATTTGGAAACATCACTTAATGTTTTTTTCTTGCTTTTTCTTATATTTCTCATCTTTTCACCTAGCATAAGAACCTCCAAATAATAAAATTAATATAAATATTAGATTAAAACAAAGTAATTATAGCATAACATAGAATTAGTGGCAACAAGAATAAATAGAAGATTATGACAATTAAAAATCAATTAAATGCAAATAAAAGTATATGAAAATCAATTATTGCCGAATTAATACAATAGAAAATATACTAGGTAAAAATTTATCATAGGAGTATTAGTTAAAAGAAGATTATTGAAAAATATTTTAGAAAATAATAAATTTTCAGTAAATTATCTTGACATATGTATTGAAGTAATAATATAATTTTAAGTATAAAAATTAAAAAATTAAATTATAGCTTCAAAAAAGGAGGGCAATATGAAGATAACAGATATAAAATTTGAAAAACTAAGAATTAAATTAAAAAAACCTGTGGTAGTTTCATTTGGAGTAATTGAATATGGTGAAAGTATAATCTTAAAAATTGAAACTGATGAAGGTTATTGTGGGTTTGGTGAAGCAGCTCCTCTTGCAGCAGTTACAGGTGAAGTTTTGGATAATGTACTTTCAATATTACTGATGTTTAAAAAAGAGCTAATAGGGAAAGACCCATTGGATATTGAATTGATACATACAATCATGGATGGAATTATTATAGGTAACACTTCCGCAAAAGCAGCTATTGATATAGCTTTATACGACATTAAAGGGAAAATTATGAATGTACCTCTTTATAAAGTTCTTGGAGGTTTTGATAATAAAGTTCAAACCGATATTACTATAAGCATAGATAAGCCAGAAAAAATGGCAAGAGAGGCTTTAGAAAGAGTTAATGAAGGATTTAGAATATTGAAGCTTAAAGCAGGTATAAACCCTGAAGATGATATTGAAGCTGTAAAATTAATTAGAGAAGCTGTTGGAGAAGGTATAAGAATTAGAATTGATGCAAATCAAGGATGGAATGTAAATAGTAGTATAAATACTATCAAAAAATTAGAAAGATTTGGTGTTGATGCAATTGAACAAGCACTTCCACATTGGGATTTAGATGGAACTGCTTACATAAGAGATAAGAGTAGTACAAAAATTATGATAGATGAGTCATTACATTCGCCAATAGATGCTATTAAAGCGATAAAAAAGAATGCAGTTGACACATTTAATATTAAGCTAATGAAATCAGGAGGAATATATCCTGCTATAAAAATTAATAACATAGCTGAGTCAAGTGGTGTAAATTGCATGTTAGGATGTATGCTTGAAACGAGAATTGGTATAACAGCAGCAGCAAATTTAATTGCATCCAAAAAAAATATAACAGAAGCTGACCTTGATAGTTTTATGTTTTGTGAAGAATTAAATGGTATATCTGGAGGATTTGTGATGGATGGAGATATTATGAATCTTGTCAATAAACCAGGCTTAGGAATAGAAGTAAACTTATGATAAAATTGGAGGTTAAATATGAATACACTTTTTTCAAGTACAGGCAGTATACTTGCTATAATGACATCAATGATTGCATTGGGTTTTTACTTACAAAGATATAAAGCTATTAAGAGTTTAGGACCAGCACTTACAATAATCATAATGGGAATAATACTCTCAAACTTAAAAGCAGTTCCAGTAAGTACTGAGTTATATGGAACTATTTCTACATATGCCATTCCAGTCTCTATGACTATAATGTTGATGAGTGTTGATTTAAAAGAAATGACAAAGTTATCAAGAGAGCCTTTAATTGCAATTTTTGTAGCAGTATTAACTGTAAGTATCATGGCATTTTTATTTGGACTTGTATTTGCAGAAAAAATATCAGAAGGTTGGAAGGTTGCAGGAATGTTTGTAGGTACATATACTGGAGGAAGTGCTAATCTTACAGCTATTGGGACAGGTCTTAATGTAAGTAGACAGACTCTTGCAGCGGCAAATGCAGCAGATTATGTAATTGGAGTACCAACATTAATATTTATGTTTGCTCTACCAGCTATACTAAAAAACTCAAAGAAGTTTAAAAAACTTTGGCCATATCATGTAGAAGAATCAGAATTAGAGGATGGTCAGAATGAAGAATTTATGGAGTCAAAAGAGTGGAGTATTAAAGACATTGCTTGGATGCTAGCTATAGGTTTTGTTGTTACAGAGATTGCAACAATACTTTCTGGATATTTCAATTCAAGCTTTAGTAGTGCAGCAAGAATTCTTTTAGTTACAACCATTTCAATTATAATTGCTCAGTTAAAGCCAGTAAAGAAACTAAAAGGTAATTTAGATTTAGGATTATTTGTTGCATTATTCTTTTTATGCACTATAGGTTTTTCAGTAGATATAAAAGAGTTTTTAGGTTCAACTTTTACCATAACACTTTACTGTTTTAGCATAATTTTTGCTTCATTTGTTTTCCATTTATGTATAACTAGACTTTTAAAAATAAAATATCAATATGTAATACTCTCTATAGTGGGAGCAATTGCTGATGGACCAACTTCAGCTTTAGTAGCTGCATCTGCAAAATGGAATTCACTTGTAAGTGTGGCAGTCGTCATGGGAGTAATTGGTGGAGTATTAGGAAATTATGCAGGTATATCAGTGGCATATGCTATAAAGATGTCTTTGGGATTATAGGAGGTGATTTAATTGCTAGAATTTAGGCTATATATATCTGGATTATATAGTGGAAATGTAGTTTTTGATAATGAGTTATTGATTGAAAAATTGAATCCTTTTACAAATAAAATCGAAAGTTTAAAAGCAATAAGTAAAGAAGAAAATGCATACTATTTAAATCTCACAAAAATAGATTTAAACTCTTTATTTTACAACTTTGATGTATACACTACTAGTTTGACAAATGCAGATAAAAGCGTCATTGTAAATAAGCTAGGAGAGACATATTCTAGGCTTAATGAATACATATGGGTTCAAAGAAATAAAAAATTTCCATTAGATATAATTATTGTGGACAATAAAATAGTTGGTTTTATATGTTTATCTAGAGAAACTTGTACTATATTAGTTATGGATGGATATGAAGACTATACTGTATTAAAAGAATGGAATAAAACTCATAAAGATGAGGACATATATTCTATAAAATTTGGTGGAAATTATATGGTTGATATGAAAGATGGAATAAAACTTTCTACAGATGTGTATCTTCCTAACTTTACAGATTCTACTAAAAAAGCACCAACAATTCTTATGAGAACTCCATATGGAAAAGAAAATGATAAAGAAATATATTATAAATATGTACAAAGAGGATATGCTGTTGTCATACAGGATGTTAGAGGAAGAAATGAATCAGAAGGTGATTGGGAGCCTATGATTCATGAAAGAGAAGATGGAGATAGTACTATAAACTGGATAGTATCACAGAAGTGGTCAAACAGCATGGTTGGTATGTTAGGGGCATCTTATCTTGGTTATGTTCAATGGGCAGCTGCTTCTTCAAGTAATAAACATCTGAAAGCTTTAGTTAGCATAGTAACATCAGGAAGTCCTTTTATTGATATACCAAGAAAAGGAGGAGCTTTTGTATCTGGCATGCTTGCATGGGCATTTATGGTATCAAGAAATAAAGTTGATAGAAGTAAAATGGTAAGAGATGACTGGGATGATGTTTTAAACATACGACCAATACAGAATATACCTGTTGAAGCTCTTGGATATAGAATTGAATTCCTAGAGGAATGGCTAAAAAGAGTAGAAAAAGACGAGTATTGGGATATGATGGATTGGCATTTACAAAAAGATAAAATAAATGTACCTGCATTGGTTGTATCTGGATGGTATGATGATAATGGTATGGGGACTACAGAAGCTTTAGATGTAATAAAGGGTTATGAAAAAGGAAAGAAAAAGGCTATCTTAGGTCCATGGATGCATAACTCAAATACTTTAAGAGATATAAATGGTATTTCGTTAGGAAATAATTCATTGAGATATGATTTGGATTATAATTATTTGCTATGGTTTGACAAATACTTAAAAGGTATAGAAAACAATATAGATAAGACTGCTTCAGTAGAGTATTATTCTGTAGGTTCTAATAAGTGGAAGGCAGAAGAAAATTGGCCAATAAAAAACAAAATAGATAAAAGTCTATATCTAATAAGTGATGGAAATGCTAACACATCTTTGGGAGATGGGAGATTAGTGTTTGATAGGGTGCTAGAAGAAAAGTATGACAGTTATATATATAATCCTAAAGACCCATCAATACAGCTAATTGATATGTCAGAAAATGAAGTTGGTGTTCCGAACAACTACAAGGATTTAGAAAAAAGAAGAGACATGTTATGTTATACATCAGATGCTTTTAGTGAAGAAATTACTATAACAGGTGATATAAAATTAGAATTCTTTGCATCAAGTTCTGCCAAAGATACTGACTGGGTCATAAAAATTATGGATGTAGATTTAGATGGAAATTCAATTAAATTAGCTGATGGTATACTTAGTGCTAGATTTAGAAATGGTTTTTATAAGTCAGAGTTTATGGAAGAAGGAGAAATTTACAAGTTCTCAATTATAACTTCAAAAATATCAAACACATTTAAAATTGGTCATAAAATTAGACTAGATATAACATCTAGTGCTAAAAATTTTATTTTCCAAAATAGCAACACAATAGAAGGTTATAATAGTATTGAGTATATAGAGACAAAGAATATTATTTATCATGGAGGTAAATATCCATCCAGATTGATATTGCCTGTAGAAAATAATTGAATTGATATAGATAAAAACTAACAAGGGAGTGTCTCAAAATGAACTTTTTAGTTCATGAGGCATTCTTTTTTGTATTAAATCAAATACATTTTTATTATTTCAACAATGAAAAAGAGGCTTATCTCTATTTTGAGACAGCCTCTTGTTAGTTAAGTTAATTATTTTGTAGCTGCTACAACACTCATTTCAACTAATAAATGCTCTCTAGCAAGTCTAGCTTCAACACAAGCTCTAGCAGGTTCAAATCCTTTTTCAACCCAAGCATCCCAAACAGAGTTCATAGCTTCAAAGTCTTTCATATCTCTTAAATAAATAGTAACAGATAATAAATGTTGTTTATCTGAGTCGTATTTGTTTAATAAATCTTCTATTTTAGCTAAAACTTCAGTAGTCTGTTCAATTATTCCACCTTCAGCATGAGTTTGTCCACATAAATAAACTGTGTTATTATGAACTACAGCTCTACTCATTCTTCCAGTTCCTTCATATCTTTTTATTTCCATATTTTAAATACCTCCATAATTAAAAAATCCATTAAAAATCTAAATAATAAATTAAAAAAAGTCTATACTATATAAAATTATATTATATATTGTGATAATAATCTATAAAAACATACAACTTTTTAATTATAATTATTATTGTTATTAATTGAAAAGATTTATTAGTTACTTGACATAATTTATACTTTTAATTATAGTATAAATTGGAATATTTAGATAATTATTATTTAATCTATAAGTAGAAGTTTTTAATTAATATGACTTTATATATTTATATAGAAAAGAGGTAAGTATGAGTAGTACAATCAAATCAAATCGAATAAAGGGCATAATGTTCATAATATCATCAGCTCTTGGTTTTGCAATGATGTCTGCGTTTGTAAAACTAGCAGGAGATTTACCAAGTTTTCAAAAAGTGTTCTTTAGAAACCTGGTATCAGCTATAATAGCATTTTGGCTTATTATAAAACATAGAGGTAGTCTAACTGGTAAAAAGGAAAATTTAAAAGTGCTTTTATATAGGTCAATATTTGGAACTTTAGGAGTTATATTCAACTACTATGCAATTGATAGATTGATGCTTTCAGATGCTAACATGTTAAATAAAATGAGTCCCTTCCTTGTAGTTATATTTTGTGCAATTGCTCTAAAAGAGAAAATAAATGTAAAACAGATAGGAGCTATTATAATTGCATTTGTAGGGGCTTTATTCATAATAAAACCAACATTTAGTGTAGAAGTGATTCCATATTTAGGAGGAATTGCAGGAGCTATATTTGCAGCAATGGCATATACTTGTTTGAGAGTTCTTGGAGATAGAGAAGATTATTATACAATTGTATTTTTCTTTTCAGTTTTTTCATTGGTTACTGTAGGACCAATTGCCTTTGCAGTATATGAACCAATGACTCCTATGCAACTTATATATTTATTACTAGGCGGCGTATTTGCAAGTTTAGGGCAATTTGGAATAACTCTAGCATATAAGTATGCACCTGCTAAGGAAATTTCTATCTTTGACTACAGTAATATAATTTTTTCAGCAATTTTAAGTATATTCTTATTCAATGTCTATCCTGATATGTTAAGTGTTGTTGGATATTTAATAGTATTTTCAGCAGCATTTTATATGTTTTTATATAATAAGAAGTTAGATAAATTAGATAAAGAAAATAGAAAGCAATAGAGTAATAAGATAGATAAAAAATTGTGTTTAGAGTTTGTATTTAATACTTAAAGTTTTATATTAAAATTAAATAATATATAGATTGAAAATACTTAAAATATGGGTCTAAAACAGCAGTTAAGATTGAAAAATTATAACTGCTGTTTCTTTTATTAAAAATATCCAAATGTATGTAAAAATAGACTATAATAGAGTAGTATAAATAATATAAAGGGGATAAATTAAAGTATGGAAAAAGTAAAAATTGCTGTGATTGGAGCAGGTAATAGAGGAACATATGCATATGCTCCATATATTTATGAGAATTCTGATGTGTGTGAAATAGTTGCCGTAGCGGAACCTAAAAAAGGAAGACGAGAATTATTTACACAAAAATATAATTTAGATAGTAAAAATGTATTTGAAACTTTAGAAGATTTTTTTAAACAAGATAAAATGGCAGATGCAGTTATAATAGCTACAAATGATGATAGACATTATGATGTAGCAAAACTAGCTCTTGAAAAAGGATATCATGTATTATTAGAAAAACCAATGTCTAACAGTTTAGATGGTTTGGTTCATATAGATGACTTGTGTAATAAGTATAAAGATAAGATTTTTATGATTTGTCATGTACTTAGATATTCTCCGTTTTATAATAAACTAAAAGAAATTGCAGAAAGTAAAAAACTAGGAGAGCTAGTTAGTATACAGTATAATGAAAATATAGGATACTGGCATTTTGCACACAGTTTTACTAGAGGAAATTGGAGAAATAGTAATGAAACAAGTCCTTTAATTTTAGCTAAGAGTTGTCACGATATGGATATTTTATTATATTTAGTAGGAAGTAAATGTAAAAAAATATCTGCATTTGGAAGTTTGAAGCATCTTAATAACCAAAATGCTAGTGGAGAAATGGCACAGAACTGTCTTCAATGTTTAGTTGAAAAAAAATGTCCATATTCAGCAAAGAAAATTTATCTAGAAAAAGATAGAAGTATAAATAGAGCAGTTCATATAAATCCAACAGAAGAAAATATTTTAAAGATACTTGAGACTAGTCCATATGGAAGATGTGTCTATAGATGTGATAATAATGTTGTAGATAATATGGTAAATATATTACAGTTTGAAAATGGAGTTACAGCTACTTTTAATTTATGTGCATTTACTAAAGAAAGCGGAAGAACTATAAAGCTAATGTTTAGTCATGGTGAAGTTGGTGGCGACCTAAATAAAAATGAGATAAGAATTAAAGAATTTGGAAAAAATGAAGAGATAGTTATAAAGCCATCAAATAAACAGAATATGGTAGAGGAATATGACAGAAATCTTATTTCTGAGTTTGTTAAGTTAGTTTCAAATAAAGAATTAGAAAAGAGTAGCGTAGCAGCAAAAGAGGCTATACAAAGTCATGTAATGGCATTTGCAGCTGAATATTCAAGAGTGAGTGATGAAGTAGTGTATATAGAAGATTTTTTTGATAATGCTAGGCAAATCACTAGAGAAATAGAAGAAACTATATTTTAATTGAGAGAATTTGTTAAATAAAATAAAGATAGATTAGATAATAGATATACTAATGGATGTGTTCTATTAAAAAATCTATCTTTTTTTATTAAGATTTTTTCTTATCTCTATCAAAAAAATCCATACATTCGGATAAAAGATAAGAAAGTAAAGCGAATAAGATTTCTGTACTTAAAGGAATCGTTATTGAATCCATAAATGTATCAATTATGTTCATAGCTAGAAAAGTTAGTATAAAATCAATTATAAATTCGCAAAGCTTATATATTGAGTAAGGTAATTTGTTTACATATCTGAATATATCTAAAATAGTAGTGCATAAAAAATCAATTGGAGTAGTTATACAAAAATATATTAAAAAGAAAATTAGTACAGACCCAAGAGTTTTATATTCAAAACCTAAGAATGATAAGAAGCCAATTCCTATAACCGTGAAAATACAAAAAGTTATACCAAAAAAAACAGCAAAAAATAAAAATACAGAAATAAATTCGCCTAAAGGAATTCTTCTTTTATTACTTATCTTAATCAACTCCTTAATTTATATAAATAATAACATTCTTAAAAATTCATAATAGTCTTCTGTTTCAAATAGTATTGTTTGAGAATCTATTTTTTTCATATTTGGATAAAAAGAAGCTTTAAAAGCTTTGTAATGCTCTCTAAATTTTATTTCTATTTTGAATTTATCAGGCAATTTTATTAAGTGTCTAGATAAATCTCCAGATAAAGCTTCTTTAACACCTTTTTCTATTTTTCTTAGTGCCAGATTTGGATGTATTGAAATTGAACCGTTTCCAATTCCTTTTGACACAGGTACAGTAATTATATTTGGGTTTAGTTTTTTTGCACTCTCACAAAGCATTTCATCTCCACTTAAAAATGCTACAGGAATATGATAGTATGCAGCAATATAAGCATTTATAGTAAACTCAGATGCTATTTCATCATTTATTTTAAAATAGTCATAATCAATATCCATGGTATGAGAAAGTGGATTACCATTACAAGTAGCTCCAGAATGATAACCAGTAAATATACATGCGTCAAAGCTTTCATCAATTCCAGCCATCATAACTAGTGGGTCTTTAGTCCATCCTCTAAGTATTTTGACATTTTCAGGTAAAATATCTGGATTAATATTTCTACCACTGTCATGTGCATCTTTGACAAGTATTTCATGTATACCAGATTGAGTAGCTCCATCACATGCAGCTGCTATTTCTTTACTCATTTGTGTTCTGTAGTGCTGTGAAAATTCACATTCAAGTTTTGTCTCATCCCAATTTACAATACCACAAGTACCTTCTATATCAGCACTTAAATATAATTTCATAATATAGCCCCCCTTATATTTATAATTAATGATAATAACAGATAACAGAAAAATATAATCAATAAGGGGCATAAAAATATTATGTCTTACTATTAATTATTATTAAATCTGTAACTGAAAAATTACTAAACTAGCATTAAAAATATAACACTAGGTATCATCTATTTGTATAATTTTTTTTATGTAATATTTATATAAGATTGTAACATATAAGTAGTTACATTTACTAGTTTAACATAGTTATGTATCATTTTTAAATTAAATTGTTTACAGAAATTATTATAAGGATTTATATTAACTAATAGAAAAGAAAAAAGTAGAGAGCTATAAGAAATAAACTGATAATTAATGTACGAAAGTGTACTTAATAGTTGATAAATAACTCTCAAAAAGAAATGTATTATTTTAATTGTATTTTTTATTCTTAATAAAGAATACAATAATTATTGATAAAATAGGATTTATTGAAAATCCAAATAATGTCCAAAAACTACTATTAAGATTTTTCTTTGTAGAAATTTTATTACATGCTATTAGGATTATTATATAAATGATACAATTTAATATTCTAAATATATGTGATATAAAATTTTGAGCAAGTGCAAATAAAGTAAATGCGTAAAATAAGCCTATGAAAGCAAAGAAAAAGTAGTTTAAATTCTTGAATTTTGGAAGTTGTTTTTTACTATCATTAATTGACATGATAACACCAAGAACCATAGCTATCCATCCAAATAAATTTGCTGCTTGTAGACTAAATATTGTCATGTATTTTCTCCTTTATATTTATTTATATTTAAGTATACAAGATAATTTATTAATATTAAAGTAGATAAAAGGAATTATATAATTTCAAAATTTAAATATAGGTGATTAGCATATGTTTAAGATACAGTTGAAGAATAAAAGATAAGACCCTTAATTAGAGTATTCTAACTAAAGGTCTACTGTAAATAAATTAAAATTCAAATTCATTTTCCCAATCAAATTCTCCTGACTTTTCTACGCTTTTAGGCCAATGATTACACCATTTAGGAACTGATGGATTTTCGATTCTATCAACACTTGGAGTATATGGTTTTAAGTCAATAACAGGACTATTGTCATTAGCATCAATATATGGGATTTTTATTATACCATTCTCATGGTCTATACTAATGATTTGTACAGTAGTTAATGCTATTGGATTAGGTCTAATAGGTGACCTTGTCGCAAATATTCCCAGAATATCTGGTGCATTTTTATATGGTTTTGGAGTTTCCAAAATATTTCTTAATTCAGTATTATCGAATCCATCAGCCCACCAAAGTACATTTAAGTGAGCAAAGCCATCAAGCCCTTTTAAAGCAGGTATGTATTTTTTATCCAATTCAATAAAGATTTCTTCACCTTGAACACGTATTTTTCCTATGGGATTTACTAATATTTGTTTCATAATATTACCTCCAATTATTTGGTTTGTCATTTGTAATTTTAGAATAGTACCTAACACCATGTTAGGGTCAATATAAAAAATTATTAAATATTAATAATTAAAAAGCTAATACATTTTTTACATGAAGCATGACACCAGTAATAAGGCAATCTTCATCAATGTCAAAGGTAGATGTATGCAGAGGAGAAGTTATATCCTTTTCCCTATTTGCACAACCAATATGGTAAAAAGCTCCTTCACAGTTCCTTAAAAAATATGAAAAGTCTTCAGCCCCAAGAGTGGGGGCATCTTTAATGATAATATTTTCTTTTCCAAACAAATCTATAGCATTTTGTTTAACATAATCTACAAGATTATTTGAATTTATAAGGGCTGGATAACCTTCCTCAATTTCAACAGAAATACTTCCTCCAAATGTTTTACAAGCAAAATCGCAAATTTCTTTGATTCGTTTTTTTGAAAAGTTTCTAGTTTCTTGAGTTAAAGTTCTCAAAGTTCCTTTTATAACAACTTTATCACAAACTATATTTTCTTTAATTCCACCTTCAATTTTTCCTAGAGAAATAACCACAGAATCGGTAGGGTTTGTATTTCGGCTGACTATTGTTTGTAGAGCTGTTATGATATGAGCAGATATAACTATAGCATCAATACCTTGATGTGGATAAGCTCCATGACATTTTGCACCATGTACAGTTAATCGAAGTGTATCAGTGGAAGCATTTAAAGTGTTGTATTTTAATTCAATTAGGTTTTTATCAATGTTAGGATTTACATGAAGACCAAATATGTATTTTACATCTGGATTTTTCAGACATCCATCCTCTATCATGAGTTGAGCACCACCAATGGTTTCTTCTGCAGGTTGAAAAAAGAGTTTTACATTTACATTTAGATAATCCTTTAATTTAAATAGTATATTACAAGTGCCAAGTAAAATAGCAGTGTGTGCATCATGACCACATGCATGCATTTTACCAACATTAATTGACTTATAAGAAGAATTGAGTTCTTCTGTTATAGGTAAGGCATCTATATCAGCTCTTATTGCAACTGTTTCAAAGTTTGGATTTACATTTATATATGCAGTTACTCCAGTGTGATTTTTATATTCAATATAACTTATACCTATTTCATTTAAATACTCAATGATTTTTTTCTTAGTTTGAAATTCTTCTAATCCAAGTTCTGGAGTTTTATGTAAATCTCTTCTGATACTTATAACCCAATCATTTATTTCATTACAAAGAGCTTTTATATTAAGCATAAAACACATCCTAACTATATTAAAAATTTATTTTTCTTCATTAATTATATTATTCAATATAAATCATTATTCTGTATCAAGTATAAATAAAATATCTTATAATTATAGTAGAGATATTTAACATGAAGAAGAGTATATCATTTTAGAATAAGAGGTGTTTAAATGTTAGGAGTAATTGCGCCATCTGGGCCATTAAGAAATACAAGTTTAGAGGAAATAAAGTCTAATTTAGAAATTTATGGTTATGAAGTTAAATTTTCTGAGAGTTGTAGTTTAAATTATAAAGGGTATTTAGCTGGTAATGATGATATTAGAGCAAAAGATATAGAAGATATGTTTTTAGATAAAGATGTAGATATGATTATGTGTTTAAGAGGAGGTTATGGGACAACAAGGATATTAGACAAGATAAATTATGATATAATAAAGCAAAATCCAAAACCATTTATAGGTTTTTCTGATATAACAGGTTTAAACTTAGCTTTCTATAAAAATTGTGGTCTTTTACCATATCATGGGATAATGGCAGCAAATGTAGCCAAATGGGATGAATTTACCTATAAATCTCTAATAAATGCTTTAGAATTTAAAGATGAACTCTACTTAGAAAACCCAAAAGAAGAAGAGATTTATACTGTATGTGAAGGTAGTGCAGAGGGAATAATAATGGGAGGAAACTTATCCTTAATAATTGCTACAATGGGAACTAAATATGAAATAGATGCAAAGGATAAAATTTTATTTATTGAGGAAATTGGGGAATCTCAATATAAACTAGATAGAATGTTAACCCAACTATATTCTTCAGGCAAACTTGATGAGTGTAATGGTATAATTTTTGGAGATTTCAAAGATTGTATTGAGGAAAAAGATTTGATAGAATTATTAAAAGAATTTGCAAGGAAGGTTAATAAGCCAGCTATATATAATCTTCAGTCTGGACATTGTGTCCCAATGGTAACTATTCCTTTAGGTAGAATGTGTGAATTAAATGCTACAGAAAAAATGATTAAATTAAAAAAATAGTGTGTATATAAATATAATGGAAATATGGTATAATCTTATACAAGTAAAAATTTAGCTAGGAGGATGAAGAATGTCTGATGATAGAATAATAGACTTTAACGAACTAAAGAACAAAGTTAAAGATTCTGATGTAGATAAATTTGAGCAATATATATATAACTTATATTTTTCTGTTATGGATGGAAAGATGTCGATGGCTGAGTTTTCAAGAAAAATATTTGATTATATGAGAGATAACAACATATCTCAAGAAAAGTTTATGAAAATACAAAAACAATTTATGGAGAGATATGGTATGGACACTGAAGAAGTAGAAAAACAACTTAGAAACTTTGGAATCGACCCTTCTACAGCAGGTTTTATGAGTAATAATACTTCCAGCAAAGTATCTACAGAAGATTTAGAATCATTTAAGAAGAGTGCAGGATTTTATGAGAAATATGGTGAAAAAATTCAACCTAAAAGTTGCATAACAACATTCATAAAAAATGATTTGAATGATATTAATGTAATAATAGACCAAGAAAAAATAATGCTTTGTAGTGATAAAAAAATAAATCTTATGGACTCAGAATTAAATGAGTTTTTATTAGAATATAAGAATATGTTCAACAAAAAGATAAAAGTAGTTATGTGTGAGACTACAAACAAGTATGACTATTAAAAAGTAAATTTAACTATTAAATCAATATCACTTAGTTATATAACTTAAAAACAAAAATCGCAATTTATTTTTCTTACAAAAAACGAGTAAGGAATATGTAAATTGCGATTTTTTATATTATAGAGATTGGTCATAGTAAATAACATTTATAAGTAATAATATCCTTTTAAAATTGTATTATTCTATTAAAGTTTTATTAAAAATGAGTTGTTTAGTAATTATATAATATACTGTACGAAATATTGAATTATTAATATAGTTCTTTTAATACTTTAACGCCATTTTGAATCATACTATTAAAGAATACTAAGTTTAAAAGTTCTGCAGGATGAACATTTGGGATATCATAAGTATCTACCAAATTCATAGGTACAACTATATTTTTTTCAATATTATACTGATTAAAATAGGCTTTTAGAGTTATTGCAAATTGATATATACATATATCTGTACAATCACCAACTATAATTATATTATCTATATCTTCAAAATCTAAACTTTCTAATGCAAAAAATCCATTAGTAGAATTTTTAGGAAGAATTTGTAGATTCTCTATTGATTTAAGCTCATCAACCAATTCACTTTCTACATCATTTTCTAAACAGTGAACAGGGTAACTCAAAAGCTCTATAGACTTAGGAGTATGAGAATCAGTAAATGCTACTATTCTATTTAATTTATTCGATATTTTTTTTGTAAATACTTCAATTGGTTTTATTAAAGACTCTACTCTAGGAGAGTATAAGGCACCTTGTTTTGCAAAACCATTATTAACATCAATTATAAATAAAGCAGTTTTACTCAAATCATAATTTTCTATTTTTTCTATTGGTAGATTATCTAAATTACTTTTTAAAGCTTCAAGTTCATTTAATAAGTTATCCATAGTTATACCTCCGAGATAAATTTAATAAAATTGTACATATTAATTATATAAAAGTCAAGGAGTACAAACATTGTATGGTTAGCTATGTTATTTTGAATTTAAAAGGTTTGAAGCTATATCTGGATAGTTAGTAAAAATACCATCTACATTGAGTTTTAGACAATGTAGCATATCATCTTCTTCATTTACAGTGTATACATTGATACCAAGTAAATTTGTGTGGCAAAGTTCAACTAGAGATTCAGTTACTAAAATTAAAGGTGCATGGAGATAACTATTACCTAGAAATTTAGCAAAATTGACTACATTATTTATAGGTAAATAACACAATAGTGCTGTTTTTATACTAGGGTCTAATTTATGAAAATTTTTTAAGCTATTGCTATTAAAACTAGATACAAGAACTCGATTTTTCATATTGTACTTTAAAATAAGTTCTAAAACATCTTTTTCTATATTAGGATAATTTACCTTGTCAGTTTTTAGTTCTATATTTAAAACGAGGTTTGTAGGTGAAATTAAAATTAATACTTCTTCTAAAGTTGGAATTTTACATTCCTTGTTGTTTTGATATCCATCAAATGATGAATTTAGAGTCTTTAGTTTTCTTAAGGTTAAGTCTTTTACAAATCCATGACCATTAAAAGTTCTATCAACTTTTTCATCATGAATAACTACAATTTTTCCATCTTTAGTCCTGTGAACATCAAGTTCTATTCCATATATATTCATATCTAAACATTTTTTAAAAGCTAGAATAGTGTTTTCTGGATATTTTCCACTAAAACCCCTATGAGCATAAATATTCATTTATATAGCTCCCTCCAATAAATCTTGTAAAATTTTAATTAATATAATATATCATATTCCAAAAGGTATTGTTATATATTAATTAAATAACTATTTATAATTTATATATTATATAAATGTAGAAAAATAAAATCATATCTGTGTTATAATATATTTTAAACATTGTAAATATTAAGAATTTAGTAGTTATAAGAATAGATATAATTTTATGCAAGCTCATGTGTTTAGAGCTTGCATATGTATTATTAATATATTTCTATATTGCAAAAATAAAATTCCAAAAGAATTTTTTCTATAGATTTAGTAGTAAGGGGGAATTTTGATATGTATGAAGTTAATTTAGAACGAGCTATGAATTATTGGATGGATTTGTTAGATGATTATACAAATATAGCAAAAATTCCAAATGATTTTTTTTATAAAGACTGCTCTGATGAAGTATTAGACGAAGTTTTTAAGATGAATATCGAAAAACATGAAAGATTAATTCAGTATTCTAAACATAATAATATTAGCATAAGTTCTATTATAGAAACTATATATGGTCTTATACTTCAAAAGTATATATATGAAGATGATGTAGTTTTTGGAAAAACAATAAATATAATTCCAATAAGAGTAAAGGTTAGACAAAGTGAGAAATTTATAGATGTTGTAAGAAAGTTAAAAAGACAATGGAGTAGGTCTTTAGAATATGGGTATTATTTGTTATCGGATATAGAGAATAAAAATCATCTAAATACTAAACTTATAAATACCATATTTGTAGCCAAAAGTTTTGATTTATCATATGACTATGACATAGAAAAAAAAGGATATGATTTATCTGTAATAGTATATACAAAGAGAGCACTTAAAATAAAAATAAAGTATAAACCATCTATATACAAAAGAGAAACTATTAGAAGAATACTAAATCAATTTGACTATATAATAGAACAAATAATAAAAGATAACGATATTTTAATAGAAGATTTAGAATTTGTATGTAAAAAAGAAGAAAAAGTATTATTGGAAGACTTTAATGATAATCAATATAAAGTGCCATATGATAAAAGTTATATTGATTTATTTAGAGAACAAGCTAAAACAACACCTGATAATATAGCAGCTAGAGATGAAAATAGAAATTTAACATATAGAGAACTAGATGAGTTAACTGATAAACTTGCAGGTTATTTAAATCATATAGGAGTAAAAAGTGAAGATATAGTAGCTGTAATGTTACCAAGAGATATTAATATAATTATTACAGCTATAGGGATTATGAAATCAGGTGGAGCTTTTTTCCCAATAGATACAAATAATCCAGAAGAAAGATTAAATTATCTTCTTGAAGATAGTAATGCAAAAGTAGTAATAACTACAGATGAACTTAGCTGCAAGGTTGTAAATGAAAATACAATCGTACTTGATATAAATAATGAAGATATATTCAAAGTTGGATATGAATTGACTGAAAAAATAACACCATCAAACTGTGCATATACAATATCTACATCAGGTTCAACTGGTAGACCAAAAACTATAGCTATAGAGCACAAGAGTCTAGTAAACATGTGCTATTATAGTGTAAAAGTAATAAAGGCTGTAGAAGATGATATATGTGGTATATACTTAAGTTTTAGCTTTGATGCTGTAATGAAACAGCTATTTCCATATTTGCTTATAGGTGCATCAATAAACATTATGCCTGAGGAAGCTAAATTTGATGAATATACAGTAAATGAATATTGTGAGGAAAATGATATAACTATCTTAGCATTACCAACAGCGTTTGCAAAATTATTTATACAAAATTGTACCAATAGCTCACTTAGAGTTGTGCAGACTGGAGGAGAAAGATTAAAGGGATATAGAAAACGTAACTATGAATTATATAATGAGTATGGACCAACAGAATTTACTGTCGTATCGACTTCTTTTCATGTGGATAAGGAATATGGAAAAATACCAATAGGTAAACCTATATTTAACACTTATGCATATGTATTAGATAAAAAGAATAAACTATGTCCAATTGGAGTTCCAGGAGAGCTATGTCTATCAGGAATTCAAATATCAAGAGGTTATTTAAATAAAAAAGGGCTTACAGAGCAAGTATTTGTGGAAAATCCTTATAAAACTTGTGAATATAATAAATTAATGTATAGGACTGGAGACTTAGTAAGATGGTTAGATGATGGAAATCTGGATTATATTGGAAGGATGGATAATCAAGTAAAAATTGATGAGTTTAGGATAGAGCTATATGAGATTGAAAATATAATAAACAATATTGCAGAAATTAAAAGTGTTGTTTGTATATCAAGAACAAATGATGATGGAGATATGTATATATGTGCTTATTATGTGATTGATGATAAAGATAGTGATAAGGTAAATGAAAGAGCAGTTAGAGAATATTTAAATGAGCATCTACCACCATATATGATTCCAACAATAATAATGAGGATAGATAAAATACCAGTTACACCAATCGGAAAAGTAAATAAAAAAGCACTACCAGAGTGATTTTTTATTATGACAGGTGTTGTAAAGTGATTTCAGAAATTTCTTTATGACACCTGTTTTTTAGAAATAATCAATTGACACAAAAGAAAGAATTTTCTGTACATTTTTACTGTGATGAAAATTTGTTTATAAGAATGATTATTGTATTTTTTATACTTTTACGTGTTTTAAAGTGTTTTTCTAACAAATTTAATTTTACATTAAAAAATTTTTTTACTTTTTATCTTAATACTTTTTAGTATAATTGAAAAATAAAAAGAATATTAGCATAAAAATATCTAAAAGTAGAAAATAATAATATGGGGTTAAATTTTAGTAATTTTAACTCGCTATTTGTAAAATAATAAAAAGTTAAGTTTTATATGTATATATGTTATAATATATACAAACTGAAAAGGGGTGAAAATTTTATGAACAAAAAATTACCTAAGGGTGCTTATGGTGAAGTTAGTGGAAAAGATTACGTTCCATACATCACAGATAAGTCCAGAACCGGTGGAAATGTAGCTGTACTGATTATCGGTATCATTTTAGCTGCCATTTTTGCCGCATCTACAACTTATTCTGGAATGAAAGCTGGTCTTACTGTTGCAGCGGGTATTCCAGGAGCTATAATAGGTTCTGCTTTTGTCGGAGCATTTGCTCGTCAGAAGGGTATTCTTGGTAAGAATTTAATCCAAGGTATGTCAAGTGGTGGAGAATCTGTTGCAAGTGGATTCATTTTCGTATTACCAGCAGTTATCTTAATTGGAAGCCAAATTACATTTTTCGAAGGCTTAGCTGTTGGAGTTGGTGGAGTTTTATTTGGTATAGGAGTTGCTGCTATAGTTCACAACTATCTAATAGTTGAAGAGCATGGTAAACTTATGTACCCAGAATCAATGGCTATATCTGAGACACTTGTTGCTTCAGAAGCTGGTGGAGATTCAATTAAGTACATGGGAATAGGATTTGTAATAAGTGGATTTATTACTGTATTAACTGGTTCATTCTTAAATGTAGCAAACAATGTAATGAGTCTTGTAGGAAGTAAGTTCTACAAATGGAAATTTGATATCGAAGTAAATCCTCTACTTTTAGGAATTGGATTTATAGTAGGTCTTGAAGTTTCTTTAACAATGTTTGCAGGAAGTATATTATCAAACTTTGGTATCGCACCTTTAATAGGATATTTTACAGATATGGCTAGAGATGGAGCTATGGTATGGAATAATCCTGCGATGCCTCTTAACCAAATGGATGTAGGAGCTATATCTAGTAGTTATGTAAAATATATAGGTGCTGGTATGATGCTTTGTGGTGGTATTATTGGTGCAATAAAACTTATACCAACTATAATCGCTTCTATAAAAGAAACACTTAAAGCTAAATCAAGTACTGGAGAAGGAGAAGAAGGTTCATCTATACAAATGATACTTTTATTAGGTGGAGTAGTTGTTGGATTCTTAGCAGCGTTCTTAATTTCTGGTAATATTGCTATGGCAATTATTGGAGCTATCATATCTCTTTTATTATCTTTATTATTTGTTATAGTAGCAGGACGTTTAACAGGAACAATAGGAACATCAAATCTTCCAGTTTCTGGTATGACTATTGCTTCTCTAGTTATTGTAACATTAGTATTTGTTATAATGGGCTGGACTGATTTAGAAGCTAATAAATCATTACTTTTATTTGGTTCATTTATAGTTGTTGCTATTGCTATAGCTGGAGGTTATACTCAATCTCAAAAAGTAACTTATATCATTGGTGGTAGCAAAAATGAAATGCAACGTTACTTTACAATTGCAAGTATAGTTGGTGTTATAGTTGTTGTTGGAGTAATTTTATTACTTTCTGACCAACTTAGAGCAACTGGTGATAATGTACAATTTGCATTACCACAAGCTAACTTAATGTCAACATTAACTTCTGGTATTATGTCAGGTAGTTTACCTTGGGTTATGATTATTGTTGGAGTATTTATGGCAATTGTTTTATATGCATTAAACTTACCAATAATGACTATAGCTATAGGATTCTATTTACCAATAGCAACTACTTCTATAATATTAGTTGGAGCATTAATCCGTTTATTTGTTGAGTTAGTATCTAAAACTGACAAAGAAAAAGAAGTTAAAGTTTCTAATGGTATAAGTTTATCTTCTGGTCTTGTTGCTGGTGGTTCTATCATTGGTTTAATAGGTATAATATTACAAGTAACTGGAGTTATAACTCCAAAAGTACCAAGTGGATTTGCTGCAACAAATTCAATGGCAATTGCTTTATTGGTAGTTTTAGTTGTACTTACAGCGTTACCTATTGTTTTATCTAAAGTAAAAAACAATGAGCAAGAGTAATGATGTTTTAGATATTGTATTTAAAATTACTAATGGACTTGAATATGAAGTAGATGAAAATAGTATTGTAACGATACTTGAAAAACAAGACCATAAAATCCAAAGGTTTTTTAGAAAGTTAAAAGCTAGAATACCTAAATATAAAAAAATAGAACTGGATGAATATTCTAGTTTCGTGTTTTTACAAATTGATGGTCAGAGAACTGTTAGAGCAATAGGTGAAAACCTAGAAGCTAAATATGGAGAAGAATCTCATCCACTTTACGAAAGATTGTTAGTTTTTTTAAATCATATTGAAGTTAATTGTCATTATGTTGAAAGACTGGATATATAAATATAAGTAAAATTATTATAGGATATATCGGAATGTAAAAGTTAGAAGATAATTATAAAAGAGGCTATCTCAAAATAGAGATAAGCCTCTTTTTTACTGTTGAAATGATGAAAATATATATTAAAACCTACAAATTTAAATTAGAACTTATTAAACTTAATATTAGAATAGTATTATTTATTATTAGCTATTTCATCAGCTAGATTATTTAGATATTCCCATCTTTCATATTTATGTTCAAGTTCCTTTTCTAGTCTTGATTTTTCATCTAAAATTTCTTGAAGTTTGGTAAAATCAGTTGAAAATTTTGAAGTACTTTCATCAAGTGTTGCAATTTTAGATTCAAGTTTTTCTATGTCTGATTCAATATTTTCAAATTCCCTTTGCTCATTATATGAGAATTTAAGTTTTTTATCATTTTTAGGTTTTTCTTTTTTTGAAGTAGTAGAGTCATCTTTTTTAATTGATTCTTTTTTAGATTCTTCAAACTCAATTCCTTGAATCTCTCTATAAATAAGATAGTCGCTATAATTACCTGTATATACATGGATTTTTCCATTTCCTTCATATGCAAATATTTTATTACAAATTCTATCTAAGAAGTATCTATCATGTGATACTGTAACTACTACACCTCTAAATTCATCAAGATATTCTTCTAAGATTTTAAGTGTCTCAATATCTAAATCATTTGTAGGCTCATCTAACAGAAGTACATTAGGAGCTGTCATAAGGATTCTAAGAAGGTGCAGTCTTCTTCTTTCACCACCAGATAATTTACCTATCAAAGTATACTGCATAGTACCATTAAAAAGGAATCTTTCACACATCTGAGAAGCTGTAATTCTAGTACCATCTGAAGTCTCTATATAGTCACTAGCTTCTTTTACATAGTCTATAGCTCTCATATCAATATTCATATGAGAGTCATCTTGAGAAAAACAACCTATTTTAACCGTTTCTCCAATTGAAATATATCCATTATCAGGTTCTATATCTCCATTGATTATGTTTATAAGGGTCGATTTACCCATACCATTTTTTCCTATTATACCAATTCTATCAGTACGAGCTAAAGTATATTCTAAGTTATCTATAACTGTATTACCTTCAAAAGCTTTGGATATATTGTGTATTTCTATTATTTTATTCCCAAGTCTACTTGATGCAACAGATATATCGAGATTTTCATCAGGTTTGAAAGCTTCTCTGTTTGTGAGTTCATCGAATCTTTGTAAACGAGCTTTTTGTTTGGTACTACGAGCTTGAGCTCCTCGTCTAACCCAAGCAAGTTCTGTTCTAATTAAATTTTGTCTTTTATCTTCAATACTTGCTTCTAGTGCAAGTCTTTCCATTTTCTTTTCTAGAAATATTGAATAATTACCATCATAACTAAATAATCTACCCTTATCTAGCTCAATTATTCTATTTGTAACACGGTCCAAAAAGTATCTATCATGAGTTATCATAAGTAGTGAACCTTTTCTTGAATTGAGATATTCTTCAAGCCAATCTATCGTATCATTATCTAGATGGTTAGTAGGCTCATCTAGTATTAAAAGCTCACAAGGAGTAATAAGGGCTGATGCTAAAGAAACTCTCTTTCTTTGGCCTCCAGAAAGTTCTGCTATTTTTTGATTAAAGTCATTTATACCAAGTTTCGTAAGTACTGACTTGGCTTCACTTTCCAAATCCCAAAGATTTAAAGCATCTATTTTTTCGTGTATTGATAATAATTTTTTATTCAATTCATCTGTAAAGTTTGAACTAAGTCTTTCTAAGATTTCTTGATATTCACCAAGTAGTTTTAATTCCTCTGAAGTCCCATTAAATACTTGTTCAAGTACAGTTGAACTTTCATTATAAGTTGGGTTTTGAGGTAGATATTCTATTCTAATACCATTAGTTTTTGTTATATTACCAGTTTCACTTTCTTCAACTCCTGCAATAATCTTAAGCAAAGTAGATTTACCAGTTCCGTTTACACCAATAAGTCCTATTTTTTCACCATCATTGATTCCAAGAGATATATTTTCAAGTAATTTTTTTTCGGAATAACTTTTACTTATGTTTTCCAATGTCATTAAATTCATATAATTCACCTTTATTTCTAATCTATTATTTTTCAAAATGTTGATAGTCTGGGTTTTTCCAATATCCACCCCAACTCCAACCTCTGCTTACAAAAGCATTATAACAATCATCACCTTTTTTTATCATTCCAAATTTCGAAGTAGACCTATCAGCATAGACTGTACTTACTTTAGGACTAACATTATCACCAGAAACTTGAGGGTTCTGCAATGGATTTATATCTATAGCACGTCCTTTACCATGGTTTGAAACGACATCTGTACCAGCTACAGTTCTATAACAAAATGACGAGGTATTATTATCAGACATAGATTTTTCATCTATAGCGTCATAATCATCTATTAGTTTAATTTTTTCAATTGGATATTTTTTTTCATATAATTCCTTAAAAATATCCACAACTTCTGGAGCTAGTTCACTACTTACTATCATTTCTCCTTGATGAGTTTTTTCATCGAATCCATAGTATGTAAGTTTTAAATAAGATAGGCTATCAAAGCTTATAGGTTCATCAGAAGGCATAGATTTACCAATCATTTTACTTTTTATATTATCTGGTATTGAAGAATATGAAAAAGTAGGTTTAATATTGTTATCTTCCTGCTTTTTACTAGAGCTTTGATTATTTTTAGAACCATCTGTTGTATTGTTTTTATTCTGCATAGTTTCTTGACTATTTACATTATCTTTTTTATTGGGGCTAGAGAAAAGTATCTCATATATAGATAATAAGGCGAGAAATAATACAGTTATTACAATTGTTAGTTTTAATTTATTAATCTTTTTTCGTTTTGACTTTTTACTCATATTATCCCCCAGTGTTAGATTCATATAAACTATATATATTATACATCATAAAAATAAACTAGGCTAACAATATTTAGTTAACCTAGGACATTTCATTTACAGTTTCTCCAATTATTTTTATTCCAATTTCAATATCTTTAAAAGATAACCTAGAAAATCCAAGCCTTAAAGTGTCAGAACCAGAATTGTCTGTAAAGAATAAATCTCCAGGCATGAATATAACATTTTTTTCATAACATTTTTCCAAGAGTTTTCTAGTATCTATATTTTTTAGTTTTATAAATATATGCAAACCACCATCACCTAAGATGTATTCTGTGTTTATATATTTTTTTATACATTCATATGCAAAGTTAAATTTATCTCCATAGAACTTACGTATTTTCTTAATGTATTTCTCAAAACCTCCATTGCTCAAATAATCAAATAAAATTCCTTGATCCAAAAAGGATACATGTATATTTCTGCATCTTTTCACACTTTCTAATTTATCTATTACTTTTTTATCTGCAAATATCCATCCAATTCTCATACCAGGAAATAAAATTTTTGAAAAACTACCAATATATACAACACCATTATTCATATTATCAAGAGAACATATAGGAAATATGTGGGAACTATTGTAGAGCAATTCCTCGTTAAAGCCATCTTCTACAATTGCTATGTTATATTTTTTCATAAGATTATAGAATTTGTACCTATTTTCAGGAGTCATTACAATCCCTGTAGGATTGTGATAAGAAGGTGTAATATATGCAAACTTTATTTTATTTTTATACTCAATTAGACGATTTTCTAACATATTAAAATCTAAACCATCTTCATGTATGTCTACACCTAAGATGTTGAGGTTATGTGATTTCATAATTTTTATAGCAGTATTATGGGTTGGGTTTTCACATATTATGTAATCTTTTTCTTGAGTAAAAGATGACATAATGATGTCAAAGGCTTCTGTAAACCCATTTGTGACTAGTATATCTTTATTATTAATATCAACTCCCTTGTTTGTCATATATTTTAGCAAATAATCAATAAGGGGTTTGTAACCTTGTGCATATCCATAATTGAGCAATTTGTGACCTTCTAAAGATATTCTATTTAGAAAAGATTTTTTGAATTCTTCCATATCAAATAAATCTCCATCTGGAGAGATACTTTTAAATGAGATTAAGTCAGAGCTCCAAGGAATCTCACTTTTTATAATATCCAATTCATTAGCTTTTTTGGAGTATGTATTCTCTAAACAGCCCCAGTTCAAAGACCATGTAGTATTTGACGATTTATTCTTTGATTTAACAAATGTACCTTTTCCTGAAATAGAGTAGATTAGACCTTCTGATTTTAATTCTTCATAGGTTAAGACTACAGAATTTCTACTAACTTGTAAAAGCTGACTAAGCTCCCTTGTAGAAGGGAGCTTACTATTGTCTGGAATTAATCCTTTTGATATCATATCACTTATATAATTTTTAATTTGTATATAAATTGGTTCGTTATCATTTAATTTTAGATTTGAAAATATCAAATTACCACCTCAAATTATTTTATCTAATTTAAAGAGTATTCTATAAGTTTATCTAATAGCTCGCTATACTTAATACCTCTAGCAGCTGCACTTCTAGGAATTAAACTAGTTTGAGTCATGCCAGGAAGAGTATTTAGTTCAAGAACATATGGAATACCTTCACTTATAATCATATCAACTCTTACATATGCTTTGCAATTAAAAATTTCCCAACAAGTCTCAGAAATTTCATTTACTCTTTTTTGAAGTTCTTCTTCTAAATAAACAACTTCTTCTTTTGCTCCTTTTTCAACTGAGTATTTAGCTTCATAATCAAAGAAGCCTGAATCAGATTTTATAGATATTGTAGGGAATACTTCTCCATTTAGTATAAATGAAGTATATTCTACACCTGGTATATATTTTTCAATCATTACAAATTCATCCACTTCTAGTCCTTTGCGAACTGCTTCTTCAACTTCATCTTTAGAATGAATAAAGAATGTTGCTACACTTGAACCTCCTGAATTTGGTTTTATAAATACTGGATAACCTATCTTATCTATTTCATCATAATCTATCGCATCAACTGATTTTACTAAAGCCCATGGAGCAGTAGGAAGGTTTGAATCTCTAAGCATTTTTTTAGTTATATTTTTATCCATACACATTCCACTGCAAAGAGGTCCACATCCAGAATATGGTATATCCATAGTTTCAAGTATTGATTGAATACATCCATCTTCACCAAACTTCCCATGTAGGGCAAGTATTGCAAAATCTACATCTTCTGGTATCTTTGTAAATATATCTTTTTTATCATCTATTATTACTTTTACAACATCGTATTTATTTTTATCAAGATTATTATATATCTCTTTTCCTGAGTTTAAAGAAACTTCTCTCTCTGATGATATTCCACCCATTATAACTGCTATTTTCATATTATACACTCCTATTTTGATTTTTATTATTTTAAATTAAATTTTTTATTTACTTACTTAATTATATGAATTAAGAGTTGATGATGAAAGTACCACTATATATGAAGTTTGTATCATGTGTGGTTTTGGAGTAATAATCTAATTTAAAGATAAATTTAAATGATTTTTTAACTTTATTTATGTTATTATTTTTGCTAAAATTATTGTTATGAACTTAAGACTAGTCTTAATGGCTATAAATCAAGGAGTGATAAATTTTGAAAGCTGAAATAATAAGTGTAGGGACAGAAATATTATTAGGTGATATAGTAAATACAAATTCTCAATTTTTGGCTAAGGAACTTGCATCATTGGGAATAGAAGTATACCATCAGAGTACGGTTGGGGACAACAAACAAAGACTCTTAGAATGTTTTGATGAAAGTTTAAAGAGAAGTGATTTAGTAATTACTACAGGTGGTCTTGGACCAACTGGTGATGATATGACAAAAGAAACTGCAGCAGAATACTTTGGTCAGGAACTAGAATTACATAAACCATCATTAGAAGTTTTGGAATCTTTTTTCGTTAAAACAGGAAAAAAAATGGCTGAAAACAATATGAAACAAGTATACTTTCCAAAAGATGCTATAGTACTGAAAAATAATAATGGTACAGCTCCAGGAGCAATTTTAAAGAAAAATGATAAAAGTATAATAGTGTTACCTGGACCACCAAGAGAAATGAAAGCTATGTTTAATGAGAGTGTCAAACCTTACTTACAACAATTTACAAATGAAATGTTAGTATCTAAGACTTTAAGACTATATGGAATAGGGGAGTCAAATCTGGAATTAGAAATTCTTGATATAATCAATGAACAAACCAATCCAACAGTTGCTTTATATGCAAAGGAGTTAGAAGTTACAATAAGAATAACTGCAAAAGCTAAAAATGAAAAAGATGCTTTTGAATTAATAAAACCAGTGGAAGAAGAAATAAAAAATAGAGTTGGTAAATATGTATATACTGAAGGTGATATTTCAGTGTCTGAAGGAGAAACTGTGTTAGAAGATGCTGTTGCTAAACTTCTTGTAGAAAAAAACTTAACAATAGCAGTAGCTGAATCTTGTACTGGAGGTTTAGTTTCTTCATCTCTTATAAACTATTCAGGAATATCTTCTGTGTTTCTTGAAGGTTGTGTAACATATTCTAATGAGGCTAAAATGAAAAGATTAGGAGTAAAAAGAGAAACTTTAGAAGAATTTGGAGCAGTAAGTGAGCAAACAGCAATAGAAATGGCTGAGGGCGTTGCTAAAGGGCTTGAAGCTAATATAGGTATATCTACAACTGGAGTAGCTGGACCTGGCGGAGGAACTGAGGAAAAGCCTGTGGGATTGGTTTATACTGCAATATATATAAATGGGAAAACAGTAGTGAAAAAAAATATATTTAATGGGGATAGAAGAAAGATAAGATTAAGAGCTACTAGAGATTTACTTAATGAATTGAGAATACAATTGGAAAAGCTTTAAATTATTATGATACTGGATATATTTAAAGCATTAGTATAATATAAAATCATTTTTGGAGGCTTTTAATTTATGATAAAACATATATTTTGTGATTTAGATGGAACTCTATACGAAAATGGAACTATAACAAAAGAAGATATATCAGCAATTGAAGAAGTAGAAAAAAAGGGAGTGCAGTTTAATGTTGCTACAGGTAGAATATTTAAACAGGCTCGTAATATTATCAAAGGCAATTTAGATATGAATGGATACTATATATGTGAAAATGGTTCATTTATACATGATAAAGATTATAATGTAATTTTTAAAAGAACTATAGACGATAATCTAGTGAGAAAAGTTATTGATAGATTTGAGTCAAGTGATGCACAATTGTACTTTAAGTATAAGGGTGATGTAATCGTAGGTAGTGATACGACTGCCTTTAGACACTATTCTAGTGATTTTATAGTTGACCCTGATTTTGAGAAAAGAAGTAGTTTTGATAATCTTATAGGAAATATAGGGGTATGCTCTGAAAATTTAGAAGAGTTATCTAGAATAGAATTGTATCTAAAAAGTGAGTTCAGTGAAGTATTAGAAATATATTTTTCTGGAACATATACTTTAAATATAGTGCCTAAAAGTGTATCAAAAAGAGGAAGTATAGAACATGTAATAAAAACTTTAAATGTAAGCCCAGATGAGGTTGCTACTATTGGAGATTCTCCAAATGATATTTGCATGTTGGAAGGATTTAAATACAGTTTTGCAATGTCCAAAGCGAGGGAAGAAGTAAAACAAAGTGCAAATTATATAGTGGATAGTGTGAAAAGTGCTATTGATGTTATAATGGAGATAAATAGTTAAATACAAGATTTATATAGTTAATAAAAAATTAATGAGTTATATTTTTCTACAAATCTATTAAGTAATCAATTTTAGAGATTTGTTTATTTAATATAAAAAATGACTGTTCTAAAGAATTATAAAATTATCTTTTATATTCTATAGAACAGTCATTTTGATTATACTTAATTATAAGTTTAAAAGTTCTTAAATTAACCACAATTTGCTATGTGATATGATTTTATTGTATTAGATAAAATAGCATCTAATATATAATTTATAACGCTATTACATGTATAAGCTGAAAACTTTAAATCATTCATATAATCAGTTTTCTTTTTATATTCATTATAAAGTTTAGTAAAAAATTTCTCAAAACCGTTATTTATAGTAGTACCTTTAATTTTAGACAAATCAACATCTTTTGCGAATGATCCAAGTTCTCTTTCATAAGTGACATGTTTATTTAAACTATGCTTAAATTCCCAGCGTTCACTATGAGCTACACAGAAAAAATCGCACAGAAAGTGACATATAACTCCTAACTCTTGGCTAAGTCTGCTTACTGAAAAATATTTAGAAAGACTATCTATATTAAGACTGCACAAATAGTTTATCTTAGAAAGAATCATATTAAATGATTCATCTAAATAATGTTTTTTTAATTTATATTTAGAAAAAGCATCTGGTTTTATATTACCGTATATAAAGTTTTTTTCACTTATAAAGAATGTTTTATTTTCATCTATATTATCAAGTATTGATTTTGCCATAATAAAATGAGTATTCATTAACATATTTACACCTCGTATAGTTTGTTAGACTTATTAAATATATTATTATGATATGATATTTATGATAAAAGTTTAATGGTAAATATATGAAACTAAGTCAATCATATTTATTTAAATAATTTCAACCATATTCATAATACCAGTAAATGGCCAAATTTACAATATGTAAATAGTGTTAAGTTTTTATTTATCAAATTTAAAATTAAGTATTAGTATACTTTCTAATTAACCTACTAGCTTTAGACTGTGAAATTTCAAGGTGTTTAGCTACTTTATAAGAACTTCCAAATTTTTCATAACTATCCAAAATTATATTTTTTTCATACTCCATAATTAAGGTATCAAAATTTTTATTCTTATAATCAATGGATATTGAATTAGACTTTATAATTTTATTAATGTCAGATATATTCATTTTATTTTCATTAATGTCAATATTTACATTTCTTGTAAGGATATGTGGTAAATCATCTATTGTTATATGATTATCTGTGCAGGTAAGTAAGATTTTTTGAATTATATTTTGTAATTCTCTTATATTACCTGGGAATCTATAATTTGCAATAATATCTATGGCATCTTTGGAAATAGTTTTATTTAGATTAAAGTCACTTGAATACCTATTAAAATAATATTTTATAATCTCTACTAGATTATCTCTTCTTTCTCTAAGAGGAGGCAATTTTATTTCTATAACATTTAATCTATAATACAAATCTTCTCTAAATTTCTTTTCTTTTACTTTTGAAATTAAATCAGCATTTGTAGCAGATATAATTCTTATATCGACTTTTTTATTTTTTAAACTTCCAACTGGAGTAAAAGTTTTATCTTGTATTAATTGCAAAAATTTTGCCTGTAAATTTTGTGGTATATCTCCTATTTCATCTAAGAAAAGAGTTCCTCCATCAGCCAATTCTACAAGTCCAACTTTACCTTTGGTACTTGCACCTGTAAAAGCACCTGAAGTATATCCAAAAAGTTCAGATTCAAGGAGTTGTGGAGATATAGTCGCACAATTTATAGTTATAAATGGTCCATTAGTTCTATTACTGTTGTGATGTATATATCTAGCAAGTGAACTTTTCCCTGTCCCAGATTCTCCTAAAAGAAGAACACTTACATCTGTTTTAGAAACGTGATTTACTGTATTTATGATTGGTTTCATAACCAGTCCATCCATAATTACAGTATCTTCAATTCTAAGAGCAGTTCTATATAATGTTTCCACTTCAGATTTATATTTTTTTACTTGTTTTTTTGTATCTTCAAGTTTATTCTTTATATTATTAAGTTCAGTTATATCTCTACAATTCTCAACAGTAAATTCTAAGTCTCCATTTTCATCAAATATAGGGGTAGCAGTTATAATGAGCTTTTTTCCTGTTTGAGTATCTTGTTCTAGTGAAAATTTAGACTTTGTCTTTAATACAACTGGTATGGGGCTTTTTGTTGAATATCCAGATTCCTCTAAAAAAGAAACATTTTTTCCTAAAATATCTTCTTTTTTTAGACCATAATTTTCTTCAAATGCTTTATTGCAATATATGATTATTCCTTTATTATCAGATACACATATTTCGTCATGAGAGGCTTCTAATATCTTTTGGTAAAACTCCAAATCTAATTCTAAATTCAAATCCATTTTTCTGTTATCCTCCTAAATTTTTAATGATATATTAAAATAGGTTTAATTTACTAAATATAATTAAAATTTAATATTTATATAATATATAAGTTTCAGTCTATTTTAACTTTAAATAAGTTATATATAACTCATTTTACAATTAAAACAAGTCTAAATCAACTTAAAATGTATATGAAACAAATATTAAAAAATTGAAATTTTATCAGTGTTGTTGAAAATACTAGGTTTTTGGTGTCGATATATATTGGATTAAAGTGGCATAATTTTTGCTTAACAAAAACTATGTGCATTGACTTAAATAAAATTAGAGGGGAATTTGAAATGGGAGAAAAAAGTAAAGGGTATGTATTTATAGCAACAGCAGGAATATTATGGGCTACACTTGGATTATTTGGAAAGTTTTTAATGGGAAATGGATTAACATCAGAACAGGTAGCATTTACAAGATTGTTTTTTGGATTTATAGTTTTAGGAGTATATTCTTCTATAAGGACACCACATATTTTAAAAATAAGTAAGAAGGGAATCATATATTCAATAATAATAGGTATTATATGTCAAGCTATGTTTAACTTATGTTATTTTAAAGCAATTGAAACTGTGGGTGTGTCAGTAGCAGCAGTTTTATTATATACTTCACCATTATTCTTAGCAGTATTTTCAAAAATCTGTTATAAAGAGAGTATTACTAGAAGTAAAGTAATTTCACTTATTTTTTGTTTTATGGGTGCAGTTATGGCGGTGACTGGTGGAAGTTTAGATTTTCAAAATTTAAGTGCTTTTGGACTTTTACTTGGTATATTATCAGCAATAGCATATGCACTTATGCCAACTATTAGTAAAAATGCTTTGAAAGAATTTTCAAGTTCTACAATATTAGTGTACAGTTTCTTATTTGGAGCTATCTTTATGATTCCATCTGCTAGACCTTGGGAGATATTGTATTATGCCAAAGATTTAAATATTCTATCTTGTATGCTAATGTTAGGTATTGTACCAGCAGCACTTGCATATATTTTTTATGCAGCAGGTATATCTAAGGGAGTAGAGTTATCTGTTGCAGGTGTTGTGGCATCAGTAGAGCTAGTTGGTTCTGTAATAATTGGTTGTACTATATTAGGAGAAAATTTTTCTTTATGGAAGCTATTTGGGGTAATGCTGATGCTAATATCAGCAGTAGTAGCACTTAATCTTTCTTATGATGGAATAAGACTGTTTTGTAAATCCAACAAGTTAAAGCAGATTGAAAAAACAGAAAGTATTTAGAATTAGAGATTTAAAAATATTGAGATTTAAAAATACTGAAATTAATAATGTTACATAAAATTATAGGTAATTGTAGTTAATTTAGAAATATAAATTAAATTTTTTACTATATACTATATAAATTAATATATTGTTTTATAAATACTAAATAACTATAGAGAGAATTATATTTACATAACACTTTCTATAGTTATTATTTTTTTGATATTGTTTTATGTGTAATAAGTATACATCATTAAAAAAACTTGCAACCTTGATAAGAATTTCGAGCCTTCAAGGTATCATCAATTTGATTTAAAATTTCCCATTTCTTTAGACTCCATAAAGGACCAACTAGTTCATCTCTTTTGCCATCACCAGTAAGTCTATGGATTATCATAGTTTCAGGAAGTATTTCTAATTGGTCACATACTAGATTTATATATTCATCTTGTTCCATAAGAGTTAGCATGCCATTTTGTAGCATCTTTTCCATAGGAGTGTCTTTTATAACATGTAATAGATGAATTTTTATGCCATCTACACCCATTTTACCAACAGCCTTTGCAGTTTCCATCATCATATTATAATCTTCGCCAGGAAGACCATTTATAATGTGTACAACAACCTTTATGTTTTTAGCTTTTAATTTTTCAACACCTTCAACAAATGATTTATAATCATGTCCTCTATTTATAATTTTAGATGTAGAATCATGAATTGTTTGAAGTCCAAGTTCAACCCATAAGTTAGTTCTTTTATTTAGTTCAGATAAGTATTCTACAACATCATCTGGCAAACAGTCAGGTCTTGTTGATATTGAAAGACCTATGACGTCATCAAGTTCTAATATAGTCTCATACTTTTCTTTTAAAACCTCAAGGGGAGCATACGTATTTGTATATGCTTGAAAGTAACCAATATATTTTGCATGAGGCCATTTTTTTAACATCATTTCTCTTATATTATAAAATTGACTAATAAGATTATCTTTAGGGTTGCCAGCAAAGTCACCAGAACCTTCCTTGCTACAATAGGTACATCCGCCATAACCAATACTTCCATCAATATTTGGGCAAGTAAACCCTGCATTTATTGATACCTTAAAAACTTTTTCTCCAAAAGTATTTCTAAGATAATAATTCCAAGTATGATATCTTTTATTATCAAAAGCATATTTAAATTTATCCAAAGTAATCACCTATTTCTAATAAAATTGTACACTCAATTTGTACAAAAAACATATTACCATAAATATATGACTTAAACAAATTCTATTTTAAGTAATATAAAAATAATGCAAGAAAATAATTAACATTTTCTTGCATTATTTCCAGAGAAAAATAGAACTAGTCCAAATAATATTATGAAAAAGGACATTATCGATACTATAAATCTAGATAAAAAAAGAGGAGACAAGATAAGGCATACACCAAATAGAGTCTTAATTATATTCCAAGTTGTAAATTTAGAATATGGATTATTCTTGCTATTTACAAGTGCTACTAGTTGATTAAATATTAAATAAAATCCTAAAAATAATGAAAATATACTTTGTATTTTTTGAGGAAATATAAAAAGTAATATACATGCAATTATTAGAATCCATTGAACATTAGTAGATGGCTTAATTTCTTCTTTAGTAGCGTATCTTTTTAATTCATTGATATTTTTTAGATTTAAATATGCAAAGAATAAAAGAGCAATACCAAAAGTCCAAGAAATTAATTTTATCCCTAATGTCTTAAATGTAAGGCATAATAATCCTAAAACGATGAGTAATACTCCCATTAACATAAATTTAGTAGCATTTTCTTTTTTATTAAAGTTATTAAAATCGATATTAAAATTTGTGTACATAAAATCACCTCCAAAATCAATAGAACAATTATAACAGAAATTTATATTCAAATAAAGTCATCAAGTATAAAAATTAAACTATACTTAGTAATTAATTGATAGGTTGTATCATAAACTTTTATTAATAGAATTATATAGGAGGAGGTTTGTCCATGACAAAATTATGGGCAATAATATTTGCATTATTAGCAGGTGGGTCTACCGCACTTGAAGCCTTTATAAATGGAGAACTAGGGAAAAGTACAACAGCATTAGTTGCAACATTTATAAGCTTAACTGTAGGGGCAATATTTTTTTTTGTAAGTATAATAGTTACAGGAGATTTAAAGTGTCTAGTGTCTATAAATGGTTTTAACTATAAGTTATTACTAGGTGGGATATTTGGTGGACTAATAATATATTTCACAGTAAAAGCAATTCCAAATTTAGGTGTATCAAATACAATTATATTAACACTTGTATCTCAAGTTCTAGTTGGATTTTTTATTGATAGCGTGATTTTAGGACAAGAAACAATGCATTTATACAAGTACATAGGTGTTATACTTTTAATATTAGGGACATTTTTTATAGTAAATTAGTAATTTAAAGTATTATATAATTTGCTATGCAACTTAGATATTTGGTATAATTATGGTAACAAAACAAAGTTAGATGAAAGAGGTGTTAGAATTGGCTGATGAAAAATTTGTAATGTCATTTAGTGGTGGTAAGGATAGTATATTAGCATTAAATCGAATGTTGAAAAAAGGATATAAGCCTGTGGCACTCTTGACAACTATAAGTGAGGAACATGGAAAATCATGGACGCATAATTTAGAATATAATATGCTTAAACAAGTAAGTAGCAATATAGGATTACCTTTATTAGTTGCTGAGTGTGGCGTAGAAGGATACGAAGAGAGTTTTGAGAGAGCTTTAATAAAAGCTAAAAATATGGGAGCAACAATATGTGCATATGGAGATATAGACATAGAAAGTCATAGAAAATGGGATTCCGATAGATGTGATGCAGTTGGTATGAAAGTAAGTTTACCATTGTGGCAAGAGAGTCGAGAAAATTTAGTATATGAATTTATAGACAGTGGGTTTTGTAGTATTGTAACAAAAGTAAATTTAAAGTATCTAGGAGAGGAATTCTTAGGAGAAAAATTGACTAGAGAACTTGTTAAAAAGATAAAAGATGCAGGTGCTGACCCATGTGGAGAACATGGAGAATATCATACTTTTGTAGTAGATGGTCCAATATTTGAAAAACCTGTAGAATATGAAGTAAAAGGAACTTCAACAAAAGATGGTTATGGATATTTAGAAATAAAATAATTACATAAATAAAATACCTATTATATAATCCTAGTTTTTGCAAAGGTCTAATATTTGCAAGATTGTATAATAGGTATTTTTTATTTTATATATTTTATATAATATTCTTTAAGCAACCTTATTTAGATTAGAGTCTAATGTAGAATAATTCTTTTTTAGGAAAACTATTGATAAAATAAGGCATATAAATTCTGAAACAATAGTAGTCATCCATATTCCTTGACCGCCAAATATTAGTATCATTGAAATTAGGCTTAGAACAACTACTACAAGTCCTCTACCAAGAGATATAACAGTAGAAATTGATGGTTTTTCTACTGAAACAAAGAATCCAGAAATTATTACATTAATTCCTACAAGTAGGAAAGATATAGAGAATATTTTAAATACACGAATTCCTTCATTGAATAGTATTGTTTCTTCTGGGTGTATAAATAAAGAAACTATTGGTCCTGAAAAAGCCATACAAATTGCAAATACAGAAATTGATGCTATTATTGTGGCTTTTATTCCCATCTTTAATAATTTTTTTACATTATCCATATTCCCTGCACCATAATAAAAACTAGTAAGTGGTTGCATACCCTGAGTTATACCCATCATAGTCATAAGTACCAATGTATTTATATAATTTATAACACTGTAATAGATAAGAGCACTTTCACCAATATATTTAGTAAGACTCAAGTTAAAAAGTAAGACAACTATACCACAACTTAATTCAGTAGTCGAATCTGGGAAGCCTATAAATACAATTTTTCTAAGTGTTTTGAAATCAACTTTAAATTTTGAAAAATTCAAGGTTGAGTTTTTTCTTAAAAAATGTATCAAGAAAAAAATAGTAGAAAAGACTTGAGATAAACCTGTGGCGATACCAGCACCTTTTACACCCCATCCAAATTCAATGACAAATAAGTAATCAAGTACGATGTTTGTAAGAGCAGATATTATTACGCCAACAGTAGCTAATATTGGGAATCCATCAGTTTTTATTATAACTTCTAGAGAGTAAGATACTATAAAGAAGCCATTAAAAAATATTATTATTCCTAGATAATCTTTAACCATACCAATTGTGGACTCTGTAGCTCCTAAAAATAATGCTAGTCTGTCTAAGTTAAAAAAAGTTATAGCTAAAATAATTATAGATAATATAATTATTGATACTAAGTTGAATGAAAAGACTTCATTTGCAGATTTAATATCTTTCTTGCCAAGATAAATTGCAATTATAGTAGATGCACCAGTTGAAAATAACAGAGAAACTGCAAATATAAAATTAATAAAAGGCATTGATATATTAACAGCAGCTAAAGCTAATTCACCAACTCCTTTACTTACAAATATTCCATCAACCATTGTATATAATGAGAAAACCCACATTGCAACTACAGATGGTGCTAGGTATTTAAAAAACCTCTTACCTAGGCTCATGTTTTCGTTTATAGATATTTTAGTATCCATTTATTACCACTCCTTGTAAATCTATTATAAAAATATTAAACTATTAATTAATAATTTTATTTCTAGTATAAATGATAAACTATGGTATAGTACCAATGTCAACAGCAAATAGTAAATAATTATAGATTTTATTAAATCATAGTGATTTTAAGCGTTTTATAAGTATATCCTATTATATATATTACTGACATTTAACTGACAAATAGGAAAAAAAGTACTTTAACTGACATTTAACTGACCATTATTTGAATAGTATTTTGCTTATATTTTCAGATACTTCTTTGTCCATTTTATCTAATAAGTGAGAATATCTATTCATAGTTATTTTTATATCTGCATAGCCCAATCTTTCTGAAATAACTTTTATGCTAGTATCTGTTTAAATAAAATAAACTTTATATTGTATAAAAAGGAGTATTCAATGAAGACTAAAATTAAAATATTAAGAACTTCCATTGGAATGACACAGCAACAACTTGCTGATTTAGTTTATGTAACTGAGAGGACAATCATTTCTATAGAAAAAGAACTGTATACTCCTTCGCTCATGCTTGCTTATCGTATTTCAGAGATATTTGGTACAACAGTAGAAGATTTATGCTATCTGAAAGAAAATAAGGTGCTGGAGGATAAACAATATGAAAATTTATAATAAAAAAGGTTTTACTTTTGGTGTCTTGGCTACAATATTAGGAATATGTAGTTTGACAAAAGATATTATATATCCTGAGGATTGGCTAACACTGCAAATTAAGCATGTTGTATTTTCTATAATAATTTTATTGTTTGGGATTATAGCTCTTATTCGTGCATTTTCTAAAAAAGCTGCACAAGAAGATAGGATTGAATCTATGGATGAAAGAAATCGTCTTATAAAGTTAAAAAGTAAAGCTAAGAGTGGAAATATTATGTTTTGGATTACAACAATTATTAGCATATGTGGCTTTTTATCTTATTATTTAACAGAAAATATAGTGTATATATTTATTTTTATTACAACAGCAATTCTAAGCATGATATATATTATTATAGAGTTTATTTTGTACCTATACTATGAAAAACATGAATAGAAATATGTAAATTAACTCTAAAAACAATACTATAATACTTTAGAATTGTTTAACAAGTGCAGTTTATATATTATAATAAAATAAATTATTAGTTTTACAAATAGGTGAATTATATGGCACACATATGTTTTGATGATGTTTGTTGTTACATATTGAAAGAAGCAATGAAGTTAAAGTTAATACCACATAATAAAATCGTAGTATTTGAAGATGATTTATCAATAGGTGATATTTCAGATGTAAATAATTATGAATTAAGAGAAAATATTTTTAGAATTAGAACTGACCTTGAAAATAATCCTAAGTTACTATTCAAGCCAAATTTACTAGAAGATAGAAAATTAGCAAAACATAGAGATATAATAATATGGTGTGCAAATAACCAAAAAGATTTATGTGGTGTATACTATGTAGTTAGTAAGTTTCAAGATAAAAATATAAAAATTGTATTAATAGATGAAAAAAAGGAAGAAGATTGTCTAATTAAATATTCGTTTACCAGTGAAATGGTTCCAGAAGATTCTCATTTCTTTTTAAATAAAGCATCAGAAATTGGCTTTAATGAAAAGCTGGAAATTAAAAATAAATGGAATGTATTAGTTAAAGAAAATGCTATTTTTAGAGCATTGGTAGAGGAAGAAATTAAAAGTGTTGAAGAAACTTATTTTGATAAATATATATTAAGAAATATTAGTGATAAATGGAGACCTTTAATTGAAGCTGTTGCAGATTCTATGTTTGAAGATGAAATGCATGCAAAAGATTGGTTTATACTTTGGAGGATAATGGAGATGTCAAATTTAAAAATAGTAGAAATTAAAGACAGTGAAGGTGATATGTATTCTGACACTGAAATAAGAAAAATTTAAGGTTTTGGGGGTAAAGACAGTGAATTTTTGGGAAGGAATAGACAATGAGTTGTCAGGTAAAAACTACACTTGTGGATATTGTGGTTGCTACGTAGGAAGCGAAAAAGGTTATGAAGGTATTTGTCGTACTAGTCCAGAAAAAGAGGTTGAAATAAGCATATATTTATGTCCTAGTTGTGGGAATCCAACGTATTTTGATAAGGACAATAGGCAGTATCCAATGTCTAAAGCTGGGAATGATGTATTACATATTAATAATAAAGATGTTGAAAATTTATATGAAGAAGCTCGAAATTCATTTAGTGTAAATGCATTTACATCAGTAGCTTTATGTTGCAGAAGTTTATGAATTTCCAGCTATGGCAGAATAATAGGGACTAGATGTATTTTAAGGAAAAATGAATTATTTTGTTATAAATGTGTACAGTATAAAAAGCCTTATTTAAGTTTAGAGAGGATTAATTTGAATGGAAGTAAAAAAAATTGATTAAAAAATAGCTACGCATACTCGTGACTTTAAGTCGTGAGTTAGTAGCTAAAATAGTCAGCATATAGGGAAACTTATATGTAGAGATAGGATATAACCTATCCAATACTACTTGAATTGCTGGAAACCCCTAAAGCTAACCAAACTAAAACATAAGGATGAAATAAACCTAAGTGTGAAAGTTACGAAAGTAGAAAAAATTGGTTAGATGGTATAAGGTTAAACCCTAAGTACTTTAAAATGGGCAATCAGCAGGTAAGCTCCAAATAGGAGAAACTTCAACGACTATTCCTCTGAGGGAAGTACAAAAGTATGGTAGTGGAAGTGGGTAGACCTTAACGATAAGCGAAGGATAAGATATAGTCTGTGCTTCATGAAATGTAAGAAGTTCATAAGAGAACTGCATAGGTAGTAGCGAACTTATGTGAACGACAACCTCAAAAA
>NZ_AVHW01000052.1 GCF_000449425.2 Clostridioides difficile CD160
GAATATAAGGCTAATTGGTATGGTAGACAAATTGTAAAGGTAGGTAAATTCTTTGCAAGTTCACAAATATGCAATAAATGTGGGTACAAAAACGAGGAAATTAAGGATTTAAATATAAGAGAATGGATTTGTCCTTGTTGTAATGAAACTCACGATAGAGATATAAATGCAAGTATAAATATACTAAAAGAAGGATTAAGACTAATAACAGTTTAAAATAAATAACTTATGTAAGAACCGTAGGAACTACGGGGATAGCCTGTGGAGAATTAGTAAGACATATTTTAGTATGCAAAATTCTATGAAGCAGGAACCCTGTGACTTTAGTCATGGGAGGTTCAGTGATGAATATCATATAGACGAAAATATCTTATCAAATTTGTTTGGAGTAGACATAGAAAAAATAAGAGCGTATAAGAAATATGAAAATGAATTTATAGAAGATTTAGATGTATGGTCAAAAAGGATAAATGTAGTTTTACAACTTGGATATATCATGGATATTGACTTAGATTCTAGGCTTAGAGGCATTTTAAGTCTTTTGACTAATATGTATAATCTTAATACTAAATTTATAGCTAAGGCTTCAAATGTTGAGGAAAAATACATAATAGATTTTATAAATGGGATAGATTGTATACCAGTAGAAATGAAGTATAGTATATGTGCAGCAGCTATGAATTTGAGTTTAATATTTAAAAATTATGAATGTCAAAGCTGATAAGAAAGAATTTGTACTTATAGATAACTTTGTATTTAAAATAAAAAGTGAACTCTTTTAAGCGTTCACTTTTTTATACGAATAAATTGTTATTTTAAGATAGACTATATTAATATTAGGTATTTGTAATAAAATATTTATAATCTTATATTTCTAGATATTTAAAGTTTAATTTTTCCATAAATTTGTTCTTTAGTAAAGTAACCAATATTAAGAAGTATTTTATCTAAATTTATTTTAAGAATTTATATAGAAGTAGTAGAGGGGTTTAAGAACAAATTATGAAAATTAGAGGAGAAGCTTACTAAAAAATATTAAATATTTATATAATAATCATAAAGTATATGATTGTCTTTAAATAATAATATACTTTATGATTAATATCATTATAAATAACAATAGCTGAATTATAATTTATTTTTAGGCAAAGGTATAATATGACAATTTTATTATTCACATATACTATAACGATTTTTTCCGTCTGCTTTTGATATATACAGAGCTTTATCAGCTTTGGAAAATAAATCTTTATAGGATTTAATTGAATCATCAACAAAAGCAATTCCAATACTTAATGTTATTTTATGATTATTTTTCAACTTTATTTTACTTGTATCATTTAAAATCTTACTAGTACTTTCTATTACTAAATCCTTTGTTAATGATTTCATAAATATCATAAATTCATCTCCACCGATTCGAGCAACTATATTTTTATTACATGTGTTTTGTAGTAATATTTTTGATACAGCAACTAAGACTTCATTTCCTTCCAAATGCCCAAAAGTATCATTTACAGTTTTAAAATCATCAATATCAATAACTAATAAAGCATCACTAGATTTTGTCTCAGAATTACAGAAGTAATCTTGAATAAAGTCTTCTGATACCCTTTGATTGTATAGTTGTGTTAGTGGGTCACGTTGAGCTTGATTAATTAAAATTTCTAATTTAGATTTGTCCTCAGTTATGTCTTTTAAAACACCAATTGTCTTGATAGGTTTATGGTCACTATCATAGATAACTGAACATTGGACACGAATCCATCTCCATTCATCTTTAGTCAATGAGTTTAATTGTCTTATTTCAATTATTTCTCTAAGATTTCCACGAAGAACTTCTAGTAATTTGCCAATATCATCAAGATGAACAATTGCTCCAGATTCTAGCAACTTAGAATAATTTTTTGTTTCAAAGTTTTCTAATTCAATTTTTTTATCGATTTCTACACGTTGATACTTTATAAAATTATCATTTCCAATGTCATATTCAAACATAATGTCTGTGATATTTTGCAAAGCGATGCGATATCGCTCTCTTTCCAATTTTAATTCAGATTCTATATTTTTTAATGGAGTAATGTCAGTAATAATGCTATTAATTTTTACTACACCATCACTATTTAATGATTTCATTCCAGTATCTAATACCCACATTAGTGTTCCATCTTTTTTGCGTATTCTATATTCAGATGAATATGTAGCTCCCTTTGCAAAACATCGTTTGCAATCTTCTAGTGCTTTAGGTAAATCTGGCGGATATACAGCTCCTACTGCTGAACCACCACTCATTTCAATAAACTCATCATATGTATATCCTAATATCTTAGGCAATCCTTCGTTAACATAGAAAAAAGAGTATGTATCATCATCATTGCTACCTTTTAATCCACCATTGATGTTATTTGTAATCATCTCAATAACTTCTGTTTTTTCTTTTAGCATTCTTTGTAAATAATCATAACTTTGTGTTCCAATTTTGGTAGGGAAGTATTCATCAATCTGCATTTCACCATAAGGATTTGATATATGCATATGTTTTACTAATAATTTCTCTCTATCTTCAATTATCTCAAATGTACAACGCTGATTTACTTCTAATACCATTTGTGCATTCTCTTTAGTACTGACAGTATATTTTCCTAATACCATACATCTATTTTTATCTTCACTTACAATTTCAAATGTGTCATTACTTATGTCACAAGAAGGCACTTCGTTTTGACCTGCATAAAAATAATCTTTTATTTCATTAAAAGAAGTGAGAAATTCCTGTTCTCCTGGTCCAATCCATGTGACATCTTTAGAAAGGTGTTTTAATATTTCATCAATATCTCGATTTACATAAAAGTTTGTTATAATATGTTTTGCAAATTTAGGTGATTTTTTTAGGAGTATGCTCATGATATTCCCCCTCTCCTTTGTTATTATATATCCTAATTATATTATACATTAATATACTTAAATTAAAAATGTTGTTAAACTGTGATATTTTTATTAAATAAGTTGATTTTAGTTAAAAAGCACTGCAACAAAATCTGTTTCAGCGCTTAGGACTAACGTACTATATAAATACATAATAATATAAAATATAAGTTCAGAAAAAGAAAAATAATTACATATTTTTTATCTAATTCTATCGTTATAGATTTAAAGTTTATTTTACTGTATCAATATCATAGTTGAATGAATTATATTTATATTTAAAAAATTTCTTTAAACATCTTAATTTCTTCAAGCTAATGTATTATAGACTAGATTTTTATTAAATTTTCTATTTTATTTATATCTATATACATGCCTTGTGCAATAGACCTACCATCAATTGCAGATAGATTACATTGTGTATACATAACTGTAACGATTTGACCATCACGCTTTATAAGTCTATATAAAAAAGGCTCAATTTTATTTGTATCAATCATCTCTAAACTCTTTTTATAAATAAAGTCTAAATCATCTGGATGAACAATTGCTCTTAAGTTACCACCCATCTCACCAAAAAATTGTTCTCTTGTATAACCTATAATATCAAACATTTCTTCATTCATATAAGTAATAATCATATCACCAAATAAATCATAGCGAATTATACCAACAGGTAACATTGAATAAAATTGTGATAAAACATTACTTTCATCAAGATGAGTATTTGTCATTTTAGGTATGGAATACGATTCAAATTCATTTATATAACCAGCAGTTTTTATTAAATCTATATGTAGTTTTGCTAAAAGTAATCTGTTTTCTGAAATTATACAATTTGCACTAAAATAGAAATTACTATATTTTTGACATTCAGCAGATTCATCTGATAAAACAGCTTCTCCACTAATTAATAATAAATCTGAGTCAGTATTATGTGGAGTTATACTTTTATAAAGAATAGAAAATTTTTTACCTTTAATATGTTTTTCAAAATGTTCTATTATTTTAGAAAAAGATGTAATTTCTGTTTTACTGTAAAAATCAAACCATTGAATGTCTTCAGTGACATTTGATTTTAGTTTTTGCATGTCTTGCATAATAAAAAATTCGTCAAATATTTTTTCTACCAAAGATTTCCCTATATCAGAATATTTTATAAACATTTCTCCTGGGTTATTTTTTTCAGATAGTAATTTTTCAAATTGTGTGCACTCCATGGGTTTTGCATAATAATAACCTTGAGCAATATCGCAATTTATACTTTTAATAAACTCTACATGTTGTTCTGTTTCAACACCTTCACATACTGTAAGCATTCCAAGAGCTCTTGCAATATTTACTATAGAATATAAAATTGTTGTATTTTTAAAATCATTTAAATTATGAGACAAAAATATTCTATCAATTTTGATTATATCAAAAGGCAGATTTTGTAACATACCAAAAGATGAATATCCAGAACCAAAATCGTCCATTGATACAGAAAAACCATAAGAACGAAGTTCAGTTAATTGTTGAATAATATTATTTGTATTTTCTAATAATATATTTTCTGTGATTTCAATACTGAAATTTGATGTAGAAACACTGTACTTTTCAGTAATACTTTTTAGCATACTTGGAAAATTAGAATTAAAAAAATGAAGACGAGAAAAGTTACAACAAATTGGAACAAAAACATCATTGTTATCAATCCATCTTCTTATGTTTTTGCAGTTCTCTTCAAATAAGTATAAATCTAGCTCGGTTATCAAACCAAACTGTTCGAATAAAGGTATAAATTTATCTGGAGTAAGAATTCCTTTAAGAGGATGTCTCCATCTTGCAAGAGCCTCACATCCAACTATAGTATTGTTTTTTATATTATAGAGTGGTTGATAAAATGCTTCAATTTGTTTAGTTTGTAAGGCCTGTGATATTTCATATAAAAATTCCTTATCATTTTCCAATTGATTATAAAAATTATTATCCTTAAAGTCAAATGAAATGTATCTATTTTTACCTTCTACTTTAGCCTTTTTTAAAGCACTATACACTTGATTGAAAAGCACTAAAGTAGTACTATTTGGCTCGCCATTCCAAATAGTACTACCAATACTAAATGTAACATTGGAGTATATTTCTTTTTCGTTAGGAAGTTGTATTTTTAATTCTCTAGCACTCTTTATAATAGCTGTACCTATATTGTTTAGTTCATCATTTGATACATTTGGAATTACAATTAAAAATCCTTCTCCTTTTAAATAAGCAACTATTCCATTAGATTCTGGAACAAAGGACAGTAGTTTTTGAGTGATATTGATTAATAGATTTTCTCCAACTAAGTATCCATAGATATCATTAAATAATTTAAAGTTATCAATATTTAATAACATTATTCCGATATGTATGTCTTTCAAAATACAGTCATTAATATATTGGTATACAAACTCTCTGTTTGGTATTTTAGAAAAAAAGTCTATTTCATTTGAAATTTTAAATTTATATTTTCTATTGTCTAATTCATTAGCTAATAGCTCTATCTTTTTATTTAACATTTTTATATAATCATAATTTTGCATGGTATTCCTCCATAAGATACTTTAAATTTTGATGACAACTGTATTTATGCTTAAAATATTTAAATGTTAATTTATAAATAATTTGAACAATTAATTTTAAATAAGTATTTCAACTTTATATTCATTAACTTACTTATTATAAGATTAAAAATAAAAATTTTTAAATTAGTAATAATCTTATATAAAAGTAGTTAATGTCTAAGTTTGAGTGTATTGAAATATTTCTTTTTTGAATGCAATTATATCATATTTCTTTATAAATAGATAGACTGTAAGCCATGTAGTTAGTAAGATAGAATACA
>NZ_AVHW01000053.1 GCF_000449425.2 Clostridioides difficile CD160
TTAATTTTTACTTATAATTTAATATTACATTAATAATTTTATATACTTAATTTCAGTTATTTGAATTAAGTTTAATTTTATATTTTCTGATATATACTAGAATAAATGTTAATTTACTAAATGTATTAAAGGATAATTCATAGAAATCTATTTCAAAAAGATATTATATAAATATGTATATAATAGTTATAAACATGAAGGATAGAAATCTAAGATATTACTTAAAAAAGTTAAAATTAGAAATATTATAATAGAAAAACAACTAGATTTTAATAACTGATTGTAGAAGCTTTATTTTCATGTCCTTGTTTTAGAGGTGTTTTTAGTATATTCTAAAAATATGATTATAGAGAGAAATAATTTTGATTATAAAATAAAAATAGGATTAGGAAGGATTTTGTCATATAAATGAAAGATTACTATAAAATAGGAGAGATATCTAAAATATATGGAATAGGAAGAGACTCATTAATGTATTATGAAGAAATAGGTATTCTAAAGCCAGTTAGAGACATAAATGGATATAGAATGTACAACATATCAGATATATGGAAACTCAATTTAATAAAAGAATTTAGAAGTTTGAATTTTCCAATGAAAAAAATAAAAGAGTACTTAGATGATAGAAGTATAGAGTCTACAAAAAATATTTTAAATGAAGAGCTTGAATTAATTGATAAAAAAATATTTGAATTTATAAGTCATAAGGAAAATATTATAAAAAGATTAAGTTCAATTGAAAGTGTAATTCAAAATACAAAAATAGATGAGATAGAGGTTGTATATATAGAAAAGAGAAAAGCTTTAGAATTAAATGCTGATATAAGAAGAGATGAGGATTTTGATTTTTTAATTCAAAAACTTCAAAAAGAGTATGAAAATAGATTTAATATACTTGGAAATAATAATATTGGTTCTGCTTTTTCTACTGAAGCAATCAACAAAGGTATATTCAATGAGTTTAAATCTGTATTCTGTTTTTTAGAGAATAGCGAGGAAATATACAATATAGTTTTTGATGAGGGATATTATGTAACTTTAAACTACACTGGAAGTAATTCTAATAATAAAATATATATGGAAAAGGTATTTAAATTTATAAAAGAAAATAATTATAAAATAATTGCTGAACCTATAGAAATATACAAGATAGATATACATGAGACTGGAATTGTAGATGAGTTTGTAACCGAAATTCAAGTACCTGTAACTAAATAGCTAGATTTCAACGAATTAGATGATAAATAGTATAAAAAAACGTGGGTTTGCCACCGATTTGCCACCGTATTATAAAATCGGTGGCAAATTATATTCTAAGACCTTCTAAAATATTTACTGTTTCACTTTCCATTTTATGTGTGACATGAGAATAAGTATCCATTGTTGTAGTTATTTTACTGTGACCTAGACGCTTTTGTATATCTTTAATATTAGCACCATTTTCTAAAAGTAAAGTAGCATGTGTATGTCTTAAACAATGAAAATTGAAATCAATATTTAAATCTTTATTTATTATTGCTATTGCCATGTCAATATCACCATGAGTTACAAATGAACTATCTTTTTTTCTGCATACCAAATTATATTCTGTTTTTTTATACCATTTTCCTATTTTAACTTTCTGCTTTTTTTGATTTAGTTTTTCATCTTTTAATATTTTAGATAGAGTATCACCAATTTTAATATCTCTTATTGAAGAATTTGTTTTAGGGGGAGCTAATTCAAAATTGGAGTCTTTTTTCCTTACTAAGTTTCTTCTAATTTTAATTATATTATTTTCTAAATCTATATCTTTCCAAAGTAAGCCTAATACTTCCCCTTTTCTCATACCTGTATAAAACCCAATCATTAAAGGAATATATGCTTTTGTCCCAACTGGAAACTTATGTAATATTGTATCAAAATCATTTAAAGTAATAGTTTTAACTTTATTACTAGTATTAGTTTTTATTAAGTTTTTAGGTATGATAACATATTGAACAGGATTCTCTCTAATAAGTTTATATGGATATACAGCTAATTTTAAAGAAGTGTTTAAAACACCATAAATCAATTTTAAAGTTCCTTTTGAGTAATTTTTTTCTTTGCCATATTCTGCATATTTTTCTTTTGGTTTTATATTTAAAAATTCTTGAATAACAGCAGGATTTATAGATTTCAATTTATATTTCCCAAGACTTGGTTTAATATGATTTTCTATAGACCTTTTATAATTACCTTGGGTGTAAAACTTGCAATTTAGAAGTACATATTCCTTGTATCAGAAGTCTAAATAATCAGATAAACTAATATTAGTTTCATCAAATACAGTACCAGAGTTTTCAAATTCATTTATTGCATCTCTTAAAGCTTTTTCAGCTTCTTTTTTAGTTTCTCCACCAACTTTTTCTACTTTTTTTCTCTTACCATCTACTATACCTGTATCAAAATAGTAATACCATTTTTTATCTCTTTTTCTAACATGTTTTATATTAACTATGTGGTATGTAAATGCAAATGCGATTGATTGTAATATAAACACATATTGGGTTTTATATTAACTATGTGGACTTAAAATTAAAAATACTAAAAACACTTACTCAGGTAGGTGTTTTTTTTATTGAAAGGATGTGATGATAATGTAAAAATTTTATTTATATAGTATAATTATGTTACAAAATCATATTATGTTTGAAAAATTTAAGGCATTAAAAAGTTGGCAAAAGGTATTAATTGTTATAATAGGAATTTTATTATTACCATTAACGTTGCTATTTTTTTCTATTCTATTTTTAGTAAAAAGTATAATGCAAAAGGGTAATAAGTTGGTGAAAATATTAAGAGTTGTTATAAGTTTGTTTTTAATATTTATACTTTTGATGTTTAATTGGGCATGGTGGAGTGCTACATTCAAAGTAACAACAGAGCATAATTTAAAGAATCAGCAAGAAATTGAAAGAAAAGAAAAAGAAGAACAAGAGATAAAAGCTAAGGAAGCTAAAGAAAAACAAGAAAAAGAATTAAAAGATAAATTAGAAGCACAAAAGAAAAAAGAGTTAGAAGAAAAGAAAAAACAAGAAGCAGATAAAAAAGCAAAAGAAGAAGAACAGAAAAATGAAGTAGAAAAAAGTTTATCTAAGGAAGAAGTAAAAGAAAAAGTAGAATCTGTTATACCTGATAATTTTAAAAATAATACAAGCTATTATGTTGATATGCTTACTCCAACTAAAGGAGATGGGTATATAGTTAGCATTCAAATAGAAGATTCTAAATTTAATAATGAAAGTGAATGCAGAAACTTTACTAAAGAATTAGTCAACAACATAAAAGATATGAATGATATCTATTCAGTAAGAATAAACTTTGTTGATGATGGTACTCTTACTTATGTAGTATGGTTAGAAGATTGGAACAATATAAAAAATGATGTAAATTTAATTGATAGTATAGAATTTGAAGCTAGAAGCTAGTTCTAGGATTAGATTAACTATGTATAGTTTTATAATGACTATGTAGTGTGTAAACACAAAAAGCAATTAACTATTTGTATTATTAAGAAACATATAGATATAGAGGAAATCAAAAAAGAATTAGAATTAATGGATAGTGATTTAAGTTTAGAGCATTTAGTTGAAGCTAGAATAAATAAGCTATTAAATACTATTGATGAAACGGACAAGAAAGTTTTATTAGATGGATTAATTTAGTATAAAGTGTATTTACAATAGTTAAGGAACGATTTGCAAACTATAATTATGAATAAGAAGGTGGTTATTATGAAAAATTGTTTAGAGTGCAATTACACTTTTTCTATTACAAATAGGCTTAAAAGTATGTTTACTGGAAAACTTAAGTGTAAAAAATGTAATGCCATATATAAACTCAAAAGTAGTATTTATCGTTATATCTACTATTTAATTATATATTTTTCAATTATACTTCTTTCACCAGTTTTTATAAGATATAAAGGGATTTATTTAAGTTATTCAACTAGAATATTAATACTTTTTCTTATACATATTTTTTTTATAATGTTGTATGATTTGATACCTCATAAATTTCAAAAATATACTAGGGTAAAGTAATTAAAATTAATAAAATTTATAAATATATTATTCTAAACAGTATCAAATAAGAAGCTAACTAAATCGATCGAAATTGAAAACTATCAACATAAGTTTAAAAGATAATTAAGGTTTAAGAGTAACATAGTATGTTTTTAAATCTTACTAAAGTTTTATATTAACTATGTGGTATGCGAAGAAAAAAGTTCTAGAGATAGGTAAAAATGTTGTCAAAGTTTTATATTAACGATGTGGATTTAAATTAAAAATACTAAAAAACACTTACTTTATTGTAGGTGCTTTTATTTTACCAAATTATGCTATAATGTTGTTTGAGATGAGTAATTTGTGGGGGAATTTTGATATGCCAATGATAATAGTAGCAATAATATTAATGTTATTAGGAATAGTTATTTTTATAGGATTTATGCCAGGAAGTTTGGTACTTTTGGCATCATTAATAATTATTTATTTTGTTAGAAAAAAACAAAGAGTTATGTGTATTATATCTTATATGTTTCTTATTTTTACAATATATTTATATGCAGTTTGGGAAGATATAAGCCCATATACAGAAGAAAAGATGGCTATTTTAGAGGAACAACAAAAGAAAGAAGAATCAGAAAGAATCAGAAAACAAGAAGAAATAGATAAGGAAAAAAGGGAGAAAAAATATGGAAAAAAAATCTCAGCAGAGGAGCTAAAAGCAAAATTAGAAGAATTAGTACCTCAAAAATATAAGGGTAGTCACTATAAAGTTGATGTAGTTGAGTCTGGACTTACTCAATTTTATTTAACAGTACAAAATGAAAAATTTGAAAATACTAAAGAATGTCAACTATTTATAAAATATATTACAGAAGAATTAAAGGATTTTAAGATAGATTGTTGTACTTTTGAATTTTATACTAAGGATGATGGGGGTAAGTATAATAGTATTTATATTAAGTACTATAGAGAAGTACAAACTGGTGAAAAATCTGTATTAGATTTACATATTAGTGAAGATAATATTATGACTGATGAAGAGATTCAAAATGGTATAGATGAAGTTAAAAAGAAAAATTATCAGAGTTATGTAGACCCATTAGAACAAATAAAGAAACTAAAAGAGTTGTTAGATTCAGGAGCAATTACACAGGAAGAATATAATAAAAAGAAAAAGGAATTATTAGAATAGATGATATAGTAAGTACTTACAAATATATAGGTGTTCTTAAATTGATAACTTATTTCATTTTAATTTTATAGTTTGAATTTTATGATATAATAAAAATATAGAAATTTTGCAGTGAGCGATATTCGTGATAAAGTAGGATTTAACAGTTGCAATGTAAGGCATTGAGGCTGTGTGATAAGTGTTATCAACTGCACTACTCATGGTTCACTGCAAATTTGAGAGAGTTGTATGTGTGTAAGCATTGGAAATGCTAAGTTTATTTTGGGGTTTTATATTAACTAAGTGGTATGTAAAGGGAGAATACTCTGTAAATTCCTTCACAGGAATTTCTAGTTTTATATTAACTAAGTGGTATGTAAAGTGTTCACTGTTTCAAGCATCTTATAATCTTTGTAATTGTTTTATATTAACTAAGTGGTATGTAAAGTTTTTTATTATTATGTCATCACCTAAAGTTGCTTTGTGTTTTATATTAACTAAGTGGTATGTAAAGGGAAAATTTAAAGAATGGTTAGACAATATTATAAGTAGTTTTATATTAACTAAGTGGTATGTAAAGTGGGTGGAGCATTAGGAGTATCTATGAAAGATTTATCGTTTTATATTAACTAAGTGGTATGTAAAGTAATTTTCTCTATTTTTTTGTCTAAATGCTTAATTGGGTTTTATATTAACTAAGTGGTATGTAAAGCTCACCTTTTTTACGTTGCCAGTAAAAAAATGCTAAGTTTTATATTAACTAAGTGGTATGTAAAGTTTGCAACAGTATAGGTTATAGAAACTGCATCATAATGTTTTATGTTAACTATGTGGATTCAAAATTAAAAATAATCCAAAAACACTTGCTTATGGTAAGTGTTTTTTTAATTGAAAGGATGTGATTATAATATAAAATAAATATAGAATAGGTAAAATATGTAAGAATTATATGTTATAATATTTTGAGCAAGGAAAATAAAATTGAAAAGCTAAGGGTGATTAAAAAAATAACTTTTAAATTCTAATCAATTAGAGAAATTCACCTTTTACAAAGTAAATTTTATCTCTTTGCTTTCACTATAGCATAAATTAGAAAAAATATGTAAATAAAGAAACAATGCTTATTAAATTTAATAGGCATTTTTTATTTTAATATTAAATAAGGAAGTGAATATATGGTAAGAAAACTGCTGTGTAATATTCAAAAACACATTAGAAAGGAAATGATAACTTGGTAATAGATATATACATAAAAAATGAAAAAGAAAAAATAGATTTCCATTTCCCAGTTAATCCACAAGATTTTTTATCTATTAAAAAAGAAAAAAGATTTGAAACTGTTCATATAGTGAATTTAGGTGAATTTGACATTAAAAAAGAAGGCGAGAAGATAAGAAAAATATCATTCAAGACCTTCTTACCCAACTTATATGATGCTTCTTATTGTAGATATAGTGAGTTAAAAAACTCTACTGAAATAGTTGCAATGCTTGAAAAATGGTAGACCAAGCCGAACCATTACGCTTAATAGTAACTGGTTTTGGTTACAATGGGTTAGTTACAATATCTAGTTTTAGTAATACTCAAACAGCAGGAAGAGAAGAAGATAGGGACATTGAGATAACATTATTTACTTCATTAATAATTATCTTATATATACTAGCAATAAAAAAAGACCCTAAAAGAGTCTTTCCCGAAAAATCTATATATTATAATATAGTTATATTTTCTGCTTGAGGACCTCTAGCGCCTTTAACTATATCAAAGCTTACTTGTTGACCTTCTTCTAATGATTTAAATCCTGAAGTTTGTATAGCTGAGAAATGAGCAAATACATCATCTCCACCTTCTATTGATATAAAACCAAATCCTTTTTCATTATTAAACCATTTCACTATTCCATTATTCATTAAAAATACTCCTATTAACCTATATCAAGATATACTTGATTTAATTGTGTATTACCACAAATACTATTGTATCATAGATTAATAGAAATGTCTACTTAATTATATTTTTAAGTTAACATTTCTGCTTGTTTTTAATATTAAAAATATATTTAAGAGCTTTGTATTACTATAGATTGGTGCGAATGGAGATAAAGTTAAAAGAGATTCTCTAGAAAACAAAATCTATATAACTTTGTATTTACAAAATTATAATAATCGTATGAACTACTGATATAAGCAGTCAACATATGTGTACACTTATCCATTTTATCTCTAAACATATAAATTATTATCTCGCTAAAAAACTTTCATAAAAACAAAAAGAACTATATATTTTTGGTAACTGGATGACATAATTTATAAGAATTTTATAAGTCTTAGTCCCTATAGCTTTGCGTCACTAAATTTCTATAGTTTTGCCGATTTAGTTTTATTCTACAATTTAATAATACAATGCAATTAGTTATTATTCAACATATGTGTTTGAAAATTGAATAAGTTTATAGATATGAATAATATTTTTTATATATAAAAACAAACTAAATAAGTAGAATATATGGAAAATTTTACCTGTAGTTTTTGTGTTAAAAAGCTCCTATCATTAGTTTAAGTTAGACTGAATGAGGGAGCGACACAAGATGGAAGAAGAAATGTTAATAGAAAAATTATTAAGAGCAGAACTAATATTAATGGAGTATTTATGGAAAAAAGATTCTATAATATCTAAAAAAGAAATTGTAAAATATATAAAACAGAGGTATGGATGGCATAAAAGTACAATAAAAACACTATTAAAAAGATTGGTTGATAAAGGTTATTTGGCTAGAGATATTATAAAATTTCAATCTCATTATAAAATAACAATAGATAACGAAGAATATTACGCTTTTAAGAAAAAGGTACTAAAATCTAGTAAAAGTAGAAAAATAATGCGTTTTCTTACTACCACACATAAATCTATAAGCAAAGATAAGTTAGATTCACTAGAAGAGTATTACAGTAACTTAAAAGAATGATATGGTGAAAATTGGGTGGTATTATTTACCTTAATTCTCTTGTTTGGAAAACTTTATTAAGATAGAATTTTATTTATATATGAATCGACAAGAGGGTATATATAACGTGAAAATTAGTAAATTACCAGAAGCGGAATTAAAAGTTATGAGATATATTTGGGAATCATATAGAATATTGACATCAAGAGAAATTGTTGAAGCCATGGAACAAAAATATAAATGGAAAGACACGACTACATTTACAGTATTAAAAAGATTGCAAAGAAGAGAGTTTTTAGAAACAGGGAAAATAGATAAACGTACTCACTATAATGTACTAGTAAAAGAAAAACAATATCAGAGATTTGAAACAAGAGAATTCATAAAAAATATACATAAAAATTCAATTAGAAGTTTGATTTCAGCATTACATAAAAATGATGAGAAAGTAGATGAAAAAAATTAAATGAGTTAGAAGAATATTTTAAGAGTTTGGAAAAAGATGATTAATAAAAAATATAGTATTATTTAATAAAAAAATGGAGTAGCAATTTTTTGCCACCTATTTGCCGCCCAACTTATTATATAAAATTAACTATAAATAAAAATATAAGATAAAATAAAAACATTGATTTAATGTCTGATATTTTAATGGTTTCAAAATAAATATAAATAAAGACAAAGAAAATACTACAATTTATAACCGAAATTCAAGTACTTGTAACTAAATAGCTAGATTTCAATGATATATCAAACAAATCTTCAAACAATCAGATAATATCACAAATTCACTTACATTTTGTTTAAGTTTAATCTATAGTATATATAAATAATAATAAAGTAATAAACTTCGAAATCAAAAAAATGAAGAAGGTGTTTGTATGTATAAAATAGGTGAAGCTTCAAAAATAACTAAAATATCATCTAGAATGCTTAGATATTATGATAAAGAAAATATATTGAAACCTAGTCACATAGAAAATAATGGATATAGGTACTATACAGAAGGAGACATTAGTATAATATCAAAAATAAAAAACTTAAGAAGATATGAGTTTTCTTATGAAGAAATAAAAGATATATTTGATAATAATAAATATGAAAATATAGATATATATATCAATAAGATTGAAGAACTAACAAAAAAAATAAATAAATATGGATATTTAATTTCAGAAATAGAAGAAAAGGTAAAATTTAAAGATACAATCATAAATAATTATGATGTTAATATTTGTGAAAGACAATCAGTTAATACCTTGTGCAAAAAAGCCATTATTACTTATAAAGAGATAGGAGAATTTATAGAATCTTGCTATAATACGATTTCAAAAAGCAAATCTAATAAAGTTGGATGTTATTATGTAATGTTCTACGATAATGAAAATATAGATGAAAATACATATGAAATAGAATATTATCAACCTATTGTAGATAATAAAGAAATAAATGGATTCAATAATAAGGTAATTGAAAGTGGTACATATATTAGTACAATATGTTATGGAGATTATGAAAATTTAATTGATGCTTATAATGCTTTGTATAAGTGGGTTAAAAATAACGATTTTAAAGTTAAAGGAAATTTTATTGAAAAATATCTTGTAGATTCATTATTAACTCCCTTTAGCTATGAATTTATAACAGAAGTATCTATAAAAGTTTCAAAAGATTAGTTGACCTTGACACTATGATAACCTTTATACTTGAATTATAAAAATAGAGGAGGTTATTATGAATAAAATAATTTCAATGCTGGTATTACCATTATTATTGATGATGAGAGGATTTACAAAAGGGTATGAAAGTGAAAATATAAATCAAAATAATCAAAAAAAGTATTATATGACACTAGAAGATGAAGAACATGAAGGCACTTGGTTGCAATGGCCTCATAGTTATACTTATGGAAAAGAATATCAAAAGAGAATAGAAGATGTATGGGTAAAGATGACAAAGTCTTTAGTGGAAGGTGAGAATGTTCATATAGTAGCTTATAATAATAGTGAAAAAGATAGAATAGAGAATTTATTGAAAAAAGAAAACATTGACATGAGTTATGTAGATTTTTATATTCATAAAACTGATGATGTTTGGATAAGAGATAATGGTCCTATATTTGTATATGATGAGAGTGATGAAATTGTAATATTAGATTGGGGATTTAATGGTTGGGGAAGAAAAGAACCATATAGTAAATCAAATCAGATTCCTAAAAAGATAAGTGAAGACTTAGGAATTAAAAGTATAAATTTAAGCGAAGTAGTCTTAGAGGGTGGAGCAATAGAGCTTGATGGTAGTGGAACATTTTTAGCGACTAAAAGTTCTATAATAAATAAAAATAGAAATAAAAACTTAAGCCAAGGTGATATAGAAAAATATATAAGAAAATATTATGGAGTAGAAAAATTTATATGGTTAGATGGTGTAGTTGGAATAGATATAACAGATTTTCATATTGATGGATTTGCAAAATTTTATGATGAATCAACAATAATTACATTAAATAAAAAAGGATTGATAGACTGGGGATTAAAGCAAAAAGATATTAATATATTGTTGAATTCAACAAATGTAAAAGGGAAAAAATATAATTATGTATATCTACCACTTACGCAAAACAATGTTAAATTAAAAAATGGAAAAAAATTAGCATATCAAGGTTCATATATGAATTTTTATATAGGTAATAAAGTTGTATTAGTTCCAAATTATAATGACCCAAATGATAAAGTTGCGAATAAGATTATACAAGATTTATATCCTGATAGAAAAGTAATAGGAATAGATATAAGAGAGTTATATAAAGATGGTGGAATGATTCATTGTGTAACTCAACAACAACCTATAGCTGTAGTTAAAAATAGAGAGTAATAAAGTGTGATATTAATTAATATTGACAGCTTATTTATGGAAAAAAGATTCCTTAATGAGTAAAAATGAAATTAAAGAAGTCAGAAGAAAATTTTAAGCATTCAGAAGAAAATGATTAATAAATAACATATAGTATTGTTGAATAAAGAAAAATGGAGTGGCAATTGTTTTGCCACCCATTCGCCACCATATTTTAAAATCGGTGGTAATTTGTATCTTTATACTTGTTTTTTATATTTCTAAAGTTTCTATAAGAGGATTATCACTAAATAATTTTAATAAATTTGTTTTTTTGTATCCTTTAGGTAACTTAGTATATATAACTATTTCTAACCAATCTCCATCAAGGCGTTTAATATTCATGTTTATAATTTCAATATTAGATTTCTTAAATTTCTCCTCAATATATTCTATCGAATCGCTTCTATTAGAAATCTTGAGCGAAACTTGTTCTGCTGTAGGGAGTTTCATCCATTTCCTATCTCTATGGAGTAATATCTGCACAATAACAATGATAATACTTGAAACAATACCTAATAAATATAATCCAGAGCCAATAGCAAGCCCTGTACCTGCTGTTGCCCATATACCAGCAGCTGTAGTAAGTCCACTTACTGATTGATTTCTAATAAATATTAATCCAGCTCCTAAGAAACCTATTCCACTGACAACTTGTGCTGCAACACGGGCTGGGTCTAGACCAATACCTGGAGTACCTACTATATCATTAAACCCATACTTAGAAACAATGATTATAAGCGCTGAACCTAATGCCACTATAAAATGAGTTCGTATTCCAGCTTCTTTTAGTCTATTTTTCCTTTCATATCCAATTAAAGCTCCACAGAAACCAGCAAGGATGATTCTTGCTATATACTCAAATTGAATTAGTATATGATTATTCATTTGTCTAGCACCCCTTTCTATATAATAATATATATACTATAATACTACATTTTTTATGTGGATATAGTAAAGTTTAAAATTTATATGATAGTTATATATGAATATAAAATAGATAAGAGTATTTTATATATATAAAAATGATAGAACGTATCTAATTTTAAATGATTAAAGAGCATACTTAAATAAGTTAAGTTTGCTCTTTTTAATATGGTAAATATTTTTATTTATAACAACTAGATAAAAAAATATCTGTATTTTTTATATCTGCAAAACTCTTCTGCAATGATGCCATGAATACTTGATGGGCAGTGTTTGCATGAATTTCTACATCACCCCAAGATAAATTTTTTGTTGTACAGGCATCATCTATAAGAGTTATGTCGTATCCCAGTTTTTTTGCTGTTCTTACACTTGTATCAATGCACATATGACTCATCATTCCACAAATCACCAACTTAGTTATATTTTTTTTCTCAAGTACAGTTTGTAGGCTGGTTTGAAAAAAACTGTCTGGTGAATGTTTAATTATAATTTCTTCATTTGCCAGTGGAAAAACAGTTTCATTTATTTCTGAACCATAAGTGTGAGGAAGAAAAAAAGAAGCTGTTTTATCTGTTGATATATGTTGTACATGAATAACTGGTAAGTCATTTTTTCTAAAGAACAGCAATATCTTCTTTGCATTTTCAGTAGCTTTTTTTGGTTCAAATAATTCACATTTTCCGTTTTTAAAATAATCATTCTGAATATCAATTAGTATTAAAGCTATAGACATGTTTATACCTCCTATCTATCCTTATTATAATATTCATATAAAAAATGTAAATTACTTACTTTTTGGTATGTATAAAACTATTTATTATAACAAATTCCTTTGCTGTCTAGAACCCCTTGTTGACCATTTTCAAGCATATATTCTATACCTATTTCTTGCATTATTTCCACAGCTTTTAACATTTTTTTACCACGGTCAGTAAGAAAATATTCAACATGTAATGGATAACCAGGTGAACTTATCTTATCAATAATACCAAATTCATGTAGTTCTTTTAATTGTTGAATTAACATTTTTTGATTTATTCCCAAAATGCCATGTTCTAACTCAGAAAATGTCTTATTAGACTGTCTTAATTCAAATACAAGGATAGTTTTCCATTTTCCTTTGATTATGTCATGTACAATTTCAAGAGGACATGTGTATTCATCTCTTATTTTCATAATATATCACCCCCATAAAATGATAATAAATTATATCACTTGTATTGTCATATGACAAATATATATGAATTGTATGTAAAGTTTATGGTTTATTAAGTTCTAAAATTCTTCTAGTGTAGTTCACATTTAATACACAAATAATTAGTAAGATATAAGTAAATAAACATATAAAATAACTATAGAAATTTAACTTTAAAATAATTTATGATAATTTAGAGGAGGAAAATATATGAATATATCAAGAAAAGCTATGAAAATAATAGAATTGGCACAAAGAATAGCAACCAAAAAAGGCATCTCAGTAGAAGAAGCTTGGAATGAAGCACTAACAGAATATAAAAATAAATATGAACACATTGCATAGATATTGAAAAAATGTAGCTTATTTAAAATATAAAATGACATATAATCTTTAATTGTATACTTTTACAAGAAATAAATTAGCTTACAATTCTAAATTATTTTTGAAAAATTAAGAATATTTGGTGGAATATAATGAATTTAAATGATACTATAAATTATAAGGGATATCATTATTAATGCAAAAGGAGGATATATACTTGATTGTAAAAATAGATAACACTTTAGAAAAAGAATTTTGGCAATATGTATCACATGAAGAAAGTTTAAACTTATTCATAATTGGATATGTTGAAAACTATGGATTTAGCTCCTACTCTCAAGATATATGGTCTCAAATGAAAGGAGGAAATATAACTTCTATAATATTAAAGAGTAAGTCAACACTTATAATTTATAGTCTAAAAAATGATTTTGATATAGAAGAGATGAAGTATCATATAAAAGATTTGGATGTAGAAAGTATAAGTGGAAAAAAGTGTGTAATGGATAGATTAATAAGTGGATATAAAGATTTCTATGAAAAACTAGATAATAAATTTTGCATATTAAAGGAAGTAAAAGAAATTGATTTCTCCAACATGAGTGAGTATAAAATAGAAAAGTCTCAGGAAAAAGATGTTGATGAAATAGGTAAACTTTTAAACAACTCAGATTATAAAGTAAGTAAAAATTACATAGAAGAAAGAAAAGAGCATTTAAAAGAAGGAAATGTAAGAGCATATTTTATTAAAAATAATGATACTATGATTAGCACTGCATCAACTGGTATGGAAACTAGTTTTTTGGCAATTGTAGTATCTGTAAGCACTGATAAAAAATATAGGGGAAAAGGATTTGCAAGTTATATAGTTTACAATTTAAGTAAAGACTTATTGTTGGAAGGAAAGGTACCATGTCTTTTTTACAATGATGACATAGCAGGTAAAATATATCAAAATATAGGATACAAAGAGATAAATGAATGGACAATCCTTTTTAAATAACTATAAAAAATAGTCAATTTTCGTGTCATTCATAATGTACCTTATACAACAGCTTAAACATTTGAAAGACGCTTGATTGATGGGGTTGTTGGTATTTATGGACTATTCATTTAAGCGGATTTTTCTTTGAAAATTGATTAAATGATGCTCCTATTCCACAAGTCCCTATAAAATTTGTGACATAGGAAAGGCCCAGCTACATTGAGTAACTGGGCCTAATTATCATATGTATGGTTATGTACAGACATGATAGAAGATGGAATTTTGTATGGCTCGAAAATAAATTTTTAAACTCTATAAGATTTTTTCATCATCATAATCCAATTTGAAATTGTATCTAAAACCAGTTTGCTATTTCCACAGTTACAGTGGTTACTAGCTTGTTCTGTTTCTGTCATAAGACGGAATGTAAGTGAGCGAACATTGGTAAGTAAATCAATCTCTTTACTAACAGTTCTATAATCAATGAAATGATCTTGCGTTGCACCCAAAATCAAAATGTCTTGTGTTATCTTTTTTGCAATAGGCTCTATTTGATAATCGTTGATTCTTTGAAAATACTCATAAGGTGTAGATGCTTCATATGCGTACATTCCATGATTTAACCCCCATACTACCAGACTATCACCACGCTTCATTTTTTGTTTTATTATGAAATTGATTAGCCATTTTGTTTTAAATTTTAGCAGTAAGCGAAGTAGTTTTTGCATTTTTATTGGTTGCGATCCAAGTATTACGTCTAAGAAATTGGGGAATACAGACCAAGCCACCACTCGCTCAATTCGTTTTTCAAAGGCTGCTGCTCGTGGAGCAAGAAAACCTTCCAAGGAAGCACCTACGATGGTTACATTATCTAAATGAAAGTAGTCTAAAATTGCTTTTACAGGACGTTCCCATTGATAAGTAAAGTGTTTTTCCTGTAAACGCATCATGCCACCTTGACCAGGTCCCTCAAAAAGATAAACATCAAATCCCTGTGATACAAGATAAAGCATCGGAAAAAAGAATTCTTCAAAGTAAGAATCATTTCCACCATGAAGCAATATAATGTCCTTTTTCTCTCCCTGTGCTTTTGCATACATCACAGGTAGGGTGATATTTTCATATGGCACATGAAAAATCTGTATAGTTCCATTTGAGAAATATTCAGAGTAGTATTCGTAAAATAGAGTAGTCGATTTTTTGTAGGATTCTATTTTATCAGGGTCGTCATCGTACATAAAAAATTCACTCATACGATAGTAAGCAATGGCATTTTCTATGCGTTCATCTTGTTCGGCTTCTTGAGCCAGATATATAAGTTCTATTTTCCAACTTTCGCTATCGACAATTTTAGAAGCGACTTTTTGTATATCTTCCAAGCGACCTCCGCCCCACATAATAACTCTGTTTAACTGAAAATTAAAATTGGCGTTTGTATTAAGGGAATATAAGCCTTTATTAAAAGAAATTTTATTTGTTTTCAATGTCATCACTCCTAAAAATATAATGCATAGGGATAAAGAGTAATATTTATCCCTATGCATTTATTGTAACAAACATTAGAAATATTGACTTTCAAATAGACGATATTGAGAGAAAAAATATATTCTACATTTTCCTGTAATTTCACTTGCAGCAATGCCAAGATATTTTTTGCTGGAAGCTGAAAAATGAGAGGGAGAACTAAAACCTGCATCCATAGCAGCTGAGGTAATATCACCACTTTTTAATAATAACTCATAAGCCTTGCGAAGTTTTGATAAAGCCAAATAACTGTTTAGTGATATTCCCATTTGTTCTTTGAAAAGATGAGAAAACCGGCTTTTGGACAATTTTATTTCAGCACATATCTCAAAAAAGCTTTGATTATCAATGTGTGTGGACTTTAGAATATGATTCAATGCCCATTGTATTCTACTGTCTGTAAGAGATGAACTATGATAATTTAAATTCAATAGATGGAAAACTTGATTTGAAAAGTCAATATAGCTTTGGGGAAATCCCTTTGCCTGACAAGTGATATAAATTTTTTGTATTTGTTCAACTATGAGATTGTCTATAACGAAAAAAGGATAGCCTAGTAATTGATGTTGATTAAGATTTTGAGATAGCATGCTTGTGTCATCTATCAAGAAAACCAACATTTTGTTATCTTTACTTGACACTGTATGTGCGACATTGGAATCTATAATAATCCCCTTACATTGTAATTCCTCGCCATTATCAAACATCACAGACAAGTTTCCAGATTGTGATATAATAATATGTTTTGCAAAGTGTTGATGAATAGTTGGTTGCTTATATTCTGTATCTAAAAATATATGGTCAATCATTACACAAATCGTAGTCATAGCGGTCAACTCCTCGTTTATAGGTTAGCATATTATACAGTTTTTAACAAGAAAGCCTAGTAATTGTATTTTTTGACACTGTAAATTATTACACAATATTGTTATACATATAGAATTTAATAGGTTATGCACAAAGGGTGTAAAACGACTTTCAAATGTGATATAAGGAGAAATAACACCATTTTAGAGGATATTCAAGAGCCTTATTTTATGTAATAAAAAATAAAAAACTCCATTAAGAATTAAAGTATTTATAAATAGTTTTATTTTTACTATAATTCATGATGGAGTTTTTTTGAAATTAAAATATTATTTTTTATTACTTAGATAATCAAGCGTTTTAAGTTTATAACCTTCTTTTTCCCAATGTGTAAGTACTTCATCCAATATTTCAGTGTTTGTTGATGAATTTGGATGTAATAGAACTATTGCACCAGGATGTGTTCTTGAATAAATTTTGTTTTTAGCAAATTCATGAGTAGGCTGTTTCTTTTCATACCAATCTACATAAGCAAAACTCCAAAATATAGATTTATATCCTAAATCTTTTGTGTATTTCAAAGACTGTTCACTAAATTTTCCCATAGGTGGTCTAAAGTACTTAGGCATTTCTTTTCCAGTAACATCTTTGTATGCCTTTTCTACACTTGTAATTTCTTCTTTGAATTTTTCAAAATCTGTAATACCTGCCATTGATGGATGACTTTTTGAGTGATTACAAACTAAATGACCTTCTTTTTCCATACGTTTTATCAAATCTGGATTGCTTTTTATATAACTTTCAACTACGAAAAACTGTGCTTTAGCATTGTGTTTTTTCAGTGTATCTAATAATTTTGGAGTATTTCCACTTTCATATCCAGCATCAAATGATAGATATATAACTTTTTCATTAGGATTTCCTACATAATAAGAATCATATTTTTTAAAAAAATTTGCTTCTTTTATAGGAGATGGCTGTTTACCATCCTCTCTAGGATTAAAATACCAATCGTATTCATGGGTATCAAGTGTTGGGCTAGAGATTTGAGTTTTTGTTTTGTCTAATGATTTAAAGTTTATACTAGCAATTCCCAAAAGTATTAGAGCAAATGTTCCAATTAAAATGTATTTTTTTAGGCTATCTTTTTTCACAATTTCACCTCTTATTTAAAATTTCAAGTGTCTTTCTTACAATATAGTTTGAATATTTATAGTTAAAAATATTCATATATACAGATAATAAATTAAAGAAATTTGTTGTAAGATATATAAAATTAATATTAATTATATTAAATAAAGTACATATAAATGATAAAATATAAAGAGCAATCATTGTATATAAGTTAGACTTGTTTAACTTGAAGGGATATAAAAATGGATAATATAATAAGTGTATTGAATAATGTTGTTTTTTTAGATATAGAAATTAGTGGATTAGATTATCTAAATTCAGAAATTTTAGAAGTTGGAGCTGTTAAGGTTAAAGATTGGAAGATAGATACATATCAATCATTAATAAAAAATAAGTATGATGTACCTATAGAAGTATTTTCACTATGTAGTAATTTAAATAAAAGTGATTTAGAAACAGCTTATGAGATAGAAAAAGTCGAAGATAGACTTATAAATTTTGTAGAAGATAGCGTGATTATATGTCATGATTTAAGCTTGAAAAGAAAGTGTTTTGAGTATCATATGCCAAAGTTAAAAAATAAATTTATTGATTTAATTGAATTGGCAGTTATTTTAGAACCATATCATAAAGAGTATAGCTTGGAGTATTTAAAAAATAATTTGACCAACTATGATTATAAAGTAAAAAATAGAGCGTTGTCAGATGCAATTGATATCGTAAATATTGTAAATTGTCTTCTGGTAAGATTTAATAATTATGAAAAAACTACTCTAGAACCATTGAGTTTTAAAATAAATTCTTATCTTAAGAAGTTTAATCTTTTAACATGGGAATGGAGCAAATTTTTAGAAGAGGCAAACTATGATTTATCAGATAATATAAATATAAAAAAAGAATATAAAGAATTTAACTCAAAGGAAGAGAAGAAAAAAGAAAGAGAAACCTTAAAAATTTTAAATGAGGAAGAAAAAAATTATGAAGAATTATTAAAATACAAAACCATATGGGAGAATAAAGAAGGATTTACATATGAGTATAGATCAGGTCAGTATGAGCTTACCAAAACAATAAGAGCGTTGTTTAGAAATAATGAAGATGAAGAAAAAATTGCATGTATAGAAGCGCCAACTGGTATAGGTAAAAGTGTAGGATATTTATTACCTGCGATATTAGAAGCTAGAATTAATAAAAAAAGGTTGTTAATTTCTACTGATACAAAGGAATTACAGATACAATTAATAAATAAAGATATTCCAAATGTGTTAGATTCTTTAGGTCTAAATGGAAAAGTAAGTTATGGATATATAAAAGGAAAAAATAACTATATTTGCATAGATAGACTGGAAGCATATATAGCAGACTATGAGTCTCAAGAACCTACTAAGGGAGAAATATTATCTTTAATATTTTTAGAGAGATTAGTTGAAGGTGGTAAACATGGAGATATAGAAGAAATAAATTATTGGGTGTTGGATAATTTTAAGGAAATAAATGTACACTTAAGAAATATAAGTTGTGACCCAAATATGTGTAGACCTAAAAAGTGTAAAAAAGATTGCCTATATAAGAAAAGGACAGAAGAATTGAAAGAAGAACATATAACAGTAGTAAACCATTCTTTATTAGCTAAATGGCCATATAAAGATGAAAAACCTCTAGAACATATAATAGTAGATGAAGCACATAATTTGACTGAAAAGGGATATGATTTCTTTTCAAGCATTATAAATTCAAAGTCTTTAAGATATTTATTGCAAGAAATTTATCCATATGAATTCATTCAAGATAGTAGCTTCATATATAAAAAATATAGTAAAAATATGAGAAAAATAAAGGCTTTTGATAAATTTTATCATATATTAAAAATTGAAAGAAAAGATAAACAAAAAATTGCTAGAAGTATAAATCTTATTCTTGAAGAGATAGATTCAATATTAGACTTTGGTAGCTGTAATGAATATAATAGTGTAAGCAATTATAATTTAAGATGGGAATTAAATCTGCAAATAGATGAAATTGTGGGAAAACTAAAAAAAGATGGCATAGATACTGAAATAAGTTATAGATTGTATAGTGAAAAGATAAAATCAAGTTGTGAAAAAATAATAAAAAATTTAGTTGTAATAATAATAACAATTTATAGAAATATTGATGATGATAATATAGATAAAGAAACCGACATATATAAATTTGGAAAAGCAAAGGCTAGAGACTTAGAGGATATAAAAATTATATTTGAAATATTTTTAGAATATGATGAAAAGGATGATTATGCAAGGATAGTTGAAATTGATAAAAGTTATAATGATTTTGAATTTAGAGTAGTTCCATTAAAAATAGCAGATTTATTTGAAGAAAATATTTTATCTCAATTAGAAAAAGGAATATTTTTATCTGCAACCTTGAGTTTATCTGAAAATATGTCTTATTTTAAAAATACATTAGGAATAGATAGGGTTAAGAATGTAGAAAAGATTATAGAGCCAATTTTTGATTATAAAAATATGGTATCTGTAGTTGCTTTCTCTGATATATGTGAGTATAGAAATACTGAATTTCCAAATGAAATGAGTAAAATTATATCTAATATATCACAAATTACAGAAGGTCATACACTAGCTCTTTTTAATAGTAAAGACAGACAAGAAAAGACTTATGAAATATTGAAAAAATATTTACATGGTTTTAATTTAGAAATTTATGCTGATAAAAAGGGTATTAGACATCTTAATGATTTGAATCGAAAGTGTGTAGTACTTGGTTCAAAAGGATGTTTTGAGGGTGTAGATATTCCAGGAGATGGTTTGGTTTGTGTAACTTTAGACAAGCTTCCAAATCTAAATCCCAAAGACCCTTTGTATTTTACTATAATGAAGAAGTATAATATAGATTACTACACCATAAATTACCCTCAAATGACTATAAAAGTAAAACAAGCTATGGGAAGAATCTTAAGAAGTAAATATGACTATGGATGTTTTGTGATTTTTGATGTAGGAACTAATATAAGTGTACTGAAGAGATTGGAGAAAGATTTGCATGGTTGTAAAATTTCAAAGATGAATAGTAATGAATTTTACACTTATGTAAAGCAACATTTAAATAAATCTAGAAGCTTGATACTAAAATCTGTTATATTTGATACTGTAAAAGCGTTAAATGTCGATGATAGAATAGATAATAATGATGTTGATAAGGATATCATAAGAAAAGACATGAATGAAAATATAAGACAAAGAGCTGTAAAAGGAGAAGTGTATTATATAGATATTATAAACAAAGATATGAAAGTAAAGTATTTTGATAAGAACTATCTGATAAATTTAGACATATTTATGAGAGAAGAACATAAAAACTAAGGGTGGGAGTGATATATTTGGCAAAACAGAAGTTTTATGCTGTAAAAAAGGGTAAAAGTATAGGCGTATATAATACATGGGATGAGTGCAAAAAACAGGTGAATGGATTTTCAGGAGCTGAATACAAGAGTTTTCCTACTTTACAAGAAGCAAAAGAGTATATTTATGGGTCAGAAAAATTGAACTTTAAAGAAGATGAAGAAGTTATAGAAGCATATGTAGATGGAAGCTATGAACATTCAATAAAGATGTATGGTTCTGGTGTTGTGATTTTAAAAAATAATGAAGTTATAAAAACATATAGTGAAAAAGGAAAAGAGGAAACTCTTGTAGGAATGAGAAACGTAGCTGGAGAAATAGAGGCTTCTAAAATTGCAATGCAATACTGTATTGAGAATAATATTCAAAACCTGATTTTATATTTTGACTATGAAGGTATTGAAAAGTGGTGTACTGGAGTTTGGAAAACAAATAAAGAAGGAACTATAGCATATAAAAATTTTTATGACAGTATTAAAAATAAATTAAATGTGAAATTTACAAAGGTTAAAGCTCACTCTGGAAATAAATATAATGAAGAAGCTGATAAATTAGCAAAAAAAGCTATTGGTGTATAACAAAAAATTGTTGATATATAGTAAGTTGTTAGTTGATATATAGTAAGTTGTCATAAGTATAGATTTAAATTCTTAAGTTATAATTAAAAAAGCAGAATTGTATTATAGCAAAATAAGCATCTAATTTATAAATAATCAATAGTATTATTAATTAGATATAGTTTATTTAATATAATACAATCTGCTTCTTTCATACAATAAAACTATAAAATTTCTTACATTCTGTTAGAATTGACCATATATACCTTCAAGTTCTTCCTTTAATACCTCAGGGTCATTTATACCAATTGACATAGTTCTAGCCAATATATTTGCTTGGTCATAAGTTGATGTCCATGAAAATACACCACCTAGACAATTTCTGAGAACATATTGAGTTTTTAGGAAGATGGATAAGGAATCATCATAGGACATTGCAAACTCTCCATCCCTAACTAAATATGGAACTTGAGCAACATTATCAAATCTATATTCATACCCGTTTTTATTTATATAATCTCTTCTAAGTTCATCATAAGTTCTTGTTATAGTAGCACCTAATCTTCCGTAAAATGGTATGCCAAGAAGTATTTTTTCAGAAGGCATTCCAGCATTTTCAAGATTTCTTACCATTATATCAACGCTATATCCTGGTAAAGATAAATCAGATTCAAAAAGATTTGCTTGATGTTTTCTACCATTTGGACCTGTCTCACCTGCTGTAAAATCATAACTCATAAGATTAAAATAATCTATTATTGGTGCTATTTTATCTATTTCAGCACTTGAATTTATATATCCTCTATCTCCTGTTCCAGCCACACTAAGCCATTTTTCATCTCCTATAACATCTCTTATGGCTGTCAATAAAAGTGTAAAGTTTTCTCTATCCTGAGGTCTTGATACTATTCCAGATGCACTACTTCCAGGATATTCCCAGTCTATATCAACTCCGTCTAAAGCATATTCATTTATCATCTGATTAACCTGTCTTGCAAAATTATATCTAGATGTAGGAGTTAATGCTGCATCAGAGAAGCCCTCAGCTCCCCAACCTCCGATAGCTACAATTACTTTTAAGCTAGGTTTTTCACCTTTAAGAGCAAGTAATTGATTTAAAAATCTAGGATAAGGAATAAATAAATTGCCAGACTGGTCTATCTCTGCAAAGGCAAAGATAACTGCATCCAATAGTTGAGCATCTACATTAGTCGGATTACCAAGAACATATTCTGCCACAATTGGACTTATATCTGGACAATTTGCATTTTCAACTATTGGATTGTATGGGTCTGTTATTTGTGGTCTAGCTAATTTTTTTGAATCTTTCAAAGTCTTCATAGCTATTTTTTTAGTATTTTTTTCACTAGTATAATCATAGTTTTTATAATTTTGTTTATAGAAATCTTCATAACTACTATCTTCTTTATCGTAGTTATAATTTATTGCATCACAAGATTTATCTTTAAGTTTGCTTTGTTTAGAGTTAGAAGTTTTATTGGTATTTTTAGTGTGCTTCTGTTCACAGTTACAATCTTTTTTAATATCATTGTTGTGATTTTCTTTACAATCATGAGTTTTATTCATATAGTCAGTATTTTTATTCTCGCAATCAGATTTATTTTCAATGTTTTTAGTATGTTCTGTATTCCAGCTACAATTATTATCAATCTTCTTATTTAATTCTTCGTCATTATAATTATCTGGTACAAAACATAAGTACCAGTCCATACAGGAATATTTCTTATTACAGCTGTTAACCCTATTTTTTAATTCTTTATAGTTTTTAGGATATGGTAGAATCACTGGCATACCAGGAAACCAGTTTGCAGGCGTAACGATGTTGTCTCTATCACTAGTTTGAAGAGCATCTACTATTCTAAGTATTTCTGGGATATTTCTTCCTGTAGTCAGTGGATAATAAAGAATCGTTCTTAAAATTTGATTATTATCTATAATAAATACAGAACGAACAGTTGATGTATCACTCATTGGTTTTGATATCATACCATATAATTTTGCAATTCTCATATCTCTGTCTTCTATAATAGGAAATGGTATTTCTACACCTGTAAGTAAAGAGATATTGTACATCCAAGCAAGATGTGAACTATTGCTATCAACGCTTAGACCAATTAATTCCGTATTTCTTTTTTTAAATTCGTCATAATATTTAGCAAAACACAAAAATTCTGTAGTACAAACTGGTGTAAAATCACCAGGATGTGAAAATAAAACAATCCAATTACCTTTATAATCAGAGAGTCTAATAGGGCCGTTTGTTGTATTGGCTTTAAAATCAGGAGCCTTTGATCCTAAACTTGGCAAATTTGGCATGTAAATCACCCCTCAATAAATTATCATTTATTTTATTCTATTAATTAATAGAGATTAGTGTTACTACTTTATTAAAAATTAAGGAATCCTAATGTCAAAAAAAGATATTTATTAAAAACATTTAATATTTTCCTAACATAAATGACAATAGTAATTGCTATTTTTTTACTAATTTGGTATAGTAATGGATAAGGGGTAGTGTCAATATTAGCGATTATACGAGGTGATTGAATTGAAAAAAATTCTAAGAATTTTAGTTATCTCCATGATGATATGTTTTGCAATGACTTTTGCATTAGTATTAATAAATTCAGTTATGGGAGTACATATAGGATTGGATTATTACTTTTTGATGGGAAGTGTACTTACAGTTTGTTTAACAACTGGAATTGTTTTATGCAATGCTAGAAAAATATTTGATAATAAAACTATACATAAAACAAGAATGAAAAATGTCAATGCTAATAAAAAACAGAAAAGTCATTCTAGAGATATAAACAGAAAGATATCATAATTTATGTAAAGGAAATATTTATGTATAAAATAATGATTGATAGGTAAAATAAAAACACGATTTAACTTGTGTTTTTATTTTTTTTCAAGAATTATGATATAATAACCAATAAGAAATTTAGTTTACCATAAAATATAAATATTGCTAAATGGAGAGGGAACTATAATGAATTTTAGAGATTTATTTGAAAAAGCTGTAGATTTTATTGATGAAAAAAGAAAGTCTATAGTTGCAATTTCATTATCAGTATTAGGCGTAATTGTTTTAATGATAGTATTTTTCTTAAGTAGTAATGAATTTAGTGTAGGAAATGAAGCTAATGAGTTGTTGAAAATTATAGACAAAAGACAGTATTCTGTAGCTGTTGATTACTATGCAAGCATAGAAAAGAAGTTTTCTGACTCGAAAATGGAAAGATTCAATAAGTCTGTTTCTAAAAAAATAAACAAATTGTTATTAAACAGTGGAGATAAATATTTAGATGGAGATATAAGTCAAGAAAGTTTTATTGGATTAATAAATACAGTAAAAGAGTTAAATAAAATAAATATAGATATGGATGATTTATTAGTTCAGGCTGATAGAGTTAAGGAAATGTATAAGGAAGAGAATACTACTTATGATATTGCCATTAATTACATAAACACTGTTTCGATATTAAATGGCGTGGGTAGTAATTTAGATGTATACAAACAGAATATAGAAACAATCAAGGAATCTAGAGATGTTTATGATTCTGCAGTCAAAGACCAAAAGGTCTATAAGTATTATGAAGCTATTGAAAAGTATAATAAAGTATTAAAAGAAGATGAGAAGTATTATAATATGGCTCAAAATGCTAAAAAGCAATGCATTGAGGAAATGTATGATTACTATATAAGTAAAGCTGAAGAGGCAAACACTTCTGGAGACTATGAAAGAGCATTACAGTATATAGAGTATTTAAAAGAAGACTATTCAGATGATGAAAAGGTACAAAGTTTAGAGAAAAAATATAAAAAGAATTTATCATTGTATACTTTAACATCTGATGACATTATAAATGTAATATCCAAAAAAAGTGGCAAAGACAAGTCAAATCTATCTATAAACTCACTTCCACAAATGATAAAAAATAATAAATACTATTATGCCGAAGTATATGAATATGATAAATTAATAAATGAGGTATTAGTGAGTGCAAAAACTAAAGATTTATATTCATATAAAGATGGTAAAAAAGATTACAAAGTAGACTATGGAGATGGGTACTTTAGAGTATTAGAGGATGGAAGCTATCAATTTGGTATTACTAAAGATAAAGCTAAGTTTGTATTAACTAATACTCTTGATGAAAAAGAAAATAAATATAAAAAGGTTGAGATATTAGATATAGAGAAAGCTGACAGATATGTAAAAAGTAAAAAAACTTTAGAAGAATTATTTGGAAAATATAAAAATATTTATTATTATGCTGTAGTAAACAAAGGATTGTTTAAAGGTAAAGAGGTTTACGCGGTTAATATTTACAATGAAAAAATATATGCCATATCAGAAAAAGGTCTAAATGAATATTAATTAATTATATTAATAATGTTAAATTATTATATAATTAAAAAGTTTTTGGGTTTTTAAGGCAGATTATGTAGTAATATAATAGTAGGTGTATATAAATAATTTTATTGTAAGGAGAAGTATGGGATGAGTAATGTGAACAAAAAGCTAGTTATAGCTATTGGAGCTGTAGCATTAGTAGTCATAATTTTTATGGGTGTAATGTGTATGCAATTTAAAGGGGAGAAAATAGCAAAAAACACATATGTTAATGGAGTAAATATTGGCAAATTAACTAAAGCACAAGCAAAACAGGAGTTAAGTAAAAAATACAAATTAGAAAATGTTGAGTTTATCTACAATGATAAAAACTGGAAAGTTAAAAGCAAAGATTTAAATTTATCTACAGATTTGGATAAAACAGTAGAAAATGCATATAATTTAAATAGAAAGAATGGTTTCTTTGGAAATCTATCAAAAACTATTTCAGCAAATTTTGGAAAGAAGAGTAACTTAGTAGTAGTGATAAACTATGATAAAAATAAGCTAAAATCAGAGATGGAAAAGATAGCTAAAGAAATAGATGTAGATGTAAAAGACGCAACACTTGATATAAGTGGCGAAAAAGTAAAAGTTGTGCCAGACTCTGATGGTCTTAAAATGGACATTTCTAAGAGTATGGAGAGTTTTGATAATCAAACTAAAAAAGGTAACTATAAGAACAAATTAGTAGTAAAAGCTACTCAAGCAAAGATAAAAAAAGAACAACTTGCTAAAATAGACACAAATTTAGGTACGTATTCAACAACATTTAAGACTTCTCAAGTAAATAGAAGTATAAATATAAAATTAGCAACAGATAACATAAGTAATGTGTTGCTTATGCCAGGAGAAACTTTTTCATTTAACAATCATACAGGTAAAAGAAGTAAAGAAAATGGATACAAGAGTGCACCTGTAATAATGGAGGGTGAGATGGAAGAAGACTATGGTGGAGGAGTTTGTCAAGTTTCATCAACATTATATAATTCTGTGTTATATGCAGGTTTAGAAATTGTTAATGTAAAAAATCATACAATACCATCAAGTTATGTTCCAAAAGGAAGAGATGCAACTGTTGCAGATAGTGGAATAGATTTCTTATTTAAAAATAATCTAAAGCATCCAGTTTACATAAAAAATTACGTTTCAGGGAATCAAATTGTTTGCAATATATATGGAAGTGCAGAAGACAAACAAAACATAACAATATCAACAAAATTAGATGGTGTTTCACAAACTACAATGAAAAGAGTTAATGATTCTACAATGCCTAAAGGTAAAGAAAAAGTGGATAAAAGCGGAAGAAATGCATACTCTGTATCAACATATAGAACATTTAATGACGCTAATGGCAAGAAAATTAAAACTGAAAAAATAGCTAATTCATATTATCCTAAGAAGGAAGGTATTATATTAGTTGGAACTATGGAACCAAAACCAGAAGAAAAACCAAAGACAGATGAAAATAAAAATAATCAAAACACAAATAATCAAAATCAAGATAATCAGCAAAAACCAGAAACACCACCAACTGATAATAAGCCTAATGAGACACAACCACAACCGCAAGCTTAAAGTTCTCAAGAATAGGATTTATGTAGAGTATTAAAAAATATAAATCTAAATAGGAGGGATTACTTTGAATTTAAATAATATAACGAATTACGTTCAAAGTATTTGCGAGAATATTTCTAATGTGTTGGATGTAGATGTTACTTTAGTTACAAAAGATTTAACTAGGATAGCAGGTACAGGAATATTCAGAGGTAAAATAGGAGAGACAATCTCAGAGAAATCAGTATACTCTCTTGTTTTAAAAGATGGAAAATCCTATGTTATAAATAAGGAAATAGAAGAGAACTGTAATAAATGTGCAAATAGAGAAAATTGTAAAGAGTTAGCTGATATATGTACTCCTGTTAAAATGGGAGAACATATACTTGGAATTTTGGGTATAGCTGCATTTAATGAAGAGCAAAAGGAGAAAATACTTTCAAAAGACAAGGAATTAACTGCTTTTATAAGAAGTATGTCTGACTTAATATCGTTTAAACTAGATGAATTATATAAACAAGAAGTTAAGACTATGGATGACCTTGAGAGGGAAGCTATAGAAAAGGCTATAAAAAAATATGGAAGTAACACAGAAGGTATGAAAAAGGTAGCAGAGGCTTTAAATATAGGTATAGCTACACTGTATAGAAAAGTAAAAAAATTCAACATTAAAAGTTAGTAATATTGAAAAAAAGGTAACCTTTTCACAAGAAGAATAGGATTACCTTTTTATTATGGGAATAATGGCAAAATATGTATAGTTTTGACTTGATATATTAAATATGTTATCTTAAATATATATTTTAGAGTGGAGGTGAGTATTATTTTAGTTAAAGATATAAAACAGGATATAGAAAACATGCCTAGAAAAATTTTAGATATATCTTTGATAGAAGATAATAAAAGTGATTTGACTTTTTTTAACATAGAAGAAGAAGATGGTGATGAGACACTAAAAACATTAAAACAGAGTTATGTGACTACAAATTATAAAGAAGAGACACTATTGAACTTACAAGGAGCTTTAAATTCAAAGTCAGACACAACATCAAAGGAATTAAAATTAGAATCATACAAAAGATATAATAATGCATTAGATTTGGCATATAAAAACTATATAACTAGTGCTATTAATATGGTGAACAAAGCTTTAGAAATAAATCCTAAAGATGTTGATATACTAAATCTTAGAGGTCTTTTAAAGCTATTAAAATGTGACTTTGCTAAGTCATTTGAGAGCTTTTATACAGCTTTATGTTATGAAAATAACCATATATCGAGAAAATATGTAAATCTAATTTCATCTGAAGATTTTAAAACATTTTTAGGAAGGTACAATCATTCTATAAGATTTATAAATGAAGAATTAAATTATGAGTCAATACATATTTTGGAGAATATAATTGAGGAAGAACCTGAACTAATAGAACCATATGTAATTTTATCTTTGTTGTATGATAAGCTAGGCAATGTAAAGAAGAGAGAAGGATACTTAGATAAGCTTAAAGAGTTAGATAAAGATAATCCAGTATTTGAAAATAATGAGGACGAAAAAGAAAGCATAAGTAAAAAGGAAGAAGTAAAAAAAGTTAAAAAGAAGAAAAATATTTTACCATATATTATAGTTGTTTGTGTTTTAATAGGTATGGGTGTATATTTGATTCAAAGTAAAAAGAGAATAGAAAATTTAAATAATCAAATAAGTAGTAAAGATGAAAAGCTAAATGAAACTGATAAAAAGCTGGGAGAAACAAGTGAAAAATTAGAAAAAACGAATAAAGAGTTAAGTGAAGCTAAAAATAAAGAACCAGAAAGAGATATAACTGTAGCTGATGAAGAAGATTTATACTATCAAGCTCTAGATTTAAAGAAAAATAAAGAATATGAAAAAGCTATAGATAATTTTAAAAGTGTAGTTTCTTCTGGTAAAACTAAAAAATATATTTCTGAATCAATATATCAACTAGCCATAACAAATAAGTTATTAGGAAATAAAGATGAAGCCATAAAATATTATAAAAAGTATATAAATACTTATACTAAACACGACCAGTATTATGATGATTCATATTATGAGCTGGGTATGCTTTATTATGATAATGGTGATTTGAAAAATGCACAACAAACTTTTTATAGTTTAAGAAGTGAAGTTCCAGACAGTATGTATAACAATTCAAAAATAAAAGAGATTTTAAGTGAAAAATAGGTTTATAAAGTTAAGTTTTTTGAAACAACCAAGCATGTATTTTATTAAATTAAAATAAAAATAAATTTAAAAGAGATTGTATCAAATTATAACTTTCTATTTGAAGAAAGATATTTGCTTGTTGAAAAAACTACAAATATATGATTTGAAGCAATCTCTTTAGTTTTTGGAGGTGGAAAATGAAAGTTTTCAATCAATTAGTAATAATTTTAAGTATATGGGTTATAGGAGAGTATATAAGTTCCTTTATACAAGGAATTATACTTATTCCTGGGAGTATAGTTGGGATGTTATTATTATTTTTACTACTACAATTTAAAGTATTAGATTTAAGTAGTATAGAAAATATAAGTGGATTTTTCCTTGATAATATGGCTGTATTTTTTATACCAGCGGGTGTATCACTCATAAAATCATTAGACCTAATAAGGGAAAATGTACTAGTGCTTTTATTAGTCATATGTTTAAGTACACTAATAGTGATGTATGCTACTGGAGTTATAGTAGAAAAGATGATAAAAAAGAAGGAAGAAGGACAAAAAGATGTATAATGTATTACAAACGCCAGTGTTTGGCATAATAGTAACAATAGTATTTTTTAATTTAGGGAGATATATTCAACGAAAAACAAACAATCCTATATGTAATCCCATGTTAATTGCAATCGTAGGAATAATAGTGTTTTTAAGCATAACTAAAATTCCTTATGAGAATTACAAGATAGGAGCAGATAGTATAAATTTCTTTCTAGGTCCTGTTACAGTAGTACTTGCAGTTCCACTTTATAAGCAATTTGAATTATTTAAAAAGTATATGGTTGAAATTATTGTAGGTATAGGTTGTGGTATAGTAATTTCTTTTATATCTGTATTGATAATTGGTAGGATAGCTAATTCAGATGTAAGTATTATAAACTCTTTGATTCCAAAATCTATAACAACACCAATGGGAATATCTTTAGCAAATTCTTTAAATGGTGTAGAGTCAATAACAGTTGTGGCTATAATTTTTACAGGTATCTTTGGTGGAATGCTTGCTTCTACAGTATTTAAACTTGGAAATATAAATCATCCAGTTGCTAAAGGGATTGCACTTGGAACGTCTGCACATGCTCTAGGGACTACAAAAGCTTTTGAACTTGGAGAAGTGGAAGGAGCTATGAGTGGTGTTTCTATTGGGGTATCTGGTACAATTACAGTAATATTAATTCCAATTATAATGAATTTTATATAAAAATAAGATTAAAATTAGTATTGTGGATACTTAAAACAAAATAAAATAAAAAAATTTTAAAATAAAAATTGAATGAAAAAAATGCAAATAATGAAATAAAAAAATCATATACTGAAATTATAAAAACAAAAATTTCATTTACCAATTAATTATGAACAGATAATTACTAAATTTGAATTTGCTAAGATAAGATAAATTACTGTAAAAAGAGATATTTAGAAAAAAATACTATAAATTTACTATATTGCAAGTTAAATAATAAGTAGTATCATATTGTGCTAGAAGAATTTTCATTTAAAGCATAAATGAGATGATTTGAACGTTTTTACAGATTAAAATATAAAAAATTGCACTAGACATATATGAAAAAGATACTATAATAGATGATGTAATAGATGACAGTTCAAGAAATTGTATAAAAAATTTATTTGAAATATTATCTATTACATCAGGAATAATATAATATATGTAAAAATAAGTTTTTAAAATTCTAAAGATTTAGAAAGATTGAAGGGAGAAAGAAATGAGTGAAGTTAAGAATACCCTACAAAAACATCCAGCTTTAAGATATTTAACAATGCTATTTGGGATGTTGATGACATCTATAGGTATAAATGGGTTCTTAAGACCAGCACATCTACTTAGTGGAGGTGCTACAGGTATAGCAACATCTATAAACTATTTGACAAATATAAATGTGGGTCTATTAACATTTTTAATCAATATTCCAATATTTATTTTAGGGTTCATATACCTTGAAAAAGAGTTTTGTATTTCAAGTTTAGTAAATATGATTGTATTTTCATTATTATTAGGTGCAACTCAGGAAATAAGTCAGATTATACCTATACATGATATATTACTTCAAAGTGTATATGGTGGTATACTATCTGGTTTAGGTGTTGGGGTTGTATTTAGAACTAGGTCTTCCCAAGGTGGTACAGACATAATAGCCGCAATACTAAAAATTAAGAAGAACATAGAAATGAAAGATACTGCTTTAGCGATAAATGGGTTAATAGTACTTACAGGAAGTTTCTTATTTGGATTAGATTTAGCATTATATACTCTTATAGGTTTATTTCTAAATGCGTATTCAATGAGTTTTATTAAGGATGCAATGAATTATCAAAAATCTGTCATGGTAATGTCAAATGAAGTCGATTTAATAGCGGAAGACATAATGAAGAGTTTAGTTAGAGGTGTAACTTTTTTAGATGCAGAAGGTGCATATACTCATCAAAAAAAGAAAATTATATATACAATAGTTTCATCAAATGAGATACCAAAGATAAAAGATATAGCTTTGAAGTATGATAAAAAAGCTTTTATATCTGTAAATGATGTTACAGAGGTAAAAGGAAGAGGATTTAAAGCAAAAGATTTATAGAAAATTTTACAGGCTGAGAGCTATAATATAAATTTATATATTATAGCTCTCAGCTTATTTAAATTTAATAGGTGGAACATAAAGCTTTTATTAATGATTTGTGTATCACTTTAAAAGATGCTATTTTAAAATTAAAATTGAAAAAATTACTTAATATGTAGAAAACATGACCACTATTAGGATATAATAAATTTAATGGATTTAGTAAAATATCTAGTAATAACGTTGGAGGAATGGCATTATGAATTTATCTAAAGAATATGTTAATTTGTATGATAATTATTTGAAATATATAAATGAAGTAAATAAAGAGATTAAAAGTATAAAGAACATGAAGAAACGTGTTTTAAAAAAGGGAGATTTTGCTCCAGAAAATGAAGTGTTAGAATTAGAAGGAAAAACAATTCGTGATATAGATGATGTCGACACAAAAAAACCGAAAAATAAAATATATAAATTTTCAAATGGAGATATATATGTAGGCAAATTTTTAGAGGGAAAGATGGAAGGTCAAGGTTCATATACTTTTTTTGTAGATGAAGGAACAGAGATGGAGTACATAGGAGAGTTCAAACAAGATAAAAAAAGTGGAAAAGGAAGCTTTATATTTTCAAATGGGAATGAATATATAGGTAATTTTGAGGAAGATACGATGAACGGTGTTGGAAATATGCTCTATAATAGTAAAGATGAGTATATTGGAACTTGGAAAAATGGTAAGAAAGATGGAAAAGGTATTTATAAGTGGAGTGATGGATGTATATATGCAGGTGAGTTTAAAGGTGGAAAAATGGAAGGCTATGGTATTTGTTACAATAGTGAAGGTGAAATACTTTATGAAGGAGATTGGAAGAACAATTTGGTTCATGGTAAGGGGACTTATATATGGGAAAAAGGTAAGAAATATGTAGGTGAATTTATGCATGGGAAAAAACATGGGCAAGGAACTTTTTATCTAAATAATGAATTGGTTTATGAAGGTACTTGGAAATTTGATAAACCATCCATTTTTGATAGAACATTAGATGAAATATTTTCTTTAAGACTGTAGCTTTATCTATTAGTAGGTAAAGCTTTTTTATAATACTTACTAAATACAAATAGGTATTAATACTATTAATTAGTATATATTATCAATATTAGTGCAATAAATGTAATATTAAAAAGTTTTTGTTTAATTTTATGAAGGAGGGATATATTGAAGAAATTAATTGCTTTAGTGTTAGTAGTACTTATTGTTTTATTTTATAGCCCTGAACTATTAGAAGAAGTATATGATTTAAAAGACAAAATTTCTCAAAGTGAAATATGGAATGAATTTTTAGACAAGATAAATATAAATGGGAATTCTGACAAAGAGAAAAAAGAAAAGAATCAAAATTTACAATTAAATAATGCTGAAAATGAAAATTTAGGAGAATCAGATATAAAGAACTTTGAAAAAATAACTTTAGGAGAAAATTTAAATCAAGTTTTTTCAAATATTGGCAAACCTGGTAGAATTGATACTAGTGAATATGGTTTTGATTGGTATGTATATAATCAGTATGGAAAAGAATTTGCAATGGTTGGTGTTGAAAATAATGAAGTAGTGGCACTTTACAGTAACTCTATGAATTCATGTGAAAATCAAGATATAAAAATAAATCAAGATAGACAAACAGTAAGAACTAAGATTACACCATTAAAATATAAGAGAAAAGGAAATACTAGATATATAATAAACTCAGAAAATCAATATGATATAATAAATAAAGAAGGCAAGTATATTACAATTTTCTACGATATTCATGAAAAAAATAGAGTTTGTTCGTATTTAATAATTGATAAAACGACTGAAGATGAGTTTAAAGGATTATATCCAGAAGATAGAGAAGAACTCAAAAAATGTTTTGAACTTGAAGTTATAGACCTTGTAAATAGTGTTAGAAATCAAAGGAGTTTAAACTCATTGAGATACAGTGAACAGGCTACATTAAGTTCAAGAAAACATAGTAAAGATATGAGAGATAATAATTTTTTTGACCATATAAATAAGAACGATGAAACTCCATTTGATAGAATGAAAAGAGAAGGAATAGTATATACCTCAGCTGGGGAAAACATAGCAGCAGGACAAATTAATGCAATATATGCACATGAAGCTTGGATGAATTCTGAAGGTCATAGAAAAAATATTTTGGGGAATTATAATAATATTGGAGTTGGAGTAATATTTGGAGGAAGCTATAAAACATATTACACTCAAAATTTTTATAAATAACTAAACTATTTGAAAGGAAGTTTAAAAATGACACCATGGAAGAAAAGGACAACATATAAGTGTATAGTAGCAATAGCTTTGTTTTGCGGAATAATACTAATATCTAATTTTAGTAAAGTTTCTGCTTTGATGACAGATACTAATGGAAATGTTTTAATTAAACATGGTTCAAGAGAAAAAAAATTAATAGCAATTACCTTTGATGATGGACCACATCCAAAAGAAACTAGCCAAGTTTTAGATGTATTAAAGAAGTATAATGTAAAAGCTACTTTTTTTATAGCTGGTAAACATGCACAATGGTATAAAGAACCATTAGTGAGAGCAAGTAAAGAAGGTCATGAGATAGGTAATCATACTTTTAATCATCCTGATATAAGTAATTTAAATTCTAATCAGATAGAAGAGGAGATTGTTAAGTGTGAAGATATTTTGAAAAAGGTGACTGGAAAGAAACCTACATTATTTAGACCACCATTTGGAAGTTATAGAGAAAAAGATTTAATAGAAATTGCAAAAAAGCATGACTATAAAGTTGTCTTATGGACAGGCGTAGATGTGAAGGATTGGAAAAATCCAGGTGCTAATAGTATTGCAGATAAAATAATTAATAAAGTACAAAATGGAGATATAATACTTTTACATGATTATGCAACCAATGATACAGTTAAAGCTTTAGATATGTTTATCCCAAAAATGATAGAAAAAGGCTTTAAATTTGTAACAGTTTCTGAGTTAATAAAATAATTTTTAGGGGGGGAGATTTATAGTATGATTTTAATGATAGACAATTATGATTCTTTTGTGTATAACCTAGTACAATATATAGAAGAATTAGGGGAAATAGTCGTAGTAAAGAGAAATAATGAAATCAAAATAAGTGATATTGAAAAAATTAATCCAGAGTTAATTGTGTTATCTCCTGGGCCATGTTCTCCAAAAGAAGCTGGTATTTGTATAGATATTGTTAACTATTTTAAAGGGAAAAAGCCTATACTAGGAATTTGTTTGGGTCACCAAACTATTGGACATGTTTTTGGAGGGGATATTATAAAGGCACAACAACCGGTACATGGAAAAGTGCATAGTATAAACCATATTAATAAAGGTGTTTTTAGTGGGCTTAAAAATCCTTTGAATGTCACTAGGTATCATTCATTAATAATTGACTCTAATAAAGTTCCTGAAGAACTAGAAGTTACAGCAACTACTGATAAAGGTGAAATAATGGGAATTAGACATAAGAAATACTTAATAGAAGGAGTACAATTTCATCCAGAAGCTATTTTATCAGAATATGGTCATGAGATGCTGAAAAACTTTATAACAGAAGCTAGAGAAAGGATACATATGTAATATGATAAGAGAGATAAACACTAAACTTAATTCTTTTGAGATATTTACTATTTTTAGAAACGAACATGACAGTTTTATATTAGATAGTGCCATGGATAAAGAAAAATTGGGAAGATATTCTTTTATAAGTAGCCAGCCATTTAAGGTATTAAAATATAAGGATACTGACGAAAATCCATTAGAAATTTTAAAAGAAGAACTAAATAAATATAGAGTTACAAATGATACTAACCTTCCATTTATAGGAGGGGCTGTAGGATATTTGTCTTATGATTTAGGTAATTATATGGAAGAATTACCTAGAAGTGCTGTAGATGATATTGGGATGCCTGATATATATTTTGGATTTTATAATCATGTAATAGTTGTAGACCATCTTATGGAAAAAACTTACATAGCTACTCCAGATATAGATATAAAATTAGAAGAAAAGATAATTGATGACATAGAACAAAAAATATTAAAAGAAGAAGAAAAAGGTATAGATGATATATGCTATCAAGAAAAAGAAGTTAAACCTATAAGACTTAAATCTAATTTTACAAAGAAAGAATTTAAAAATGCAGTTCAAAATGTTAGAGAGTACATAAGACAAGGGGATATATATCAAGCTAACTTGACACAAAGGTTTAGTGGAGAAACAGAGCTTACAAGCTTTGAACTATATAGAGATTTAAGAAGATTTAGTCCAGCACCATTTGGAGCATTTTTAAACTTTGAAGATGTACATATATTATCAAATTCTCCAGAAAGATTTATAAGATGCACTAATAAGAAAATAGAAGCTAGACCAATAAAAGGTACTCGCCCAAGAGGTAAAGATAATGAAGAAGATTTAAAGCTTCAACAAGAACTTAAAAATAGTGAAAAAGATAGGGCTGAACTACTTATGATAGTGGATTTAGAAAGAAATGATATTGGTAGAATATCTAAAACTGGGAGTGTAAAAGTTCCAGAACTATTTGTAATTGAACCATATGCAAATGTAAACCACTTGGTCTCAACAGTTGTAGGTGAATTAAAAGACAATAAGGATGTTACTGATATAATAAAAGCTACTTTTCCAGGTGGTTCTATAACAGGAGCACCCAAGATTAGAGCAATGGAAATCATAGATGAATTGGAACCAACACAAAGAAACGTATATACTGGTTCAATAGGGTATATAGGTTTTAATGGTGATATGGATTTTAATATAGCTATTAGAACAATAATAAAAGATGATAAAAAAGTTTATTTCCAAGTTGGAGGAGGAATGACTTGGGACTCTGACCCAGATGAAGAATATCAAGAAACAATTGATAAAGCAAAATCTATAATGAAGGCTTTGAGGGGATATTATGAAGAATAATGTAGGTTTTGATAGTAGTCTAAGCAAATTTGGAATTGGTTTATTTGAAACTATTAAAGTTGAAAATGGCATACCAATAGATTTAAATATCCATATAGAAAGGATGCTTAATTCGATAAGATGCCTAGACTTAGATATAAAGTATGAAAAAGACTTCTTGATAGATGAAATTAATACATATATAAAAAAAGAAACTATTATTGATAAAGCACTTAGAATTACTGTTTTTGATGAGGGATACAATATATCTATTAGAGACATTCCATATAATCAAGAAACATATGAAAAGGGGTTTAGATTAACTGTATCGCCAATCGTTAGAGGTGATAGTTTGATTCATAGACATAAGACTACAAATTATTTTGAAAATATATATACCAAAAATGTTGCCAATAAAAATGGTTATAATGACGGTATATTTGTAAACTCAGCTGGTGTAATCTTAGAGTGTTCTATGAGTAATATATTTTTTATAAAAGGAGAAAGAGTGTATACTCCTAGTGGTAAACTACCAATATTAAATGGAATAATAAAAAAAAGGATTATAAATATTTGTGACGAATTATATATAGAGTTGTTAGAAAATGAAATTAATATATCAGAAATTGGCATTTTTGATTTTGTTTTTGTCACAAATAGTCTTATGGGAGCTATGAAAGTTATAGAAATTGACAAAATAAAATTTGATGAAGAAAATATTATTTTTGATAAAATATTAGAGTTCTTAAAATAAATTAAAATATTAACAATTTGTTGGAGATAAAAAATGATAAGTTGTATTTATAAAGTATATAGTGAAGAGATAACAAAGATAATAGAAAATCCAAATACTTCAGCAGTATTTTTGGTTGGTTCTAGTAAAGACTTAGATTTTACTCTTCATGATGTAGAAATAAATGATATTGATGTATTCGTTTTTGTAAAAAAAGGGGAAAAACAAGAGCGAGTACTGTTTGAAAAAAAGGGAATAGAATTTGACATAAACTATTTTTCAAAAGATGGTGTGAAAAAATTATTATCAGATAGGGAGTATTTTTTTATTAAAGAGATGAAAGACGCCAAAGTCCTATTTGATGAGGAGAATATATCAAAGACTATAAAAGATATAAGTAGAGATATTTACTTAAAGGGGCCTAATAAAATGTCACTAGAAGAAAAGTCCTTTTTAAAACAAGATATTGGAGGGAAAATATCAAATTTAAAAAATAAAGAAAGATTTAATGTTTTTGAATATCATTTTTTGACGAATTTATATTTAAAAGATATAATAATTGGGTACTTTAATATAAATGATAATTGGGTACCAAAAGATAAAAAATTACTAAAAGTTTTGAAAGAAGAAAATAATGAACTTTTTGAACTAGTATCAATGGTAAGTGAAAATTATGACTATCAAAAACTTTTAGATGTTTATAATTATATTTTTAAAGAAATTGAGACAAAAGAGATTATAAAACTAATCTTTTAGTCGCAAATCAATGGGGGGAGTTTAAATGAATAAAGTTGATAAAGAAAAGATACAACATGCAGTGAGAGAAATATTAGAGGCAATTGGAGAAGACCCAGATAGAGAAGGTCTAATCGAGACTCCAAATAGGGTTGCTAGAATGTATGAAGAGATATTTTCTGGTCTTGGTGAAGAGCCAAGAGACCATTTAAAAGTCCTTTTTGCAGATGAAAAACATGAGGAATTAGTATTGGTAAAAGATATTCCATTTTATTCATGCTGTGAACATCACTTAGTTCCTTTTTTTGGAAAAGCTCATATTGCTTATTTACCAAAAGGAGGAAGACTGACAGGTCTTTCTAAACTTGCTAGAGTAATAGATACGTTGGCCAAAAGACCACAATTACAAGAAAGAATTACTAAAAATGCTGCAGATATAATAATGGAAGAGTTACAACCTTATGGTGTTTTAGTTGTAGTGGAAGCAGAGCATATGTGCATGACGATGAGGGGTGTAAAAAAGCCAGGTTCAAAAACTGTTACATCAGCAGTAAGAGGTATATTTGAAAAGGACATTGCATCTAGAGCTGAGGCTATGAGTCTGATTACTATGAAGTAGTAGCCGTTTCATATAATCATTTATTGAGATATAAAATTTAATCTAAGGGAGTGTCAGTAATTGTGTTTGATTATGGTAAAAGAACTTATATAATGGGAATATTAAATGTAACTCCAGATAGTTTCTCAGATGGAGGAGATTTTAATAACTTAGATATAGCAATAAAACATGCAAAAGATATGGTTGACCAAGGTGCTGATATAATAGACCTAGGAGGAGAATCTACACGTCCAGGTCATAGTTATGTAGACTCAGATGAAGAACTAAGAAGAGTAATCCCTGTAATAAAAAAACTTAAACAAGAATTAGATATACCAATATCAATAGATACTTATAAGGCAGATGTTGCAGAAGAAGCACTAAAATTAGGTGTCACTATGGTAAATGATGTTTGGGGTCTTAGAAAAGATAAAAATATGGCTTCTGTAATAGGTAAATATGATGCAGAAGTGTGTATAATGCATAATCAAGATGGGATAAACTATAACAAAGATATAATGGAGTCAATAAAAGATTTTTTTGAAGAAAGCATAGAAATGGCAATTAGCTGTGGAGTAAAAAAAGAAAAAATAGTACTTGACCCAGGAATAGGATTTGGTAAGGATTTTGAACAAAATATTGAAGTATTAAGAAGGCTAAGTGAATTGAAAGACTTAGGATATCCTATTTTACTTGGAACATCTAGAAAATCGGTAATAGGAAAAGTACTTCCAGTTGAACCAAAAAAAAGGTTGGAAGGTACAATAGCTACTACTGTGCTTGGTATAAGAGATGGTGTAGATATAGTTAGGGTACATGATGTTTATGAAAACCTAATGGCAGCTAAAATGACTGATGCAATATATAGAAAGTAGGTGTGATATAATGGATAAAATATTACTTAGTAATCTAGGATTCTATGGATATCATGGTGTGCTTAAAGAAGAAAATTTTCTAGGTCAGAAATTTTTTATCGACATGGAGCTTTATGTTGACTCAAAAGAAGCTGGACTTAGTGATGATATAAATAAATCTGTAAACTATGCTGAAGTTTACAGTGTTGTTAAGGATATTACTGAAAATAAACAATTTAATCTTTTGGAGGCTTTGGCAGAGAACATTGCTGGAGAGGTCTTAAACAAATTTATGCTTATAAATGGAGTTATGGTTAGGGTCAGAAAGCCTGAAGCTCCTGTAAATGGAATTTATGACTATTTTGGTGTCGAGATAAGGAGAACAAGAGATGAATAAGGCTTATTTGGGAATAGGTACTAATGTAGGTGATAGATTTAATAATTTGTCAGTGGCATGTGAGCTTTTAAGAAAGAGTGATTCTATATATAAAGTAAAAGAATCAAAGTTATATGAAACAAAACCATGGGGATATACAGAACAAGCAGATTTTCTAAATATGTGCGTAGAAATAGAAACAGAGTTTGAACCGTATGAGCTGTTAGAATATTGTCAAGGAATAGAGAAAGAGCTACACAGAGAGAGAATAGTACACTGGGGTCCAAGAACTATAGATGTAGATATACTATTTTTTAATGATGTAGTATCCACTGATGAAAAACTACTAATACCTCATCCAAGGATTCAAGACAGAGCTTTCGTTTTGATACCACTTATGGATTTAAATGAAGAACTTCTAATAAATGAAAAATCAATAAAAGAACATTTAAACCTCCTATCTGCTGAAGAAAGAGAAGAAGTAAAGGAGCTTGTAGGTTATGAAAGAAAACCTATTTAATGGTAATTCAAAAATAGAGATAAGTACAAACAATAAAGAAATAGTTGTAAAAAAGGACAAACTTATAATAGCTGGACCATGTGCAATAGAGAGTTATGAGCAACTTTTAATGACTGCTAAATTTGTAAAAAGTCATGGTGCAAATATTTTAAGGGGTGGAGCATATAAGCCAAGAACATCACCAAACTCATTTCAAGGATTAAAAAAAGAAGGTCTTGAAATATTAAAAGCGGTTAAAAAAGAGGTTGGTATAGCTGTTATTACAGAGCTTATGGATGTAAGAGATATGGATGAACTGTACAGTATAAGTGATATAATTCAAATTGGCTCAAGAAATATGCAAAACTTTACACTTTTAAGTGAAGTAGGAAAACAAAACAAACCTATTATGTTAAAAAGAGGAATAGCATCAACAATTACTGAATGGATAGGCGCTGCAGAATATATAGCAATAGAAGGAAATAGTAATATTATAATGTGTGAGAGAGGTATAAGAACATATAATGATTATACTAGAAATACATTAGATTTAGCTGCTGTACCAATTATTCAAAAAGAAACAGGTCTTCCTGTTGTGGTAGACCCAAGTCATGCTACTGGAATTAGATACTTGATAAAACCTATGTCAATGGCATCACTTGCATGTGGAGCTGATGGAATAATGGTAGAAGTACATCCTGACCCAGAAAATGCTCTATCAGATGGAGCTCAATCTCTTTGTTTTAATGAGTTTGAAGATTTAATGAAATCAATTAATAATTATTAAAAGAGGCAAGAGCCTCTTTTTTATTCGTAATGGTTATTGAGATGAATTTATAAGTTATATAGAATTTAATAGTTAGACCATTTGATATAAATAAAGACTTAATATTGATATAATTAATATAAAAAATAAAAATTTTTTGATTAATAAGAAGGATATCAATAAAAAAAGTCGAATTCTGTATATTGAGTGATTGACAAATTTAGAATATAGTGTAGAATAGAAATGTTAACACAAAAAATTACACCAGAAGGTGATAATATGAATGATATAAAAGACATTATTGAAGAAATAAAGGCTAGATGCGATATAGCAAGTATAATATCTGAATATATGAATATAAAACAATCTGGAGCCAATTATAAAGGATTATGTCCATTTCATGGTGAAAAGACACCATCTTTCTATATAAATACATCAAAACAAATTTATAAATGTTTTGGATGTGGAGAAGGTGGAGATGTGATAAATTTTGTCATGAAAATGGAAAATTTAGATTTTATGGATGCTGTAAAAATTTTAGCGAATAAATGCGGTATAGAAATTAACACTAACATGAATGAAGAGACTAGGATTAAAATAGAAAAATCCAAAAAATTTCAAGATATTCACACAGAAGCAGCTAGATTTTATCTTTCAAACTTGTTGGGAAGTAAGAATCTTGGGTATGAATATTTAAGAATAAGAGGACTAGATGATAAAATTATTAAGAAATTTGGTTTAGGATTTTCTTTGGATTCATGGAATTCACTTATGAACACTCTAATCAGCAAAGGATATAAAAAGCAAGATTTGTTGGAGTGCGGTCTAATTGCAAAAAACAGAGATGGAACTAATTGCTATGATAAATTTAGAAATAGAGTTATGTTTCCTATATTCGACTATAGAGGAAATATAATAGGATTTGGGGGAAGAGTATTAGATGATTCTTTACCAAAATACTTAAATTCTCCAGACACAATAATTTTTAATAAAAAACAGAACTTATATGGATTAAACTTTGCTAGAAAGAATTTAGAGAGTAAAACTATAGTCTTAGTTGAAGGATATATGGATTTAATTTCGCTTTATCAGTATGGTATAAGAAATGTAGTAGCAACCCTTGGAACAGCCTTGACTGAACAACAAGGTATTTTAATAAAGAGATATGCGGACACTGCTATTATATCTTATGATTCTGATGAACCAGGAATAAAAGCGACTTTAAGAGCTATAGATATACTTACTAAATTAGGTATTAATGTAAAAGTGTTGGATTTAAAAGATGCGAAAGACCCAGATGAATTTGTAAGAAAATATGGACTTAATGATTATAGAAAAGCTATGGATGTTTCTACTCACTACATAAAATATAAAATAGATCATCTTAAAAAAGAATTTAATATTCAAAAAGATGAAGAACGAGTGAAGTTCGCAAAAGAAGCTTCTAAAATTATAAAACAATTGACAAGTCCTGTTGAAATTGATTTTTATACAAAGTATTTAAGCAATCAAATAGATATTAATGTCGAGTCTATAAAGAGAGAAGTATATGGTAAAAATTATAATAAGCCATATAATAACAAAAATCAAAAGAAAGCAGAAGAAAAAATAATTGAAAAAGTCGAAGTCAGACAAGATGGAAAACAATTAGTTGAAGAGACTCTAATAAAAATAATGTTAGAAGATAAAAAAATTAGAGAAATAGCGTTACTAAAAGTAGAAGAAAGTGATTTTTTACTGAAAGAAAGTAAAGAAATTTTAAATTACATGATTAAAAATCAAGAATTGGACAAAATAACTATTGACAAATTGAAAAGTTTAAACATATCCGAAGAATACTTAAAAGAATTAAATTCAATTTCTTTGAATAGTATAAACTTAGAGAACACAAAAGAAATAGAAGGAATAATAACAAATATCCGAAAAAATTCATTAGAAGAACAAATTAACAGCTTGTTGAGAGAACAACAAGAATTAGAAAATAATAATGATATGAAAGAGGTAGATGGTAGAGTTATGGAAATCGCTTTAAAAATAGTTGATATAAATAAAATTTTAAAGAGCTTGTAGAGAAAGGAGGTTTGAGTGTGGAAAATAAATCGAATAAAAAAGAGTTAAAAAAAGTCACTGCTAAGACATTAATAGAAAAAGGAAAAAAGCAAGGTTCATTAACACTTGCAGAGATAATGGAAGCTTTTTCGGAGACTGAACTTGATAAGGACCAAGTAGAAAATCTTTATGAGACTTTAGGTAATCTGGGAATAGAAATAACAGAAACAAAAAACTATAAAGCTGATATAGATTTTTCGGCTACTGATGATGATTTGAGTATAAGCAACCTAGATGAAGATACAGAAGCAATTTCACATGAAGACTCTTCTGCAATAGAAATAGAAACTGTGGATTTATCTTTACCAAAAGGGATAAGTATAGATGACCCTGTTAGAATGTACTTAAAAGAAATAGGAAAAATTCCTCTACTTAAACCACATGAGGAAGTAGAATTTGCTAGGAGAATGCACGAAGGTGATGAGATAGCCAAACAAAGATTAGTTGAGGCAAACTTAAGATTGGTTGTAAGTATAGCAAAAAGATATGTTGGAAGAGGTATGCTTTTCTTAGATTTAATACAAGAGGGAAATTTAGGTCTTATAAAAGCAGTCGAAAAATTTGACTATACAAAAGGATATAAGTTTAGTACTTATGCAACATGGTGGATAAGACAAGCCATAACACGTGCCATCGCAGACCAAGCTAGAACTATAAGAATACCAGTTCACATGGTAGAGACTATAAATAAGCTAATAAGGGTATCAAGACAACTACTTCAAGAGCTTGGAAGGGACCCAAAACCAGAAGAAATTGCAAAAGAAATGGAAATGACAGAAGATAAAGTAAGGGAAATAATGAAAATAGCTCAGGACCCAGTATCTTTAGAAACTCCAATAGGAGAAGAAGAGGATAGCCATTTAGGCGACTTTATTCCAGATGATGATGCTCCAGCCCCAGCAGAGGCAGCAGCATATTCTTTACTAAAAGAACAAATAGAAGATGTACTTGGCTCATTAAATGATAGAGAGCAAAAAGTATTAAAACTTAGATTTGGTCTTGAAGATGGTAGGGCTAGAACTCTTGAAGAAGTTGGAAAAGAGTTCGATGTAACTAGAGAAAGAATAAGACAGATAGAAGCAAAAGCACTAAGAAAATTAAGACATCCAAGTAGATCAAAAAAACTTAGAGATTATTTAGATTAAAAAGATACATCATTAATGTTTTTGTATAAAGGCCATGGGATAAGTGATATCTCATGGCTATTTTGTAGTAGAGATTTAATTTTATTTTTTATAGTAACCTTAATTTAATACTTATGACTTACTATAAGGCCTATAAATCAAGGAAAATTGAAAGGAGATATATATTTGAAATTAACAGATAGATTATTAAAAATAGCATCATTGATATCATATGGTAAAAAAATAGCTGATATAGGAACTGACCATGGATATATACCAGTATATTTGTTAAAAGAGGGAAGAGTACCGTTTGCAGTATTGGCAGATGTTAATAAAGGACCTCTTGACAATGCACGCAAAGAGGTCATACAGAACAATCTTTTAGATAAGGTTGATTTACGATTGGGTTCTGGTATAGAGGTTCTTGAAATAGGGGAAATAGAAGAAGTAATAATTGCTGGAATGGGTGGAATTTTGATAAGTGAACTTCTTGAAGCTAAAAAACAAGTAGCACATAATGTAGAAAAATTTATACTACAGCCTATGCAAGCACAAGAAGAACTTAGACGTTATCTTTTGAATAATGGTTATGAAATCTTAGAAGAAGTTTTGGTAAGAGAAGATTTTAGGATATATGAAATAATAGTTGCCAAATACACAGGCAAAAATACTATAATAGAAGATGAGATATACTTTGAAACTGGAATAAAACTTTTAGAAAATAAGGATTCTCTTTTTAATGAATTTATAGAAAAAAAGATAAAGACATATAGTGCTATAGTTAATAAGCTAGAAGGAATGAGTGGAGAAGTAATAGATAAAAAAAGAGAAGAGAGTAAAACTGCAATAAAAAAACTTGAAAATTTAATAAAATAAATTGGAGGTATGTATGTTATTAAAGAGTCTAACTAGAAAAATTGAAAAAAAGTATCCTCTAAACTTAGCTGAAGATTGGGATAATGTAGGTCTTATAGTTGGAGATTTTGATGTAGATGTAAAAAAAGTATTAGTATCTTTGGAAGCTAATGAAAATGTTATTGATGAAGCTATCTCAAAAAATATAGATTTAATTGTTACACATCATCCTTTTATATTTGGAAAAATCAATAAGATTAATAGTGCAGATTTAAAAGGTAGACTTATACAAAAACTTATTAAAAATGATATAGCACTTTATTCTATGCACACTAACTTTGACATAGCATTTGATGGTTTAAATGACTATTTTATGGAAATTATGGAATTTGGTAACTCAAAGGTTTTAGATATAACAGAAAGCGAGATTTTATATAAACTCGCAGTATATGTACCATGTAATTATTCAGATGAATTGAAAAGAGTTTTAAGTAATTCAGGAGCAGGTCATATAGGAAATTATAGTGATTGTACATTTTCAATAGAAGGTGAAGGACAATTTAAACCATTAAAAGGCTCTAATCCGTTTCTTGGAAGCATAAATGATATAGAAGTAGTAAATGAGGTTAAAATTGAAACTGTGGTGCCACAGAAGCTTTTAGGAGGGGTAATAAGTTCCATGTTGGATGCACATCCTTATGAAGAAGTTGCATATGATTTGTACAAGCTAGAAAATAAAGGCAAGACATTTGGCTTAGGTAGAGTAAGTAGACTTGATGAAAGTATGACATTAGAAAATCTTTCAAATAAAATAAAAGAGAAATTAAATATGAAACATATCAGAGTAGTTGGAAATCTTAATACAAATATAACGAAAGTAGCAGTTGTAACAGGGGCTGGTTCAGAGTTTGTAAAAAAAGCTAAGAGACAAGGAGCAGAAGTTTTAATAACAGGAGATGTAAAGTATCATGAGGCACAAGATGCACTTGATATAGGAATGTGTATAGTAGACTGTGGGCATTTTGATACAGAAGATATATTTAAAAACGTTATGAAGAGATTTTTGGATGAATTTAATGAAATAGAAGTAATAAAAAGTGATGTATATTTGAATCCATTTAGTATCATTTAGTCATTTAGTCATTTAGTAGTATTTTATTATAAAAAATACTATACAAAAAATAAATTTGAATTTAATTAGGGGGATAAAGATGAAAGTAGCAGTAATTTTTCATAGTGTTTGTGGGAGTACATATTTATTAGCAAGAACATACAAAGAAGTACTTGAAGAAATGAATATAGAAGTAGATATGTTTAAAGTAAGTGATGAGGTTGCAAAAACACTTCTTCAGTATTATTTAATAAATTCAAAAGAATATAAAGATGAGTTTGAGAGTATAAATACAATTAAATCTGGAAAAGAATTGCTAGATTATGACGCTATATTTATGGGCTCACCAACATACTATGGAAATGTATCTGGTCCAATGAAGATGTTTATGGATAGCTTTTCTGATATTTGGGTAGGTGCTCCTTTGAGTGGAAAAATATTTGGTTGTTTTGCCACAGCAGGTTCACAACATGGAGGAGGAGAACTTTCTTTACAAGCAATGAATATATTTGCCCAACATATGGGAATGACTCTTTTATCAGTTCCATGTACAGTAAGAGGAGACAATCCAGCATATGGAATACTACATATAGCAGGAGATAACTCTGATATAAGACCAAGTGATGATGTTAAGCTTGGTATAAAAGATTATCTAAAAAGATTGAGTGTATAAGAATATCAAATTAAAGTACCTAAAAGTGGCTGTATAGCTACTTTTAGGTATATTAGTGTATTTATTATAAGCGTGAAGCTTTACCAGAAATATGGTCAATTTCTATTTTAACTACAGTTGTTAAATTTATATCTTTCTCTATGTATTTCATGCCCTCTTCAAAAAATCCTTTAGAATATTTTTTTATGATTTCTACAAGAGCATTTTTCTTTTCCTCACCTTCTACAGTTGAAGCTTTTCCAAATACCACAGCACTAGAATATGTAGTGCTAAATTTGTCTGGAATAACATTTTCATTAGCAACTACTAAAAAAGAAACTTTGTTGTTGTTTGATATATTATCTAATTTATGACCATTTCTTGCACAATGGAAGTAAATAGAATCATTAAGGTAAACATAGTTTACAGCAACTCCATAAGGATAGCCATTTTCAGATATAGTAGAAAAAGTACCAAATTCACCATTTTTTAATACTTCTACAGTATCTTCTTTTGTCATTTCTCTCTTTTTCAATCTCATTTCTCTAAACATAATATCATCCTTTCTAATTTTGATTATTAAATTAAATTTTAAAACATTTATAAAGATTATGCTATCCTTTTTACAAATTTAAAATAAAAATTAGAGTTGACAATTATAAAAATTTAGAATATTATAATAGCAACAGCAAATTAAAAATCCTATGACAAGGAAGAGTAATTATGTTTAGCTTCAACATAGAGAGCTGAGGAGGGTGGAATCTTAGCAAGAAGGGATATAGTGAATGGACCTTAGAGGAGTGAATTGAAATCATATTATTATGAGAGTAGACTTTATCGTCAGTCGCACGTTACAGCGAATAGGGTATGTAAGTACCTGATAATGAGATGTATAAGAATTAAACTTAGGGTTTATTTTTTATATAATTTAGGTGGCAACGCGGATAATCTCCGTCCTATTGATTTAGGACGGAGTTTTTTATTTTACAAAAACTCTTAAAAGAAAATATATAAATTTCAGAAAAAGGTGGTGAAAAAGATGTTATGAACTTTCAAAGCTAAAGAGGATGATTTAGAAAATTGGCAAAAAAATAAAATAAATATTAATAAAATTAGGGAGAATTATTACAATGAAAACGAATACAAAAAAATTAACTTTAAATGCAATACTTTTAGCTATGGGATTACTAATACATCAACTTACACCTGCTATAGGACTTCCAATGCAACCAGATATATCACTAGCAATGATGTTTATAATAATGATATTAAATAAAGAGGATTATAAGATTTGTCTAGTAGCAGGAATTGTGACAGGAATATTTGCAGCACTAACAACTAAATTTCCAGGTGGTCAGATTCCAAACATACTTGATAAAACTATTACAATAAATATAATGTTCATGATAATGTATGTAATTTATAAATTACCATTTATGAAAAACTTAAGTAATAAAAAGCAAGACTTAATAGTAGCTACAATAATATTTCCAATAGGAACTATTGTGAGTGGAACTGCATTTTTACTGTTTGCTCAAGTGATAGTAGGTCTTCCTGGAGGTTCATTTATGGCATTGTTTATGGTTGCAGTAGTACCAGCAATACTAATAAATTTAATAGCTGGTTTACTGTTATTTAAGGTAGTAAGTATGTCTATAAGAAGGGTAAGTTATCAAGGTTAAATATTATGACTTACAATGATATTTAAAAAAATAAATAATGAAATAGTAAAGAGGTATCAAGTAAAACTTAATACTTAATACCTCTTTGTTTGTTAATTTTAACAATATTAAACACTATATTATACATGATAAGGAGATAATAAAGAATGTATCTTTAAAGTCTCAACCAAACAGCAAAATTTATCTAACAAACATACAATTAATGCTTCTTTGTATTTAGGTGGCTTAATAGTAAGTGGCCACATATGTTTTAAAATGATATCAGTTTCCATTTCATTTATTTGAAAAAATAAATTTGCATTTTTTAGTGCTTCTTTAGGATGAGTAAATCCGTGTAATCCTTTTCTATCTCCTTTGTAATGCCAGTCATAAAGGAAAAAGTCGTGTAATAAAGCTCCTCTAATAACACTTTGAATATCAACATTTAGATGCAATTTTTTACATAATAGATAACTATAATATGCTACTGATAAACTATGTTCAAGACATGAAACATTGCCATGATGAGGAAATGTTCTCATAAGTTGTACTTGTTCTGAAGAAAGTATTTCAGAAGCACATTCATTAAAGTATTTGATTTCAGCTTTTGACAACATTATGCAAATCTCCATTTCTAGTAATATATAAATACTATATTTCAATGATAATATGAAATATTTCTTATCCTACAAAATATAATACCCAATAATACAAGTAAGATACCTTTTATGGTATTTAAAGTAAAAGAGATTTTATTAGGCTAAACAATGAAAAAATTAAAAGTAAAGCTATAGCAATATATATTATCTTTCCAATAGGATTTCCAAAATTTACAGTATACCCAATACCAAATCTCTTATCAACCATTAATGATGGGTCGTTTGGATTATTATATATAATGCCTGCTATCCAATGTTTTTCATCATCTTCTGGAGAATAGGACGAGTTAGACTTTAAATTTGGAGACTTAATATAAGTTATTATTAAATAAATTATAACTAAAAATGTTACTATAATTATAGCAGTTGATAAATTTGTTTTTATTGATAAAAAAGCAGTAAAAAGTTGTATTGTCATTAAAATCATCAATATCAAAAATAAATAACCAATTTTGTTTAGATATTTAATGTTTTCAGCTCGACTTTCTTCAATTTTATTTGAATCTATTTTAATTCTTGACTTTATAGAACCAATAGAAGTTATATACAATAAAATGATTAAACAAAATGCAGTGCCTATTAATTTAAAAACATTAAAATATGATTTTTCCATAAAAGAATTAGGAGTTCCATTTATAGTCCAATTGATAGCAATTAAGTCTGGCAGTTGATTATAATTAAATACTATAAAAAGACTCATTCCAAAAGCAAGTAGTATTGGTATTAAATATAATATTTTAAACCTTTTTATTATTTTATTTTTTTTATTTAAGAAATCCATATCTACTATTAACTTTGAATCTATATCTATATGACCTTCTGTAGAATAAATTTCTGATTTAAACTTTTTAGCTTTATTATGAGTATAAATATATAATAGACTTTCATATAATAAAAATCCCATTATACCAATAAAATAAGAAAGTTCCAGTTTATTAAATGCAAGAACTAGGATAAAAATTAATATAAAGTCTATAATAAAACCTAAAGATAAAAGTTTTTTAAACTTCTTATCCAACATTATAAAGTTAGTATAGTTTTTGTGTTCTTGGTCTATAGAAACTCCATAAATATGTTTTTTACCTACTAAATAAGGCATGAAATAAAATGAAGCATACATCAAAATTAAAACTGGAAATATTGTAAATAAACATTCAATCTTACTCATGATATTTCACCTCGTATTTGTCAAATAAATTTGAACTTAGTGATAAAAATTCTTCTTTGCTGATACCTGATAAATAAGATTTTGCTACTAGAAGTTCTAAGTCAAGCTTATTTTTTTGACGAGTTGGATTTGCAGCTTTTATTGGTAATTCAGCAACAATAGCACCTTTTCTTCTATCAATATTTAAGAAGCCTTCTTCTTTTAACTCATTATAAGACTTATTTACTGTATGCAAATTTACACCAATATTTTCAGCCATACTTCTTACAGATGGAAGTGATTCGTTTATTTTCAATTCTCCCGAAGCTATAGCTTTAGTTATTTCTTCTTTAATTTGTACATAAATAGATTTATCACTATTAAAATCTAAATTTAAAACCATAAAAGACCTCCATTATGCTTTATAAATGAAAACGATTGTTATATATATAGTATAACATAAAAAATAATGTCAAACACAAAATATAAATTTATATTTTGTAAAAATTGTAATTTAAAAATAACATAATTTTTATCAAAATAATACAGATACTATCTATAGATAGAAATAAAAATTAGAAAGGAGAAAAAATATGTTAACATATTTAATTAAAAGACAAATGCATAAAAAAGATGATGGAATGAGTAAACCAATGATGTTTACAGGAGCAGTTCTTACAGGTGTGGGTGCATATGCTGTATATAAGATGGTAAAAAATCGTAAATCTAATTCTCAAATGGTTGATACAAATTATTATGGAAACAGTGATTATGATGACTATAAGTATGACGAATTTGATTATGACTGTAACTGTAGAGATAATAAACAGGATTATGAGTATGAAGAACTAAAAAAAAAGGTAAAAGAATTTAATTCAAGAAGAATAAACTGTGAAAATTGTCCACATGTTTCTCAGGAAGAAATGATGCAATATGTAAATAGTGTTAAAGATGTAAAGACTGATATTGATTTGCATGAAGATGATAAAAAAGATAATATTTACAAAGAAGAAGAATACAAAAAGTATGATGAAGAATAAATTATATTCTAAATTGTTAAACAAATAGTTATGTTAGATTATTTAACATAAGGTTTCTAAAATGTAAGTTGTAGCTTAACTTGAAGAACTAGGTATTATTCTTAAGTGAGTTAAGTAACAACTTACATTTTTGTTTCTATAAGTTTTAACAACTCTTTGTGACTATTTTGTAATTATAGATATATTTTAGTATATAAGGTATTTGTGTATAATAAAAACTGTATAGGTAAATAATTTAAAATCAAAATGGAAAGAAAGGAAATAGCTATGTTAAAGTTATTGATAGTTGAAGATGATAGTACCATATCTTTTGGAATAAAATATGCCTTAGAGCAAGAAGGATTTAGTGTAGATATAGCAAAGAATTTATCAAGTGGAAAAGAAATGATTTCTTCTAATGAATATAGCATGATACTTTTGGATGTGACATTACCAGATGGAACTGGTTATGAATTGTGTCAATATACAAGAGAATTCTCTCAAATTCCGATAATATTTTTGACTGCTTGTGATGAAGAAGTAAATATTGTAATGGGTCTTGATATGGGTGGAGATGATTATATAACAAAGCCTTTTAGAATTAGAGAATTAATATCTAGAATAAAAGCTGTTTTAAGAAGAAAAGGTAATACTTTAGAAGAAGCTAAGAAAATGCTCAAATTTGGAGATTTAAGTATATATACATTAGAAGCTAGAGTATATAAAAATGAAAAAGAAATATTTCTGACATCAGTTGAATATAAACTTCTTCTAATTCTTATACAGAACAAAAATACAGTTTTAAGCAGAACTCAAATATTGGAAAAACTTTGGGATGTAACGTATGATTTTGTAAATGATAATACTCTAACTGTTTATATAAAACGACTTAGAGAAAAAATAGGTGATGACTTATGTGAGCCAATCTACATAGAAACTGTAAGAGGCCTTGGTTATAAATGGATAGGAAGTGAAAATAATGTTTCTATATAATCCAGAAGTGAAGAGGTTTTTAAGTAAGTATATTGTTTTGATGTTTGTTGCTATTACTATATCTATTGGGCTTAGCATAATCAATATGGATATAACTAAAGGTATGATTGTAAAAAATAATCAAGCGATAATAGGAACACTGTCTAGCAAATATCCAAATTTAGAAAGAGAGATAGTGGATATAATAACTCAAGGAAAGTCTATAAGAAATATAGACTATGGAGAGAAAATATTAAGTAAGTATAATTACGATAAATCTATTAAAATAAACGCTGAGCCTATAATTTCTAAATTAGTTTTAGAGACTATAAAAACAAATATAATCTTGGTATGCATAATATTTATTCTAATATTTATATTGATTGCTAGTTATTTTAAGGTAATGTACAATGATTTATCAGATATGACTAAGTATGTTTACTATAGTTCAGAAGGAAAAGCATTTGATATGAAAAATAAAAATCAAGAAGGTCAGGTAGGTCTTTTAAAAACTGAACTATTAAAGATGACGACAATTCTTAATGAAAAGGTTGAACTTTTGAAATCAGAAAAAATATTCTTAAATAATACAATTTCTGACATATCACACCAATTAAAAACTCCTATGACTTCTTTAATAATGTTGAATGACTTGTTATATAATGATGTACCATACGAAGTAAAAATAGATTTCTTGGATAAGATAAAGAATCAGTTAAATAGGATGGATTGGCTAATTAAAAGCATGCTTAAACTATCAAAAGTAGAAGCAAAAGTGATAAAGTTTAAAAAAGATAAGATAAAATTTAGTGAACTTATACATAGAGCAATGCAACCAATGAAAATACCTATGGAAACTAAAAATCAAAAATTAACTATAGAAGGAAACGATAATGTATCCTATATTGGCGATATTGATTGGTCTGTGGAAGCATTAGTGAATATAATTAAAAATTGTATAGAACATACTCCTGAATTTGGAAATATAAGTATGACATATAAAGAAAATCCATTATTTTCTGAACTAATAATAAAAGATGATGGCGAGGGAATAGATAAAAAAGATATACCACATATATTTAAACGATTTTATAGAGGAAGAAGTAGTTCAAAAGAGGATAGTGTAGGTATAGGTCTTGCAATGTCAAAATCAATAATAGAAAGTCAAAATGGAGATATCTATGTAAATAGTGAAAAGGGCAAAGGGACAGAATTCCATATAATATTTCATAAAATGTATGCTGATAATAGTGACTAATCTGTAATATTTAATTCACTTTGTAGTAATAGCTAAAGTCTAATATATGAAGTATAGAATATAAATATTGGAGGTAGCCATGGAAATTTTAAGAGTAGAAAATCTAACTAAAAGTTATGGTAAAAATGAAACAAAAGTTGATGCTATAAAAAATGTAAGCCTATCAATTGAAAAAGGTGAGTTTATAGCAATAACAGGGCCAAGTGGAAGTGGTAAAAGTACATTATTACATTTGCTAGGAGGTGTTGATAGACCTACTAGTGGTAAAGTTTATATAAATGATGTGGATATCTATAATTTGAAAATCAAAGATTTAGCAATATTTAGAAGAAGAAATATAGGTCTTATATATCAATTTTATAACTTAATTCCAGTCTTAACTGTAAAGGAAAACATATTGCTTCCAGCAGAACTTGATAATCGAGATATCGACAAAGAATATTTAAATGATTTGATGAAAACACTAGGTCTAAATGATAGAGAAAAGCATCTTCCAAACCAGTTATCAGGGGGACAGCAACAAAGAACTTCTATAGGACGTGCTTTGATTAATAGACCCTCTATAGTATTAGCAGATGAACCAACAGGTAATTTAGATAGTAAAAACTCGAAAGAAATACTAGAATTATTAAAATTATCAGTAAAGAAATACAATCAGACACTAATAATGATAACTCATGATAAAAACATAGCGCTTCAGGCTGACAGAATTGTAGGTATAGAAGATGGAATTATAAAAAGTGATGAGGTGATGTAAATGAACTTATATACATCACTAACTATTAGATACTTAAAACAAAATAAAAGAAGAACTATTGTAACTATAATTGGGATAATACTTTCAACAGCTTTAATCTGTGGTATAGGAAATATATTTGAAAGTTTAATGGATTATCAAGTAAGAGAAACTATAAAGAATGATGGAAGTTTTCATGTTACATTCAATGATGTAAATAAAAAAGATATGGAATATGTAACAAAATCAGCTGAAATAGAAAAACATGCATTTACTAAGCAAATTGGATATTCTAAATTAGAAAATAGTGAAAATGCTATATTAAGTATAAAACAGTATGATAAAAATGCAATGGATGGATATAAAATTTCTATAGAAGAAGGTAGATTGCCATCTAAGGTTGGAGAAATTGTTCTAAGTGAAAATGTTATTAATCTTATGGATGATAAATTAAAAATAGGAGATGAGATAACCTTAAAAGTAGGAGACATGTTTGACTCAAATAAGAAAAAGATTGATAACATGGTATTTCATGAGGGTGATTATATAGCGAACGAAAAGGAAAGAACTTTTAAACTTGTTGGTATAATTAAAAAACCTGGATTTGAGCTTTATGATGAAATTACAACTGCTATAACTTACTTTAATCCTGCAGTTAATTACAATGGCACAATGAACATCTCAGTAACAGTAAAAAATCCTAAAGATGTATATAAAATAAGTAAAAAAATAAGCAAAACCATATATCCAAATAAAGATGAAGAATCAGTTTCTGATATGGTAAAATACAATGAACATTTATTAAGATTACAAGGTGCTAGTAAGTATGCAAACATAAATAGCTCTATAAAGTCTATAATTGCAGTAGTGACTATTTTAGTAGTTATATGTACTATTGCTACAGTATATAACTCTTTTAGCATTTCTATAATTGAACGAAAAAAACAGTTTGGAATATTAAATTCTATAGGTACTACATCTAGCCAAATTAAAAAATTGGTCTTTATAGAAGGTATTATAATTAGTTTAATTGGAATACCAATAGGGCTAATATCTGGAACAATAGCTATAGACTTATTATTTAAAACTATAAATAGGTATTTTACAGAATCGATTGTTACACAGATGAGTTTACAAATAGTGTATAACCCAATAATAATTATTGTTAGTATAATAATAGTTTTATTTACAATATTTATATCAATTCTATTACCTGCAATAGCAGCTTCTAATATTTCTCCACTTGATATAATTAAAAACAGTGGAGACTATAAAGTACGAAAAGTCAAAGACTCAAAGCTTATTAAACTGATTTTTAAGACTGAAGGAGTACTTGCATATAAAAATATGAGAAGAAATAGAAAAAAATTCATAGTAACTCTTTTTTCTTTAATGATAAGTATAATAATATTTGTATCTTTTAGTGGATTTACGTTACTTTTGCTAAAAGGTGAAGAAATTAGAAATTCTCAAAAAAACTATGATTTATATTTAACTGCAAAGGGTACAGCTAGACCTATTGATGATGTTATAAGTACATTACAGGAGATTCCTGGAATAAAAAACTTTGAATTAGCAACAGGTCAGTCTATGTCTATAAGAGTAAGTGAAAATAAAATAAATAAATCCAATGAAGATTTAATTAAGGATTATTGTGAACAGTATAAGAATGGAGATAGTTATGAATACGACTTTATAAATAATGAATTAAGGTTTCCAGGAGAATTTTCAATAAAAAATAAAACAAATAATTTAATAAAAGGTTCTTTTGATAAGGAAAAAGCAATTAAAGAAAATGGTGTGATTCTAGTTAGAAAAAGTTACTTTGAATCTAGAGGTAAGAAAGGTATCGTGGAGTTAACTAATTACAAAGTTGGAGATACAGTAAATTGTGAATATCTTGATGACAATGGTTCAAGTAAAAAAATGAAGATTAAAATTCTTGCTATAACTGATGAAGAACGTCTAGGAATGGGTTATCAAAATATGGGCTTGCAATTTATAACTTATGATGAAGTTGCTAAAAATTTAGGTTTAAAATTAAATAGAAGTCTTATATTTATAGATTCAGAAGGAGATGCTCAGACTAAGAAGAGAGTAGAATCTTTAGCTGATAAAAATAATTTTAACTTCCATGATGAAAGTGCAGGAGAAGAAGAAAAACAAAATCTAAAAGTTGTCAAAATATTTGTATATGGCTTTATAGCAGTTATATCTCTAGTAAGTGTTACAAATATACTAAATACAGTAAGTACAAGTATAAATCTAAGAAAAAGAGAACTTGCGATAATACAATCTATAGGGGTTACTCCTAAAGGATTTAGGAAAATGATATATTTAGAAAGTTTTATATATGGTATATTGTCTTTATTATTTGGAATACCAATTGGTATTGGTATGACTCTAGTTATGAATAAACTTATTTCAGGTGTGCTTGAGTTTTCTCCTGTTATACCATGGGCAGCAATAGCTATATGTATAGTAAGTATTTTTATAATAACTTTTATAGCAGCTTATATACCAATGAGTAAATTGAACAAAGAAAATATAATAGATAATATAAGAAGAGAAAGTATCTAAATATAAAAGTAATTTTTATTTATATAAAATATTATTAAAATCGTTTAATTGGTATAAACTATTATTATACTAAATAAACGATTTTTTATTTATATAAGAAATCTAATAAATAAATTACTAGAGGTATTTAACTATTTAGAAAGAATTGGTATTATATAAAGTAAGGGTTTAGATAAAGTATTTATAAATAAGTATAAATATTTGATTTTATTGGAAAACAAAAGAAAAAGAAGGTGATTACTATTTCTCATATAACTGCGAAGAACATGTATAAAAGTTTAGAGGAAAGAATAAACAAGTTTCCACAAGGTGCTCCACCATCAGATACATTATACAAAATACTAAATGTATTATATACAGAACAAGAAGCCAAATTAGTAGCTCAGCTTCCAATAAAGCCTTTTAGAGTAAAAACAGCAGCTAAAATCTGGAGTGTAAGTGAAAGTGAAGCATATAGAGTATTAGATAAACTTGCAAGTAAGGCTCTGATACTAGATATAGAAGATAATAAAGGAAAAAAATATATAATGCCTCCTCCAATGGCTGGCTTTTTTGAGTTTGCTATGATGAGAACAAGACATGATATAGACCAAAAACTTTTAGCAGAACTTTACTATCAATATATGAATGTAGAAGAAGATTTTATAAAAGATTTATTTTATTCAACGGAAACAAAGCTTGGAAGAGTGTATGTTCAAGAGGAAGTTTTAACTAATGATAATGAAGTTAGTATTTTAGATTATGAAAGAGCCACTCATATAATTGATACATCGACTCATATAGGTGTAAGTATGTGCTACTGTAGACATAGAATGCAACATGTTGGCAAGGCTTGTGATGCTCCTATGGATATATGTATGACATTTGACAACGTAGCAAATTCTTTAATAAATAACAAATTTGCAAGACGTATAGATAAAATAGAATGTAAAGAACTACTTCATCAAGCGTATGAGCATAACTTAGTTCAATGTGGAGAAAATGTTAGAAAAGGAGTTACTTTCATATGTAATTGTTGTGGCTGTTGTTGCGAGGCATTAGTAGCAGCTAAAAGATTTGGAAATCTTCATCCAGTACAGACTACTAGTTTTATACCAAATATAAACCATGAAAGTTGTGTAAAATGTGGTAAATGTATATCTGCATGTCCAATAGATGCAATAAGCAAGGTCAAGGAAAATGATAAAGAATATATAAAAATTGATGAGGATAGATGCCTAGGTTGTGGAGTTTGCGTTAGAAATTGTCATAAAAATAGTATTATGCTATTAAAGAGAGATGAAAAGATAATAACTCCAGCAAACTCAGTACATAGAGCAGTTCTAATGGCAATTGAAAAAGGACAATTACAAAATCTAATTTTTGATAACAATGCATTAGCAAGTCATAGAGCTATGGGAGCTATACTATCAGCTATATTAAAACTTGAACCAGCTAAAAAAGTTTTAGCCAGCAAACAATTAAAGTCAGTATATTTGGATAAATTGTTAAGTATGAATGATAAATAGATAAAATAGGGCTATATTTAAGTAATATTACTTAAATATAGCCCATTTTAATATATTAAGCTATTTCTTTTATTTGTTTAAATGAATTCTCATTTCCATTTCCACCAATTTGTGTTACAGATTTAAATCTCATAGTTTTAAATAGTTCTTTTTGATTATAATCTAATAAATTTCCTACTAATATTACAGGAGACTTAGTTTTTCCAGCTAAAACTCCAACAGATAATCCATCTATTAAATCATCTTGTTTATTGATTCCGTTTTTAGCAACGTATAGGTTGTCTATCTTAGAATCTTTATAAAATTCTTTTATTACCTTTGCATTAGTTTCATTTCTAGTGCTACCTGATATTCTTTGTGGATTTTGAAGTTTACTTTCTATATTTTTAGAAACTGTGTATTCTCCACCAATTACATAAGACTTCTCAATTTTTTTGTTTTTAAATAAGTTGTTTATTTCATCTATATTACTGTTTTCATTAGTAAGTATTATAGGCATATCATTTTGAGCTGATACAGCTCCAATGCTTACTGCATCGGCTAATCCTTTTTCACCATTAACTACTGAAATCTTTGAAATGTTACTAATATTATTCAATTCTTTGGCAATATTCATAGAAGTCTGATATCTATCATTTCCTGAAATTCTAGATACAGAAATATTATTTGATTTTATAGTATCTAGGGACTTTTCATTCACAGAAGCTTCTCCACCAACTACATATACATTTTTAACTTTTAATCTCTTCAATTCAGCTAAAGTTTTTTCGTTTATTTGAGAGCTTCCAGTTAATAATATAGGAGCATTTTTCTTATATGCAAGTGGTGTTGCAGCCAAAGCATCTGCAATTGCTGAGTCATTTATTAAAACTGCATTTTCAGCATTTTCCCAACCTGCTTGACTTATCTTAATAGAAGTTTCATATCTATCAGTTCCTGTCAATGTATTTGCATTTACCTCATCTTGATATGCAACTTCAAATCTAGCATTTGGACTTCCTGAGAAAACAATTACGCCTCCTTTTGGCAATCTAACTCTATTATTCTTTGTAACTAAAGAATAGTTTACAGGAATTCCTTTAGCATCGTAAACAGCAAAAGATGAATTTTGAGGAAGATTAACTTCTATTTTTTTGTTTGCTATATCATCACCAATCTTATACCATTTTGCATAGCCATTAGATGCTAACTCGCATGTGAAAGATTTTTCTGATGGCAAATTAGTTATAGAATCTTCACTAATATATGTCTGTGTGGCAAAAGTTAAATACTCTGTACCATTTTCTTTATGAAGCTTAATATCAGCTAAGTCACGCCCCATTACACCAGGTATTTCTATAAAGGCATTTGAGTTATTTTCATCTGCTATTTTAGTATTAGCTATATAACCAGGAGTTCCATCTGAAAGACTAAGAACTGATTTTACAGAACCAAACATATAGTGCTGAGAAGTATATTTTTCATCTACTATATAGTAACCTTTATCATTTCTTTTCTTCCATGCTTCTTTTACGCTATCTGATATATTATTACTACTATCTACCTTTTGAGCTACATAATATAAACTTGCTGTTTGACCTAATCCTGGAACATCATCGTAAGAGCTCATATTTAAATATGTAAGGTTATTTTTTTCTTTTACAAATTTTAAACAACTATTACCTTTTTCAGAGACAAATCTATCTTGTCCTATATATACATACTTATCTTCAGGTCCATTTTCTAGATAAGGAGAAGATACTGTTAAAGTTCCATTATCATTAACATCAACTTTTATCATATTTGAAGACGCATAAAGACCACTATTTTCTTTTAAATAACTTGGCATTTTAACTTGTTGTGGTTTGCTGAATGTTTTATCAGGTTTTATTTCCTTAATCTTACCTTTTTCTTTTAATGCAGACAGTAACATTTCTTGTCCAATTATTTCATTAAGTTGACTACTTCCACCAGAAGAAACAACTGCAACTGCCATGTTTTCATCTGGAAGCACTATAATATTGCTGTGGAATAGTAAAGAGTCTCCACCTTTTGTAAGAGCCTTTAGGTTATATTGATTAAATGGATAAGTGTTTACGCAATCCCATCCTAAACCATATCCAAGTATAGAATCTTCTCCCTCAGGCCATAGACCATTTAAATATTCTTTATTTTCCATAGCTTTTATTGAAGAAGGAGAAAGAATACCATTTGATTTTTTCATAAATGTTTGTGCAAATGTACATAGATTTTCTGCACTTGAATATAAACCACCAGCACCTATAGTATTAAAATTATCTTGTGGTACAGCATCTTCAAAATAAGGTACATAGGCTTTTGCAAGTCTTGAACTATCAAAACTATCTTCTGGAGTTTTTGTATTTTGTAAATTAAGTGGACTGCTTATGTATTTGTCAATAAAATTAGTAAATGGCATACCAGATACTTTTTCTACTAAAATTTCAGCTAAAGTAAATCCATCATTACAATAAACAGAAAAAGCTCCTGGTTTAGCTTTTAATCTTTGTTTTTTTAATTCTTCTAGAAAACTATCGTGACCATAAGAATCATTGTCTCCTAATAAAAGAGCATTTTTTAAAGTACTTCCCATTAATCCTGATGAGTGATTTAATAACATTCTTGGAGTGATTTCTTTATATCTCTCATCAGCCATTTTAAATTCAGGTATATAATTTACAATAGGAGTATCTAATTTTACTTTTCCCTCTTCTACTAACTTCATAACAGCAGTAGTAGTAAACATCTTACTGATAGATGCAATATTATACATGTTATCCTTAGTTAAATTTTTATTATCCTGTCTACTGTAGACTCCACCATTACCAGAAATCTCAATTTTACCATTATCAATCAAAGCATATTGAGCATTTTCAATTCCATACTTAGATAATAAAGTTTTAATTTTCTCTTTAGCAAGAGCTTTAGTTTTTGGATAAGATTCCGAGTTTTTGCTATAATCATTTAGCTTTATGTCAGAACTTTGATATTTCTCTGAGTTATCTTTTACATTACTATCAGCAAAAGTAATATTTGGAGCAGCAGTAAATAACATACTCAATACTAATGTACTAGATAATAATTTAGAGAGCCTTTGCTTAAACATATTACACTACCTCTTTTCCCTTTTAATAATTTATAATTAGCATAACATTCTTAATTATTTTAATCAACAGATTATTAACAATAAAAAAAGCTTTTATTAAGTATATCTTTTATATAGCTGAGAAAAATATAAAAGAATATTTGTTGTTGTATGAAGAATAAAGGGTATAAGTAATATATACAAATAAAATGGAGGAATCTTAGACATATGTACAAGAATATAAATAAGAAACAACTTAAAGAAATGATGAAAAATGAAAAAGATATTTTATTATTAGATGTAAGAACTGAAGATGAATTTAGAGAATGTAAAATAGAAAATGCTATAAATATATCTTTACAAGAGCTAATTAATAACATAGATGAAATTTATGAGTATAAGGATAAGAAAGTAGTGGTTTATTGTAGAAGTGGTCATAGAAGTGTTACTGCATGTAATTTATTGGCTGAGGAAGGATTTGAACATCTGTATAATTTAAACTCAGGAATAACTGATTATCTTAATTAAAGTATGTAAGTTATATTGAATACTGAATATATCCCTGTTTATTAAGCAGGGATATACTTATATGTTCATAAGGTAATTTAGGAAAGAACAAATTTTTTCTACTTTTTCAGTATTTGAAATATCTTCACGTAATAATATTCCTTGCTGACCATATACACAAAAGTATGCTGTGGTATCAGTGTCAGGAATATTAATTTCTCCTCGTAAATTAGCCAGTTGAAGCTGTTTTTTTACTATAGGAATAAGTTTTTCACATATTTTTAAAGATAATTGGTCATGAATTTTTTTACTCTTTTCTCCATGACATACTTTGTAGTAATGGTTATCATCAGTTTCTATATCAATAAATGTAGGTACTTCTTCAATAATTTGCTTTAATGTTTTATCTGTATTATCTATAATAACAGACATTTTGTCCACTAGAGTTTGTGCATAGTAGTCTATAGCACTATCAAATAGGCTTTCTTTTGATGGAAAATAACGATAACATAATCCTTGTGCAACATTCATATGTTTTGCAATATCAGTTATAGAAGTTTTCTCATATCCATTTTCATAAAATAATTTTATTGCAGTATCTAAAATTTCTTGTTTACGTTCACTTGGTTCTTTAGTAATACGTGCCATATAGTATCCTCCTTATAATTTCAAATACATAATAACATAAGGAATTTTGAAAGTCAATGAATGAATATCAGTCATTTATATTATGTAATAAATTTTAGTTTTGAAGTTAAAAAAGGTAGTAACTGAGAAGCTACTACCTTTAATGTAAGGTTGAAATTCTGTTTTTAAAAAATATATTTAAATACAGAATTGATTTTTTAATGACCAGTTAAGTTACTATCACCAAATTTATCGTTAAATGGTTTTATAATTCTGTTTATAGGTCCTTTTAGAAGTACATTTAAACAAATAGACAGAATCATAAATAGCAATAGAACTAATATATCTTTAGTTAAATTTGGAGCATATATACCACCCACTGCTTCCCTTGTAGCACCTATTGCATAGGTAAATGGCATTATAGGATTTATTCTTTGGAAGAATGTAGGTGTAACTTGTATAGGGAATGTACCACCAGAAGAACCAATTTGAACGACTAATAGTACTATTGCAATTGCTTTTCCTACATTTCCAAATACAGAAACCAAAGAATAAACAATAAAGTTAAATACCATACTAGTAAACATAAGCAGAAGTATCAATAAAATTGGATGCTTTGCTGTTACTCCCAATAATAGTATGTCTCCAGTTCCAATTATGAAGCCTTGGATGAGAGCTATACTTAGAAAAGTAAGACCCCTTCCAAAATAAATTTCATATGGCTTATAGTTTCCATGTACAGATGTAGATAATAATGCTGAAAGAAGTAATATACCTACCCATGTAGAAAGAACACTATAAAATGGTGTCATTGCAGAACCGTAATTTTCAATTGGATATAATTTTTCTGTTTTCACTTCAACAGGTTCCTTTAAGAAATTAGACTTTGTTAATATATCACTTTCAAGTAAGCTGACTAATTTTTTCATATCTTCACCATTACTAATCTTACTTAAATTATCAATCAAGTCATCCAACATTCCTTTTGCAAGAGGAAGTCTTTCTCTTATTAATGATATACTTTCCTGTGCATTTCCTGAAAGACTTAGAGAAGTAGTAAGTATTTCTTCAACCTTTGGAAGTTTTGCTTCTGCCTTATCTAAAACAGTAATTATATCATTTGCTACTTTTATACTATTTGAAAATATACTATTTATAGGTTTTGATATTTTTGAATCAAAATTATTTAAAATATTTAAATTAATTCTTCCAATACCATTTGATAAACTTAAAACATTATTTAATGCACTTATAGATGGTTGTTGCCCAGATATAACCTTGTTTTTAATGTCATTCAATGTTGATATAGAGGAATCTATTTTATTGTTAGAGTCTTCTAGGTTATCTATTACATCATCCAATCTATTATTTGATGTAAGCTGGTTTAATTTAGTTAAAAAGTCTTCTAATGTATCATTTAAAGATTGTAAATTAGAAAGCTTTTCTGATAAATTATCTATCAACTTAGGGACATCTTCACTTCCACTATTTACAGCATCAATTAAATTTAATGTAAGGGAAGAAGCCGAAGATGAAAGGTCAACCATTAAATTTAAATCAGATTTTATAAGAGGAGAAAGCTCATCTAAATTGTCATTTGTATCCTCTAAGAATTTCTTTAAATCATTTGATAACAGTTTTGTATCATTTAAAGTCTTTTTAATAGTAGGTAAATCTGATTTAATATCTTTAACTGTATCAGACAACTTTGAAGTAGCATCAGAGGCTAAATCGACAGTCTTATTTATATGGTCAAATCTCTTTTGAAGGTCGATAAGAGAACTTTCAACCTTTGTTAATTTTGGAAGACTGTGTTCAATTCCTGCACCAACTCCATTTGATATACCAAGAACGATTTCACTTACTGTTTTTACTATAGTCTGATTAACTTGTAACTGTATTGTAGAAGCACCTTTGTCAGTAATCTTTGGTGCAACTGCATTTATTTTTTCATTTACTGTATAAATAATTTCACCTTTTTTAACATCATCCGTAATTAATGATGTTAAATCTTTTGTAAAATTCTTTGGTATTTTAAGTGACGCATAATAAGTACCTTTTTTAACACCTTCAAGAGCGGTTTTTTCATCTACAAACTGCCAACCTAAACTTTTATTATCCTTAAGTTGTTCGATTAATTGGTCTCCTACATTAATCTTTTGACCTGCTATTTCATTTCCTTTATCTTCATTTGTTACTGCTACAAGCATATTAGCAGTACTTCCATAAGGGTCCCAAGATGCCTTTATATTGAACCAAGCGTACAAAGAAGGTAAAAAAGCAAGTCCTACAACTATTACAAGTACTGCGTAATTTCCACGTATATCTTTTAGGTCATTTTTAAAAATTTCTAATATATTTTTTAAACCATTTGAAGGTTTTAAATTCTTGATATTATTCCAGTTTAAAAATTCTTTTAAACTATTAGTTTTTTTCAAATGTCTCACCTCCTAAAATATTTTGATAGAGAAAAAGTTAGATTTATAATCAATTTTAAATTATATTACTTTTTACACAAATAGTAAAGTTAAAGTTTTGTCTTAATTTTAATACATATATATTATATATAATAGTATGCTATAAATATATATAAATATAGGAAATAAAAACAAATAATTTATAACGTGTATAGTATAAAAATTAATAATAAAACAAATATTTATAATTGATACAATCAATTAAATTAGCCATTATGATATACTTTTTATAATGAGAAAATTCTATGAAGGGATGATTAAATGAGGTATTTTAAAAAATACATAAAAAAATATATAGTATTATTTCTGACAGCAGTATTTTTTTTGACATTGGAAGCTTTTTGTGATTTAGCTCAACCAACTATAATGGCAAAAATAATAGATATAGGAGTTTCAAATAAGAACTTAGATTACATATTATCAACTGGAGCTTTAATGATAGGAATAACCTTTTTAGGGGCAATATTTTCAATAATAAGAAGTATAATCTCAGCAAGAGTTTCTCAGTGCTTTTCCTACGATTTGAGACAGGATGTATTTGAAAAGATAAATACATATTCATTAAAACAAATAGATAAATTTGGTAGAGCATCACTAATAACAAGAATCACTAATGATATTAACCAAATACAACAATTCGTTCATGGAATGATGAGGGTTTTTATAAAATCGCCAATCATGTGTATAGGAAGCTTAATTATAGCCATAAAATTAAATTTAAAGATGTCAATAATTATCTTAGTTGCAGTTTTAATTATATTTATTATAATATTACTCAATATGAAGATTGGATATAGACTATTTAAAAATGTACAGGAAAGTACAGATAAAATAAATTCAAAATTAAGACAGTTTTTAAGTGGAATAAAAGTAGTTAAATTATTTTGCAGATACAATTATGAGAGTAAACGTTTTGAAGAGTTAAATGAAGAGCTTTTTCAAAATAGTAGAAAAGCTACAACAATGATGTCGTTTTTTAGACCTACAATTACAATAATTATTAATATTTCCATAATAATAATATTATTAATTGGAAGACATTTAGTTTATTCAAGAGAAATTAAAATTGGAATTATAGTTGCTTATGTAAATTATATGACTAGAATATTAACATCACTTATAATGATTTCACATGTTTTTAATGTTTTTGTTCGCGCAAAAGCTTCTTATGAAAGAGTAAGTGAAGTTTTGCTTGATGAGAATGAAGAAATAATTGAGAAAAATACCAGTTTAGATGTTGAAGAAAAGAATTTAAAATTTACAAGTGGTGATATAGTTTTTGAAAATGTTTATTTTTCATATAATAAAAATACAGATGAAAAAATATTAAAAAATGTATCTTTTAAAATAGAAGAAGGTCAAAATATTGGTGTGATTGGTCAGACTGGTTCAGGAAAGACTTCTTTAATAAACTTAATTCAAAAATTATATATAGTTGACAAAGGAGATATTAAGATTGGAGGAAATAGTATATACAGTGTTTCTGAAGAAAGTTTAAGAGAAGGAATAGGTGTAGTATTTCAAAATAGTAGTGTATTTGGGAAAAGTATACTAGAAAATATAATTATGGGAAATAAGGATATAAGTAGAGAAGATGTTATAAATTCATGTGAGATAGCAAATGCAAATCAATTTATAACAAAACTTGAAAATTCTTATGATGAAGTTTTATTTCAAAGGGGTAAAAACCTATCAGGAGGACAAAGACAAAGAATTACTATAGCTAGAGCTATAGCAAAAAAACCACAAATATTAATTCTTGATGATTGCTTTAGTGCAATGGATATTAATACAGAGACGACTATTAGAAAGAATATAAAAGATTATATAAATAATTTAAAAAACAAAGAAAATAAGAAATGTACCATCATAACTATTTCACAAAAGATTAGCTCTATAATTGACTGTGATAAAATTTTAGTCTTAGATGAGGGAGAGGTGGTTGGATTTGCTACACATGAAGATTTACTGGTTAGTTCTCCAATTTATAAAAAAATTTTTGAGTTGCAGAACTTAGCAAATGAAGATGTAAATTAAGGAGGAAGTATATTGAATTTAGGTACTGGAAATCAAAAGGTCAGTAGATTGAAGAAAAAAGAGAAGCCTAAAGATTTTAAGAAAACATTTAAAAGAGTTTTTATGTACTTTAAAAAAGATAAAAAGATTACTAGATTAATTTTTTTGCTGGTAATAGTCGATTCAATTATATCAACTATAATACCATATACTCTTGGAAAAGTAGTTGACATAATAAATATTGATACTTATTCAAGGTCCATTTTCTTGAAAGGCATAATTATATTATTCTCATTTTATATAATTGAATTCTCAGTTAAATTGTCTAAGGGGATATGTACAGCTAGACTATCTCAAAGTATAGTTAAAGAGATGAGAAGTAATTTGTTTTTGAAATTTAAAAATCTACCAATAACCTTCTTTGATAAAAGTTCTACTGGAGATATTATGAGCAGGGTAACAAATGATGTTGATAATATTAGTACAGGAATCTCAAATTCATTAGTACAATTAATTACAGGAATTTTAAATATATTGATGACTTTCATTATGATGTTTATATTAAGTCCAATTTTGACCTTTTGTAGTATTATATTGATACCAATAGTAATGTTTCTAAGTAACTTCATAGCAAAGAGGACTAGAGTGCTTTTTAAGCAACAACAAGTAGAGTTAGGGAAGTTAAATTCTCATATTGAAGAAATGGTATCGAATATAAATGTAGTAAAATCTTTTAACTATGAAAGAAAGTCTGTAGAGGATTTTAGAGAAGTCAATGATAGACTATTAAATATTTCACTCAAATCGCAAATTTATACATCCCTTTTAATGCCTATTATGAATGTAATTAGTAATATAGGATTTGCAACTATATGTATTATAGGTGGAGTTTTGGCATCTAAGGATATTATAACTATAGGAGTTATAGCTAGTTTTTTAAGTTATGTAAGACAATTTACAAGACCTTTAAATGAATTGGCAAATCTATTTAATACATTACTTTCAGCAATAGCAGGATGTGAAAGAGTTTTTGAAATTATAGACGAAAAAGAGGAACAGGAAGCAAAGAGCGTATTTAAAAGTAAGTTTAATGACAATAAGAAGGATAATTTAAATTCTTCTTTTGTAAATGGAGAAATAGAATTTAAAAATGTAAGTTTTTCTTATAATTCAAAAAAGAAAGTTTTAGATAATATAAATTTAAGAATCAAAGCAGGCACATCAAATGCCATTATAGGAGAGACTGGTAGTGGGAAAACAACAATTATAAATCTAATTACAAATTTCTATCAAGTAGATAAAGGAAGTATATTTTTAGATGGTGAAGATATATATTCTATTAACAGAAACTATTTGAGGACTTGTTTTGGAGTAGTTCCACAAGAAAGTTATATATTCAATGATACGGTCATGGAAAATATAAGGTATGGAAATCTAATGTCCACTGATGAAGAGGTTATATGTGCTAGCAAAATAGCAAATTCGCATAAATTTATAACGAAAATGCATGAAGGATATAATACTGTATTATCAGATAGGGGTGAGGATTTAAGCGAAGGTCAAAAACAATTAATAAGCATTGCCAGAGCAATATTAAAAAATGCACCTATACTCATTTTAGATGAAGCTACAAGCAATATAGATATAGCAACTGAAGCTAAGATTCAAGATGCAATAAATAGTTTAACTTTTGGGAAGACAAGTATAATTATAGCTCATAGATTAAGTACCATATCAAATTGTGATAATATAATAGTTTTAGAAAATGGTAGAATTATAGAATCTGGAAATCATAAAGAATTAATAGAATTAAAAGGACATTATTATAGAAACATACTGTTAACACAAGGGAAGTAAGTATTTAGAAAAAAAACTTTAAAAAATTTGTTTAAAGGTATATGCCTCGGGTATATATAAACTAACTTGATAAATAAAAAATTTAATTTGATATATAAAATTTAGGAGGAAATTAATTATGAAAAAATTTGTTTGTACAGTATGTGGATATATACATGAAGGGGATGCTGCACCAGCACAATGTCCAGTATGTAAAGTTGGAGCTGATAAATTTGAAGAAATGAAAGGCGAAAAAAATTGGGCTGATGAGCATAGAATAGGTGTAGCTCAAGGTGTAGACGAAGAAGTAATTGAAGGATTAAGAGCTAACTTCGTTGGTGAATGTACAGAAGTAGGAATGTATTTAGCAATGAGTAGACAAGCTGACAGAGAAGGTTATCCAGAAGTAGGAGAAGCTTATAAGAGAATAGCTTTTGAAGAAGCTGAGCATGCTGCTAAATTCGCAGAACTTCTTGGAGAAGTTGTAGTTGCAGATACAAAAGAAAACTTAAGAGTTAGAGTTGACGCTGAGTACGGTGCAACTGATGGAAAATTAAAATTAGCTAAGAGAGCAAAAGAATTAGGATTAGATGCTATACATGATACAGTACATGAAATGTGTAAAGACGAAGCTAGACATGGTAAAGCATTCTTAGGATTATTAAACAGACATTTTGGAAAATAA
>NZ_AVHW01000054.1 GCF_000449425.2 Clostridioides difficile CD160
TGTACAGTATGTGGATATATACATGAAGGGGATGCTGCACCAGCACAATGTCCAGTATGTAAAGTTGGAGCTGATAAATTTGAAGAAATGAAAGGCGAAAAAAATTGGGCTGATGAGCATAGAATAGGTGTAGCTCAAGGTGTAGACGAAGAAGTAATTGAAGGATTAAGAGCTAACTTCGTTGGTGAATGTACAGAAGTAGGAATGTATTTAGCAATGAGTAGACAAGCTGACAGAGAAGGTTATCCAGAAGTAGGAGAAGCTTATAAGAGAATAGCTTTTGAAGAAGCTGAGCATGCTGCTAAATTCGCAGAACTTCTTGGAGAAGTTGTAGTTGCAGATACAAAAGAAAACTTAAGAGTTAGAGTTGACGCTGAGTATGGTGCAACTGATGGAAAACTAAAATTAGCTAAAAAAGCTAAAGAATTAGGATTAGATGCTATACATGATACAGTACATGAAATGTGTAAAGACGAAGCTAGACATGGTAAAGCATTCTTAGGATTATTAAATAGATATTTTGGAAAATAAATTTAATATAAAATAGAGTTTAAGAGTATTTCATTTATAATTTTTAAAAATTATGAGTGAGATACTCTTTTTTATTCTTTATGCTTTATTTGTTGTTTCTAATGAGTATATTTTTAACCATAGAGCATAATTTTAAGAATTATTAAGTAAGTTTATAAAACAAGTAATTAGTTTAAAAGTAAAGTTAGATTTAGAAATAGCAAATTGACATACTAATAAGAATACATTAAACTAAGTGTAAAAATATTGATTATTTTATAAAGGTGGTGGATAATCTGATAAAGTATATACATAAGAGTGAGATAGCTATTATTGTGTTACATGAAATTTATGGAGTTAATAGCTTTATAGAAGATATTTGTCAAAAGTATTATCAATATGGGTTTGATGTATTTTGTCCTGAACTTTTAGGAGAAAAAAGAGTATTTCCATACTCAAAAGCCAATGAAGCATATGATTTTTTTATAAATAATATCGGGTTTGACGTTTATAAGACAGTAGAAAGACTTATAAATGATTTAAAATCAGAATATAAATATGTACTTGTTGCAGGATATAGTGTGGGAGCAACTATTGCATGGAGATGTAGTGAAGATTTTCTTTGTGATGGTATAATTTGTTGTTATGGTTCTCGAATTAGAGATTATATGGATGTAATTCCGAAATGTCCTACTTTATTAGTATTTGCAAAATATGATTCATTCGATGTAGATTCTGTTTCTTGTCAACTTTCTGGAAAACAAAATATTCAAATCGAAATTTTAGAGGCAAATCATGGTTTTATTGATGTATACTCAAAACATTATTCTGATATTCAAACAAAAGTATTTAGTATTAAAGAAAAAAGTTTTCTAGCTAAATATTTAGAGTAGTATAACTTATTATAAAATATATAAAAAGATTTAATTAATCTGAGAAGTTTTTTATGGCACTATTGATATTTAAAAATATTAGTAGTGCCATTATATTTTAGTGCTATTATGTTTTTGAGATATAGTTAATTAATCTAATTATAGTATTAATTATGTTTTTATGATTTTTAATGAGTTACTATAATGCAATATATTTAAACAGACAATAAGAAAATTAATTGTAGTTGAATAAGAATATTATATGAGAATATTGCAATTTGATATATTTACCAGTACAATAAAAGTAGTTACAACTGATAAACTAAATAAATTAAAGTAAGTTGGCAAATTGGAGGTTTTTAAATATGAAATCATTTAAAAAGCACTTCTTGATACTTTCTTTGATATTTTTACTTATTATATCCTGCCTTGACAATGTTCAATGCTTTGCTGATGAGTCTGAAAATTCAAAAAAAATACGAGTTGGATATTGTGATAACTATGGAATTATATCCTCACCAAAAGATAATTCTTATACAGGGTATGGTTATGACTATTTAAAAGAAATTTCAAAATATACGGGATGGAAGTATGAATTTATAAAAGGGTCTTGGGAAGAATGTTTAGATAGATTAGAAAAAGGTGAGATAGATTTACTTGGACCTTTACAGAGTAATGATGAAAGAAATAAAATATTTAATTTTCCTAAAATAAGTTCGGGATATGAATATAGTGCACTATATACAAATGAAAGTAACTACAATATGTTTTATGAAGATATAAGTTCATTTAATGATATGAGAGTGGCTGTGCTCAAAGGTAATTTTCATAATATTGCATTTGAGAAATATAGAGAAGAAAATAAATTTTCAGTGGAATATATATATTGTAATTCTATTGATGAGTTAATTGAGTCTGTAAATGAAAATAAAGCAGATGCTTTTGTTTGTGGAAGTATCGTAAATGCAAAAGGAATGAAAATAGTTAGTAAGTTTTCAATGGAACCTTTTTATTTTGCTACTACAAAAGAAAAAACTAACCTAGCAAAAGAATTAGATTATGCTTTAAAGGAATTAAAAATGAATAACATGTACTATGATATGGAATTATATAAAAAGTATTTTAAAAGAGATGTTACTAATTCCATAGCATTTACTCGTCAAGAAATTAATTTTATTAAAGCAAATCCAAAGCTTACTATGGTATACGATTCAGAGTGGTCTCCTGTTGAATATTATGATATGGTAAGTAATTCGTTTAAAGGTATAAGCTCTGACTTAATGTCAGTTATATCAAAAAAATGTGGTATAGAATTTGAATATATTAAAACAAAAAATTATAATGAGAGTCTTAATTATATAAAAAACGGAAAGGCAGATATGCTTTGTGGCTCAATTAATGAAAACAATAAAGAAAAACGATTCAATATGAAATTGACAAATCCGTACATAAATATTCCAATAGTTATGGTTGGAAAATTAGGAACTAATCTGAATAATGATTTAAATATTGCTTTAACGAGTAGCTATAATTCTATTGATTCTTATATAGAAAAAAGCTTTGAAAATTCCAAAACAACATCTTATAAGTCTATAGAAGATTCTTTAGATGCTATAGATGCAGGAAAAGCAAATTTAATGGTACTTAGTTCTTATCAGTTTGATGAACTTTTAAAGAAAGGAAAAGCCAATAATTTATCTATTATATCAGTTTTAGATACTAATTATGGAATGTGTATAGGAGTATCAAATAAAATTAATCCAATATTGATATCAATTTTAAATAAATCAATAGGTAAAATTACTGAAGAACAGTTAAATGATAGCATATATTCTAATACTATTAATAAGCCTTATAAGGTACCATTTAGTGTTATTTTTAAAGAGTACTCGGTACAAATTATTATGTGTATTTGTATTATATTTTTAATTGCCATCAAATATATAATTTATAATAAGAAAAAGAAAGAAGATTCTCTGAAAAAAATTGCATACATAGATTCATTAACAGGAGCAGATAGTATAGAGAAGTTTAAAATAAATGCAGATAAACTGTTTTCTAAAAATAATCCAGAATCATATGTGTTATTTTATATGGATGTTGATAAATTTAAATATATAAATGATATGTTTGGATTTGATATGGGAAATAATACTTTGATACATATATCAAATACTATTGCAAGTGAATTACATGAGGATGAAATCTTTGCAAGAGTTTCTGCTGACCATTTTGTTCTTCTCATTAGATATAAGACAGATGAAGATATTAAAGCAAGACTAAACAGTATTTATAACAAAGTTCAGATATTTAGTAATCCGAAAATAAATTACTATAAGTTGATTTTAGATTGTGGTATATACAAAATAAATAAAGATGATAGGGATATAAATACTATTATGGATAGAGCAAATACTGCTAGAAAGACTATAAAAGGTGGTCATAAAAATTCATTTGCTTTTTATAATGATGAAATGCATAATAAAATACTAAAAGAAAAAGAAATTGAAAATACAATGATAGATGCTCTTAATAATGGAGAATTTATTGTGTATTTTCAGCCTAAATATAGCCTTTTAGATTACCAAATCATAGGAGCTGAAGCACTTGTTCGTTGGAATAATCCAAAGAAAGGTTTAATACCACCAATAGAATTTATTCCAGTATTTGAGAGAAATGGTTTTATTGTAAACATTGATTTTTATGTATTTGAAGAAGTGTGTAAAAAGATTAGAGAATGGATGGATGAAGGTCAAAAAGTGGTGCCTATATCTGTTAACTTATCTCGAATGCATTTTGTAAATAGTAACTTTGTTGAGAGGTTTAGATTAATTGTTGATAAATATAAGATACCAACAAATTTTATAGAATTAGAGCTAACAGAAACAGCAGTATTAAATAATATAGAAGGTTTGATTGATACAATGAATCATCTAAAAGAAAATGGGTTTATAATTTCTATGGATGACTTTGGAACAGGGTATTCTTCGCTTAATCTTCTAAAAGAATTGCCTGTTGACATATTAAAATTAGATAGAGCATTTTTTACAGAAAAAGATGAGAGCGATAATGAAAAAATTGTTATATCCAATGTCATTAGAATGGCAAAAGAACTAAAAATGAAGGTAATATCAGAAGGGGTAGAAACTATTTCACAATTAGACTTTTTAAAACAAATTGGATGTGATATGGTACAGGGATACCTATTTTCTAAACCAATGCCTATAAAAGAGTTTGAGAAAATAGTTTTTAAAAAAGAAGAAAATAATGTATAAGTGATGTGAAAACATATACACAATAAAGATGCTTTAATATAGTTAAATATACTATTTTGGAGCATCTTTATTTTTATATAGATTTTATCAATAGGATAACTCAAATGAGAAAAAAAATCAAAAGAATACAATAATCACTTGCAAAGTTTATACTATTGTGGTAGACTTAAATCAAAATTAGGAATTGTAAAAAGAAGGAAAAAATAGGTTATTATTTTAACTGATTAAAACTTAAGATAAAATATTGTAATTCATATATGAGATAACGATTGCTTGTAAATTTAAATTAGTTTAAGAGGAGGAATATTATATGATGCCATTGATACTATCAAATACAGGAGAAGAAGTAGTTATAAAGAAGATTTCAGGAAGTGACAAAACAAGAACTTTTTTAAATAGTATAGGTTTTGTAGTAGGTACAAACGTTAAAATAATTTCTAAGATAGATGGTAATTTAATAATAGATGTAAAAGATACTAGAGTTGCATTGGATAAAAAGATGGCAAGCAGAATAATAATATAGGGAGGTAACAACATGAACAGACTAAAGGATATTAAGTGTGGAGAGACTGTAAAAGTCAAAAAATTAGAAGGAGAAGGAGCCACACGAAGACGTATAATGGATATGGGAATTACTAGAGGTGTTGATGTATTTGTAAGAAAAGTAGCTCCTCTTGGAGACCCAATTGAAATAACAGTCAGAGATTATGAACTATCAATTCGTAAGTCAGATGCAGAAAAAATTATTGTGGAATAATAAAATTAATTAATTAGAATAGGGTTAGTGCAATTATATAATGAGAATGATTTTCTGTATCATAAATAGTTATGTACTTAATAATAATGGAGGGAATGGAAATGTCAATAAAAATAGGTCTCATAGGAAATCCTAACTGTGGTAAGACAACAATGTTCAATGGGCTTACAGGTTCATCGCAATATGTTGGTAACTGGCCAGGAGTAACAGTTGAAAAAAAAGGTGGAAAATTAAAAGGAAATAAAGATGTGGAAATAGTAGATTTACCAGGTATTTATTCTTTATCTCCATATACATTAGAAGAAGTAGTTACACGTAATTTTATGTTGGATGATAAACCAGATGCAGTAATAAATATTGTAGACGCATCAAATATAGAGAGAAATTTATATCTTACAACTCAAGTTTTAGAATTGGGTATACCTACTGTTATAGCTCTTAATATGATGGATATTGTTAATAAGAATGGTGATAAGATAAATATTAAAAAGTTATCTGAGGTTATAGGTTGCCCAGTGGTAGAAGTAACAGCAGTTAAAGGTCAAGGAATAATGGAAGCTGCTGAAAAGGCAATTGAACTTGCAAGTAGCAACAATAAATTAGATTTTAAATTGCCTTTTGTTGACGAAAGTAAGGAAGCAATAGAAAAAATAGAAAAAATAATAGAAGAAAAGACTCCGTACATAGATATGGAAACACGTTGGTTAGCTATAAAGTTATTTGAAAGAGATGAAAATGTTATACAAAAACTTGATATCTCTAAAACAATATTGAATAACATAGAAGAAATAACTAGAAATTGTGAAGATGAATTGGATGATGATAGTGAAAGTATAATAACAGCAAATCGTTATGAATTTATTAGCTCAATAATTTCAAGTATAATAAAGAAGAATAGAAAAGGCAAGGAAACTGTATCAGACAAGATAGATAAGATTGTAACAAACCGAATACTAGCATTACCTATTTTTGCACTTATAATGTGGGGAGTTTACTATATAGCAGTGAGTTCGTTGGGCGCTATAGCAACTGATTGGACTAATGATGTACTGTTTGGAGAAATTATTCAAGGGAATGTAAGTAACTTTTTGGTTTCTTTAAATGTAGCGGATTGGTTACAAGGGCTTGTAGTTGATGGTCTAATTGGTGGAGTTGGAGCTGTATTAGGATTTGTTCCACAAATCATGCTTTTATTCTTACTATTATCAATACTAGAAGATTGTGGATATATGTCACGTGTAGCCTTTATAATGGATAGAATTTTCCGTAAGTTTGGTCTTTCAGGAAAATCATTTATACCAATGCTTATAAGTTCTGGTTGTGGAGTTCCAGGAGTTATGTCAACTCGTACTATAGAGAATGATAGAGATAGAAAAATGACTATTATGTTAACTACATTTATTCCATGTGGAGCTAAGATTCCAATAATAGCATTATTTGCAGGAGCATTGTTTGGAGGTGCTTCATGGGTAGCACCATCAATGTATTTCTTAGGGATTGTAATGATAATCATCTGTGGAATAATATTAAAGAGAACTAGTTTATTTGCAGGAGAGCCATCTCCATTTGTTATGGAATTACCTCAATATCATGTTCCAAGTGCAAAAGGTGTTTTGATACACATGTGGGATAGAGGAAAAGCATTTATAATCAAAGCAGGTACAATTATATTTATAGCTTGTGGAGTAATTTGGTTCTTACAATCATTTAACTGGTCATTACAGATGGTAGATGCTGGTGACAGTATATTAGCTAGTTTAGGAAATATAGTTGCACCAATATTTGCACCTCTTGGATTTGGAAACTGGCAATCATCAGTAGCAACAGTTACAGGACTAGTGGCTAAGGAAAATGTAGTTGGAACATTTGGAGTTTTATTTGGTATATCAGATGCAACAGAGCAAGATCCAGCACTTCTTGGTTCAGTTGCAAGTATGTTTACAGTAGCTAGTGCGTTTGCATTTATGACATTCAACATGCTTTGTGCACCTTGTTTTGCAGCTATTGGAGCCATAAAAAGAGAAATGGGTTCATGGAAATGGACATGGATTACATTAGGATTCCAAACTTTAACAGCATATATAGTTGCTCTTCTTGTCAATCAAGTTGGAAGTTTAGTTTTAGGTACTGGAGGAAGTATTGCTGGGGCAATAATATCTATAGTTATAGCAGTAGCTGTAGTATTGGCAGTTTTAACTTATTCAAATAGAAATATGAAAAAAGAAAAAATTGGTAAATTAAGTTATATGAAAAATTAATTCATATAAATAAGGAGTGGTAAATATGGCTACATTTATTATAGCGGCTATTGTGGTAGTATTAATGGCATTAGCTGTAATGCATATGGTTAAAAATTCAAAAAAGAATGGTAGCAGTTGTGGATGTGGTTGTTCTGGATGCTCAAGCAGCAAGAGCTGTAATAGCACTAAGAGATAGATAAAATAAGAACCTGATAAAAAGTATAAATTACTTTGTTATCAGGTTCTTATTTTTTATATAAATAATAAATTTCATGTTTGGGGTAGGTTAGACTATGTTGTAATTTTAATGTATAATTATAGACAAATATATGATTAGGAGGTATTATTGCTAAACAAGGCAATATAAATGTATATTATGTTTAAATTTGACGTGACAAATGAACTTATGTGTATAGCAAGGGGAAGTGGCAAATTTTTTGCAAAAAAAGGTGCTATGGTAGCCTTTAAGGGAAATTTTAATTTTGAAAAATTGTTATTAGGTCCCAACAATGGTGGTGGTTTAGGAAGAGCACTGTTAGGGCATGTTCAAAGGTCATTGACAGGAGAACAAATGCCAATAATGGTTGTTGAAGGTGAAGGGGAAATTTACCTAGCTCAAAATGCTTATCATGTAGATGTAATATCGATTGACCCAGGTGATTCAATTTATGTTGAGAGTGAAAATTTATTGGCATTTTCTGAACAATTAAATTATAGTGTAAAACTAATTGGTTCAGGAGTACTATCTCAAAAAGGTCTTTTTACTACACATTTAATAAATAAAACAGGCCAAAATCAAGATGTTGCTATAATAACAGATGGGAACCCCCTAATACTTGAAGGTCCTTGTTGTGTTGACCCAGATGCATTAGTAGCTTGGACTGGAAGAGAACCATATCCAAAGGTAGCAAAATTATCATGGAAGACTTTTATTGGTCAGACTTCGGGGGAATCTTATCATATGGAATTTGTTGAACCTGGACAAATAGTTATTATACAGCCATCTGAAAGATTGTCTGGCTTGAAAACAGATTCTACACCTTCTGATAGAATGAATTCAGGTGGATTAAGAATTGGTATAGATTAGATTTTATAGTGTAGCTTAATCATTCTTTAGGATTTTAAAAAATAAAAAGGGTAGCAGGGATAGATATATTAAAAGGAGTTTTATATGATTGAGAAAATTCATAAAAAGTTCAAAGGATATTATATTTTTTTAATAATTTTAATTTTATGGAAGATTGTATGTATTCTGGGGATATGGAGTAGTTATATCTTGCCTCCTCCTGAAAGAGTTTTAGATACTTTCATAAAAATGATATATGATGGTTCTATTTTCTTAAATGCTTATGCCAGTATAAAAAGAATATTGGTAGGTTTTTTAATAAGTTCACTGATAGCGATACCACTTGGAGTTGTATTTGGAGTAAATAAAAAAATGTATGAATATTTCAAACCACTCTTTGAATTTATGCGAAGTACACCTCCACTAGCTTTGGTTCCAATGCTGATTTTATGGTTTGGTATAGGTGAAGAATCCAAAATTATAATTATCATTTTAGCATCCTTTTTCCCAATATTTTTAAATACATTGAAAGGCATAAAAAATTGCGATAACAAATTAATAGAAGTGGGTAAATCTTTTAATTTATCTAAGAAGAGAATTTTTTATAAAATAATAATTCCTAATTCTATGTTAGATATTGTTGTTGGACTTAGTTTAGGTCTTGGATATAGTTTTAGAGCTATAATTGGAGCAGAGCTTATTGCAGCTTCTTCAGGTCTAGGATATTTGATTTCTGATGGAAAAGATATGTCGCGAACTGATGTTGTATTGGTAGGTATTTTTGTTATTGGATTTTTAGGTATACTTTCAGATTATTTATTTTCAAAGGCGATAATAAAGTTTAGCAAAGGGAAGCAGGTTGATTTAAATGGTTAGAAATGGATTTTTACTAGAGAATATACATAAAAAATATTTAGTTGATAATAAAGAACACTTAGTTCTTGATGATGTATCGTTAAATATATCTAGTGAAGAAATAACTGTTATATTAGGTGAAAGTGGATGTGGTAAGACTACTTTACTTAGAATTTTAGCAGGTCTTGAAAATGCGACTAGTGGAAATATATATTTTTATAGTAATGATAAAAAGTGCATTCCAAAAGTGGGAGTGGTATTTCAAGAAAGTAGACTTATGCCATGGTTGAATGTGAGTGAAAATATACTTTTACATACTGAAAAAAAGAATAGAAATAAAGTTGATTTGGACAAATATTTAAAAATGATGAAGCTTGAAAAATTTAAAAACTCATATCCAAATGAATTATCAGGAGGTATGGCTCATAGAGTAAGTATAGCAAGAGCTCTTTCCTTCAATCCAGATATTTTACTTATGGACGAGCCATTTGCGGCACTAGATTACTTTACAAGAAGAAAAATGCAGAAAGAAGTTATAAATATCCATGAAAATACTAAAAAAGGTGTAGTATTTGTAACTCACAATATCGAAGAAGCTATGGAAATAGCAAAGAAAATAATTGTTTTTAGTAAAAATAAAGGGATTAAACAGTTTAGTGTCGAAGATGAATATAATAGAGATTTAACTAAAAGCTATTATATAAGCTTAAAAAAAGAAATATTAAGGGAATTGGGGGAGTTTTAATTGATTAAAAGAAATAAAAAAATTTTAGCAGTAATGACATCTTTAGTAATGGTGTTGGTTGGTACTGTAGGATGCTCAACAAAAAATGAGGACAAAGATGCACCTGCAAAAAAAGAAGCTAGTTTACCAAAGGAAATAAATCTGACTTATGTAAAATCACCACTTAATGTTCCTAGTATACTGGAAAAAAAGGATGACTTATTTGGAAAAGAATTTAAAAAGGACAATATAAAAATTAATTTTCATGAATTAACAACAGGACCAGAGCAAACTCAGGCACTAGCTGCAGGGGAGATAGACTTTTTACATGCTTTAGGAGGAACATCTGCAATAATAGCTGCTTCAAATGATGTTGGTCTTAAAATTACAAATATTTATAGTAGATCACCAAAAGGATATATGCTTATAACTAATAACGAAAATATTAAATCTATAAAGGATTTAAAAGGCAAAAAAATAGTAGGACCAAAGGGCACTATACTTCATCAATTATTAATTGCTGCACTTGCTAAGGAAGGTTACACTATAGACGATGTTGAATATGTAAATATGGATATTCCTGGTGCTGCTTCTGCATTAGAAAGTAAAAGTGCTGATGTAGCTATGCTTGCAGGTCCAACTGCATTAAAAACAATAAATTCAGGTGCTAAGATGATTGTAAATGGAGAAGGATTAGTTAGTGGAATAATAGTTACTGCTGTAAGTGATGATTTTGCTGAAAAATATCCTGAACTAGTAAAAAGATTTATGAAAGTTCATGAAGATACTTTAAAATATATGGATGAAAATAAGGACAAAGTAATGGATGTTGTATCTAAAGAAGTTGGATTATCTTTAGATGAAACAAAAGAAATGTATTCTTGGTATGATTTTAGTTCTAAAATAACAGATAAAGATATAAAAGAGTTAGAAGATACACAAGAATTCTTGATGTCTAATGGAATGCAAGAAAAGAAAATAAATATTAAAGATATGTTGTACAATCAAAATTAGAATATTGAAGTAAAAAATACACCCTTATTTATTATGGAAACAGCATAGTAAAAGGGTGTATTTTTTATTGTCATATATAAAAACACAATTAAAAACAACTTACTATTTTATCTACACTTATGTAGTCTAGTAATTTTCTCATTTTCTTACGATGAAGTAAAAATTTAGAATACGTGTCTTCTGATTGTTTTGTATCTCCGTAAACTTTCCAATATTTAATCATAGAAACTTCATAATTACTATATCCCATAAAGCCAATTACATCTTTAAGAGGATATCCTAAAAAAATTCCTATTTCATCAGGGAAAGTATCACCATTAAGTTTATTTACTAAATGCTCCAAATAGGCATTGACATTCGTATTTTGTTTATATCCTAGAAATTTTAAAAAATTTACTGTTTTTTTACATTTTAATCTTTCTGATAATGCATTTTTGTTTACAAATAAGATTTTTAATCCTTTTTTCTTTTTATCAATAACTATAAAATCTATTTTTTTACATTTGTATAGATATTTGTAAATGTCACTAATCTTTTCCTCTCTATTTACATCAGTAAATGAAATATTTATTATTTCAGCAGGTTTAGAACCTAAAAAAACTGGACCTAAAACTTCTAAAAGCCATTTTATATATGATGATTCAATTTTATTTTTACAACAAAATTGTGAATTACAACAAGACATAAAAGATAACCTCCTTCAAATGAAAATTAATATCAATTAATTAAATTATACTATGAATGATAATCAATATCAACAATAAAATTATATTTTTTTCATTTAGTTGCTTATTTATTATAATTTCCAAAAAAATAAATTATAACTTGTTTAATTTTAGTAAATAAAAAATAAAAATATAGAAATACTAAATTAAGAAAGAAATATATTAAATTTTTTTGTAATACAAAACATCTAGGAGGATAATAAAAATGAAATTAAAAAGAACTTTATTTGTAGGACTAGCGTTAGTATTAGCTATAGGAATGACTGCATGTACTAAAAAAACAGAAGAACCAAGTGAGAATGCAGGAAAAAATCCCAATGAATCAGTAAATAACAATGAAGGTTATATGAATTATTATTCAACAAGTTATAACGATTATATAGCAGGTTTAAATAGATACTCTATTTATGATACTCCAGAAAGCATAAACAATCAGTTTAAGGATAAAGAATATCCAGGAAATGAAAAATACTTAAATGATGTAAAGGCTGCGTACAAAGATAGTAGAGATAAAATACAATCATTTGTAACATCTCTTAAAAAAGATGGTAAAACAGAAGATACAGAATTAAAGAAAATGAATGATGAATTAATAACTGAAGGTGAAAGATTAGTAGAAGATATAGATGAAAGAATAAAAAAATTAGACAATGTATCTGATGAAGATATGAAAAAAGGTCAAAATGACTTTATGAAACTAGTTCATGGAACAGAAGATGTTGGGAATGATATAGGTAGTGGTTTTAGAAAAATGATAAAAGATATGAATGATAGACTAGGAATAACAGGAAATAATAAAAAATAATATAACAAATACCTAATTATAAAATGAAAAAGTTTTAAAACATATAGAAGCCCTGAAGATATTATCTTTCTTGGGCTTCGTATTTTTTTATATCAAAATCCAATACAATAATTAAGTCGAATATCTTAATTCCTCAATAATATTAGCAAATTGGTATGATATCTAAGAAGACATTGATATTTTTCATCATAAAATATAAGCACTATCATTTTGTAACCTTAATATTTCCAATATTGCTTTCAACATTAATTTCTATATTAGGATGCCTACCAATTCTACATTTTACTGTCTTTTTCTCAATAATAATATATTTTTGAAAATTGATTAGAATTAAGCTATTTTTTGTTTTTGCTACAAATTCGAACTCTAAATTTTTAGGAAGTATAATATTAATGTTGTCATTTTTATTAAAGAATGAAAGATTATTAGCTATTTTAGTATATTGGATATTTAAATTCCCATAATTATTGGCTTTATAATTTCCTGAATCAACAGCAGATTTTATATCCACATTCCCACTAGTGGAAGTGTAACATTTCTATATAGTTTGTCACAAGTGACATTGCCACTGAACGTTTAAAAGAATTTTTACTGGCAAGAGGGTTAAAAGTTTTGTCTAATCGTGGTTATATAGATATGCATATACCAAAATATACTCTGAATTGGGTAGCTGAGTATTTGTTGTTTTTTGCAAAAAATACTACAATAATAGAATATGTGCAACTTAAATCTTTAATAAAGTCTAAGGTGTTAGAGTCATGTAATCATCATTATCTTTAAGTCATTTGAAAATACAGGGGTTTGTAAGTTATAAAATCAATAAAAAATAGATATTTATTTTTCACTAAAAGTAATAAAAAATAAGAAATTTAAATAAATTCATTGACAAATATTATTAATGAATATATCATATATAACATAGCAACAAATGATAATCAAATTAAATTAAATAACGTCTTATCAAGAGTGGTGGAGGGACTGGCCCTTTGAAACCCGGCAACCAGTATATTTTATATACATTGGTGCTAAATCCTGCAACTAATATAGTTGATAGATGAGTATAAATAGCTTTCTAAGCCTGAGTTTATACTCAGGCTTTTATTTTGTTAGATACAAATTAAAAGACATAAGCTAGGATAAACATAAAAACTGAGCAGAATATATGGGGAGGAAATTTTATGATTAGCATAAAAAATGTTAATAAGTATTATGGAAAGATTCAAGTGCTTAAAGATGTAAATATTGAAATAGAATCTGGAGAAATTTTTGGAATAATAGGTCATAGTGGTGCAGGTAAATCAACACTACTTAGATGCATAAATGGACTGGAAGAATATCAAGAAGGTAATGTACTTGTTTCTGATAAGGAAGTAAAGTCATTAAATGAAAAGCAGATGAGAGATTTAAGAAAAGAGTTAGGTATGATTTTTCAACACTTTTCATTACTTGAGAGAAGAACTGTATTTGATAATGTAGCATTGCCATTAGAATGTTTTGGATATACAAAATCAGAAATCAAGAAAAGAGTTTTAGAGTTATTAGAAGTAGTTGGAATATCTGAAAAGAAAAATGATAAACCTAGAAATCTAAGTGGTGGTCAAAAACAGAGAGTTGCAATTGCTAGAGCTTTGGCACTAAATCCACAAGTACTTCTTTGTGACGAAGCAACTTCAGCATTAGACCCAAATACTACAAAATCAATTCTTTCATTACTTGAAGATATAAATAAAAAACTAGGAATAACAATAATAGTTGTAACTCATCAAATGGAAGTTATAAAACAGATTTGTGGAAGAGTAGCAATAATGGAAAATGGAGAAGTTTTAGAGGTGGGAGATACAGAAGAAATTTTCTTAAGAAATACTAAAGGACTTAGAAAATTAATCGGTGAAGAAAGTATAATCTTACCAAAGGGAACAAATATAAAGATACTATTCCCTAAAGATATTTCTAATGAAGCTATTATTACAACTATGGCAAGAGAACTAAATATAGATGTTTCTATAATATTCGGTAAATTAGAGCAATTCAAAGAAGATATTTTAGGCTCACTTATCATAAATGTTTCAGATAAAAGTGGAGAACAAGTAAAACAATATCTAACTAGTAAGGGCATAAGATGGGAGGAAATGATAAATGAATAGTTTAATCGACTTTTTGACAACACTATTTCCAAATGCATTGTTACAAACTTTGTATATGGTTATAATACCAACTATAGTGGCAACAATATTAGGATTTATACTAGCAATCATATTAGTGGTTACAAAACCAGATGGATTAAAACCAAATAGCACAATAAATAGTGCTTTAGGGTTTATAGTAAATATATTTAGAAGTTTCCCATTCATGATACTTATAGTTGCAATGATTCCAATAACTAGATTAATCGTTGGAACAAGTATAGGAGAAACTGCTGCAATAGTGCCTATAACTATTGGTGCAGCACCATTTATCGCTAGAATTATAGAAAGTTCACTAAATGAAGTTGATAAAGGATTGATAGAAGCTGCAAGATCTTTTGGAGCTACAAAGAGACAAATAGTATTTAAAGTTATGATAAAGGAAGCCATGCCTTCAATAGTATCTGGAATTACATTATCAATAATATCTATACTTGGATATACAGCTATGGCAGGTGCAGTAGGAGCTGGAGGATTAGGTAATATAGCACTTATTTATGGATATCAAAGATTTGATACAGCAGTAATGGTGTATACAGTAATAGCACTTGTAATATTAGTTCAGATAATACAAGGTATAGGAAATCTAGCTTACAAGAAACTAAAATAACTTAATCATAAACATTTTAAAGAGGGGGAGTAAAAAATGAAATTAAAAAAATTATTATCAGTAGCATTGGTATCAGCAATAGCAATATCAGCAGTAGGTTGTTCAAACAAAGAGGATAAGAAAATACTAGTAGGAGCTTCATCAAATCCACATGCAAAGATATTGGAAGTTGCAAAGCCATTATTAAAAGAAAAAGGATATGATTTAGAAGTAAAAATATTTGATGACTATGTACTTCCAAATACAGCTTTAGATGAAGGTTCTTTGGATGCTAACTTCTTTCAACATATTCCATTTTTAGAAGAAACTGTGAAGGAGAAAGAATATAAACTTACGTATACATCTAAAGTTCACATAGAGCCAATGGGATTCTATTCAGAAAAAGTTAAGTCATTAGATGAAATAAAAGATGGAGCAGTTATAGCTGTGCCAAATGATGCAACTAATGGAGCTAGAGCACTTAAATTATTAGCAAAAAGTAAATTAATAGAAGTAAAAGATGGAGAGCTTATAACTAAAAAAGACATAACTAAAAATCCTAAAAATATACAAATAAAAGAAATGAATGCAGAACAATTACCAACAGTATTAAAAGATGTTGATGGAGCAGTTATAAATTCCAATTATGCTTTAACAGCTAACTTAAATCCTACTAAAGATGCTATAGTAATAGAATCAAGCGATTCTCCATATGTAAATATAATAGCTTGTAGAGAAAATAATAAAGATAGTGATAAGATAAAAGCTTTATCAGAGGCTATGAACAGTAAAGAAGTTAAGAAATTTATACAAGATGAATATAAAGGAAGTATAGTGCCAGCGTTCTAAATTGAATATGCAAAATCTATAAAATGAGTAAAATTAAAAATATTTACTCATTTTTTTTTATAACTAGAAAGTGACAAATTTTTTGGAAGAATTGTGGTAACATATTTATAGGTAAAACTATATAAAAATGAAGAAGTGGTGGGGAATATGGAATCTAAGGGAACTTTAAGCAAGAATAAGGTCTATATACTGGCTAATGGGGTATTTTTGATTATTGCAATTTTAAATATAAATTTGTATACAGTTTCTATAAATATGTATAGGATAATTTTACTTTGGATATTTGGGTATTCTATAGTTTATATAACTAGTTTCAAAAAAGACGAATTTATAAATATATTAAAAATAGGATGTCTCGTATTAGTTTTTGTAAGTATTTTAGGAGTAGCAGATTTAAAACTTCAAAAATTCCAAATTGTGCTACTCAATATAAGTATAATTAATATGTCTACTTTTATATATTTAACCATTTCTAAAATAAAAAAATTGAGAATAAGCCCTGTATTAATTTTTTATGGTGCTTTTGTCATAGTAGACTATTTTATAAGAAATATTTTTAGTGATTTTAATTGGAATATGATTATTATATTAGTTAATATTGCTATGTCGTTATTTAATTTGTTATATTTATTGAATAAATTTGATAGTACAATTGAACACTATAAGTTAATAAAAGATTTATCATATTTTGCTTTTTTTACAACAATTATAGGATTTATAGCAATTTGTTTTAGTACAGTAGATACAGATAGGTTAATAGGAGTAGTGTATTTATTATTATGTAACCATACTTATTATGTATATGTATACAGTTTCAATAATAGAATAGTATATCCATATTACGAGCTTGATTATATAAATAAAAAATTAAGTAGAAAGTCAGAGCAACTAGGGAAGATAAATTTAGCAATAGAAAAAGATATGACTATACAAAGAACATTAAAGAATTATATAGACCAAAGAAAAGAGTTATTGAGACAAGCTCTTGATACAATACCAAATGTGTGGATAGTAACAGATTATGATTTTAATATAAGCTATACAAATAATAAATTTAAAAATGAGTTTTCAAAAGATATGAGTAATTTTTATAAAATATTAACTTTTGTCAAAGAAGATAAAAATGTAGCTAAAAAATTAAAGAAGTTTGACAATGATATAAGTATAATTGACAAGCAGGTAGAATTAAATGATAAAATCTATTTATTGAGTTTAAGTAATAATAAAGAAGAAAGTAACTACTTAATAAGCTTAAATGATATTACAAATGAAATCAAAATGGATGAAGAAATAAGACATATAAATAAAGATTATGAAAATATTATATTAAATATTCCATCTCCTATACTTGTAAGAAGTGCTGAAGGTGGTATAAAGAAGAATAAGATAATAAGTATAAATAAGAAATATGAAAAGAGCTTTAAATGTAATTCAAGTGATTTAGTTGGCATGACATTAGAACAATATTTTGAAACTTTCAATATAGATTTCTTTGATAATAGATCATTTAAGAGATTAAATCTTACACAAGAAAAGAAAGCTGAAATAGTAAGTTATAATGATACAGCAAACTGTATAGTTAATTTTGTAATGTCTGACTCAGAAGGTGAAGACCGTGTTGAAGAAGTTAGAGTTGGAGATTATTGGTCTGATAATAAGCTATTTAAATTGCTTACGTTTAGAGATATAACTAAAGAAATAAATATACTTAGAATAGTAAATGAACAAAAGGTAATATACGAAAAATTACTAGATGCTATACCAGAAGCTATTTTTCTTGAAGATTTAAGTACATCAAGAGTTCTATATACAAATAGAGCTTTTAGAGAACTATTTGGAATTTCTAGTGACGTATTAGGAGTTACAACACAAAAATATAGAAATATATTAGTAAAAAAATACATAAATAATTTAAATATAGGAGAGAGAGAAAAGAGTATTCACATAGTAAACGAAAACAATCATATTAAAGAAGTAAAAATGATATCAAGAACATTGTATTTTGGACAAAAAAGAAGTAGAGTGAGAATTATTAAAGATTTAAGTGTGCAAAGAGAGTCTGAAAGACTTAAGAAGGCATTAATAAAACAAAGACAATATGACCAAATGAAAATGGAGTTTTATGCTAATATATCTCATGAACTTAAGACACCTTTAAATAATATATATAGTTCAGTTCAACTTGTCGAAAATCTTTATAAAAAGGGAAAAATAATTGATTCTCAGGATATACTAAAAGAACATATACAAATAACTAAACAAAATATGTTTAGATTATTACGATTAATAGATAATATAATAAATATTTCTCAAGTTAAATCAGATATATATAAGATTAAAGCAGTTAATTTTGATATTATTGATATAACAGAGAGAATAGTTACATCTATTAGTAGTTATGCTAGGTCTAAGGGAATAGACTTGGTTTTTGATACAAATGAGGAAACTATGAGAGTAGGGCTTGACCCAGAATCTATAGAACGTATAATACTGAATATATTATCAAATTCTATAAAGTTTACTTTAGAAGGTGGAGAAATTCTTGTAGGGATATATAAAAAAGGTGAAACAGTAGAGATACTTATAAAAGATACTGGTATAGGTATAGAAAAAGAAAAATTATTTGATATATTTAATAGATTTAAACAAATTGAAAATAGTGGAATATCAAATGAATTTGGAAGTGGAATAGGGCTGTGTCTTACAAAATCATTGATTGAAATTCAAAATGGGGAAATTTACATAGACAGCAAAGTAGGAGAAGGAACAGAAGTAAAAATTATATTCCCGATTAGAGAAGTGGTTGAAGAAGTCTATGATAAGTCAAATTATAATGACAACATTGAAAAATTCGAGATAGAATTTTTTGATATATATAAATAATAAATACTGAAATCTATTATTCGTATACTAGTATAAAATAAGCTAATTTTATTTATGTTTTTAGCTAGACTGTATCCATTGAAAATAAATTTTATGAGGTGAAGTGTTGGAAAAGGATTTTTTTAGAAAAAATGGTATTGATTTAGCCAAATCAATACTAGGCAAATATCTTATAAGAAAGTATGAAGATAAAACAATTGTTACTAAAATAATAGAGACAGAAGCATATATGGGTATAACCGACAAAGGAGCACATGTGTATGGTGACAAAAAAACGGACAGAACTAAGCCATTATATTTAGATGGTGGACATATATATGTTTATTTAATCTATGGTATGTACAACTGTTTAAACTTATCGGCAAATGTAGAAAATATACCAGAGTGTGTATTGATAAGAGGCGTAGAACCTGTAACTTCTCTAGATGAGATATCTATAAATAGATATAATAAATCTTACAATGATTTGAGCAAATATCAAATAAAAAACATTACTAATGGGCCAGGAAAACTTTGTAAGGCTTTAAAAATAGATAGAAGCTTAAATAGCAAGAGCATAATGGGTGAAGAGTTATATATAAGTGATTTCTATTATAATGAGGAAGGAATAAAGGTGTTTAGTAAGAATCAGATGGATATAAAGACTAGTAAGCGTATAAATATAGATTATGCAGAAGAGGCAAAAGATTTTTTGTGGCGTTTTTATATTGAATAAATCTTGATGTAACCGAGATATCTGTCTATGGGAAATTATTTTCTCCAGATAGATATCTTATTTTTTTATAGAATTTTTAGTTTAATAAAAATAAATTTATGAATTAAGA
>NZ_AVHW01000055.1 GCF_000449425.2 Clostridioides difficile CD160
AATTATTAAAGAATGAAGAAATTTTGACAAAAAAAGAAATTCTATTTAGAATAGAGATATATTTAAAAGAACATAAAACACTTCAATAACACTTGACAATCTAAAAATTGACAAGGCTGTATCTAAAAATATATATAATATTAAATTATAAAATGGAAGATGTTGCAAAGTAAAAAAGACATTGAATAGATGTCATTAAATTGTAAAATTATGTTATAATTATAAAAAAGGATGTAAGAATGTGTAGAAATAATAATATAATAATCTGAATTTTTAATAATTAAATTTAAATAAGACATGCAACATATAAAATATAATTTAGATATATTGATTAGATAAGGTATATTAATAGGATTAGTATACTATTATGAATTATTTTGATAATATATTGAATCATATGAATAACTTAAGTTTTATTATATAAAAAATAAAGACTTGTAAGAAGTAGATATTTAATTGGTAGAGTTAGATAAAAATATGTGAAAAATAAATCGTAAAAGTGTAGACAAAACAAATTTAATAAATTATAGTAATACTAATAATTTTTTTAAAAAATGAAATAAAATAGGCATAACAGCCTATATTTATATTTTTGTATTTATATTATGAAAAAATTAAAATTATTTAGGGGTGATGGTTTTGAATAAGGACATAGGAGCAAAAATAAAGCAACTTAGAACTCAAAAACAAATGACACTGAAAGATATGAGTGAAAAAACAAACTTATCAATTGGTTTTTTGTCACAGCTTGAAAGAGGATTGACAAGTGTGGCAACAGATTCCTTAGGAAAAATAGCAAGTGTATTAGATGTAGAATTAACATACTTTTTTATGAAGCCGAAAGAGCATAAAAGAGCTGTATTAAGAAGTTATGAGAAAGAAGTGTTTGATGTAGAAAATTCTACATTTATACATTATCATTTGTCATCTAATCTAAAGGAAAAAACAATGTTGCCAAGATTAATTGAAATTCTTCCGAGTAAGAGTAGTGAAGAAATTTGTTGTTACGTACATGACGGTGAGGAGTTTGTGTATGTGCTAGAGGGTACTCTTACAGTGTTTTTGGGTGATGAGCAAATAGAAATGTATCCAGGAGATACAATACATTATAATAGTGAAAAGAACAATCACAATTGGGTCAACTATACTAATAAATTAGTAAAAATTTTGGTGGTAAGTGTTCCAAATCCATTTGAGAAATCTGATACGATTAAAGAAGTTTAAATTTTAACTATTAATACTAGATAATAAGGAGGTACTATAGTGAAAAAAATTGGATTCATAGGTGCAGGAAATATGGCAAGCGCTATGATAGGAGGGATAGTAAATTCAAAATTAGTTGAACCTGATATGGTTATAGCATCAGCATACAGTCAGGGAACACTTGATAGAATACATAAAAGTTTTGGAATAAATACTACAAAAGATTCAAAGGAAGTAACTAGAAACTCTGATATAGTAATTGTGGCTGTTAAGCCAGATATATATGATGATATTTTAGAAGATATAAAAGATTTTATAGATGACAGTAAAATTGTAGTTACAATAGCCGCTGGAAAATCTATAAAAGATATAGAGTCAATCATAGGAGAAGATAAAAAAATAGTTAGAACTATGCCAAATACTCCAGCTCTTGTAAATGAAGCTATGTCTTCTCTTTCTATAAATAAAAATATAAACGATGAAGACCTAGAGGCAGTTACAGAAGTGTTTAATTCTTTTGGAAATACTGAAGTAGTACCAGAATATCTTATAGAAGCTGTAATTGGAGCGAGTGGTTCGGCACCAGCATATGTATTTTTATTTATAGAGGCTATGGCAGATGCAGCAGTAATTGCAGGTATGCCAAGACAACAGGCATATAAATTTGCATCACAGGCAGTTATGGGTTCAGCAAAAATGGTACTTGAAACAGGAAAACATCCTGGCGAGTTAAAGGATATGGTGTGTTCACCTGGTGGAACTACTATAGAGGCAGTTAAGGTACTTGAAGAGGAAGGTTTTAGAGCTTCTGTCATAAAAGCTATATGTGCATGTATAGATAAGTCTAAAAAGATGAGTGAGTAATAAAAATTTATTGCAAAGAAAAAGAATTGCCTTTTATAGAAAATTTCTATTTTAGGCAATTCTTTTTTTTATTTATTTAATTTTTAAAATAAGCCTGAAAGCCAATTTTTTATTTTTTCAAAGAAACCAACTGAATCATCGTTATTTGATTGATTTTCTGAATTATTTGTGTCCTCGTTATTTGATTGAGAGTTATCTTTATTTTCGTTATTAGCTGTATTATTATTTTCTGAGTTATTTGAATTACTATCATTATTAGAATCAGTGTTATCTTGTGGATTTATTTGAACACCTTCTGTAGAGTTTATTACAGCATCAGAGCCAAGAGACTCATCATTAGTGCTATTTAAGATTCCTAAATCTTTTTTATCTCCACCTGAGAATAAACCAGAGAACCAGTCTCCTATTCCACTAAACCATCCACCAATAGTGTCTAGTATACCAGAGCCTTTAACACTTTCACCTAATTTCTTTAATTGCTCATTTACATTATCTGATACATTATCTAATGTATTTTTCATGTTATTGTAATCATAATCTTGGTCAGCTATTTTTTTCATTACACCTTTAATTTGTTCTTTTTGTTCTGGTGTAATAGTAATATTGTAATTATTTACAACATTGTTTATTGTATTTGCTATTTGAGTAGTGTCTTTTGTGCCATTTTTTACAATTTCTGTTTTTATATCATTCATTACACCAGTTGCCTTTTCTTGACCTATATCATCTCCTAAATCACCTGTAACTACCAATTCTTCAGAAGCAATCTCTTTCTTTGTTTCATCAAGTTTCTTTCCTGAAGCATCTTCAAATGCTTTCATGATTCCTGTCAATGCACCAGTACCACTTACAGGGTATGGAGCAGCGGCGATAACATTGGCATCTTCAAGACCAGCTGTTGTAAGTGTTGAAGCAATCATTGAGCTAGTTACCCAAGTTAAATTTGCTGTTTTAACATTAATTCCATTTCCTTTTTTAGTAGGTTCAACATATGAACAAGATATAGTAACTTTTCCAAGCTGACCTTCTGTTGCAACACCTTGTAAGTATTGTCTTTCTTCTGCATTTGTTACATCTAAAACTAAGACTTGGTCTTTTTTCACTCCAAAGTAATTAAGCATTTGTTGCTTTTGAGATTCTGATAAGTTAGCTCCAAGTGTAACTACGTTTGTACCATCTGCATAAGAAAGGTTCATACTTCCAAGTACCAGCATCGTAGATATAACAATAGAGCTAATTTGTTTTTTAAACTTCATAATATTCCTCCTAGATTTAACATACATTACATTTTCAATATATTAATATATTGAATAAAAATATGTACTACATTTCTATTATACTAAATATAAACTATTTTTTAAATCAATGCGATTACAAGATTGTAATAAAAAAGGGAATATAAGGAAGATAATAAAAAAATAATTTTTGTAAGAGATTGAAAAAACAATTAATGTAGTATACTATAATATAGAAATGATTATGATAATGTTATAGAATCGGAAGGAGAAAAATAAATGTCAAAAGAATTAGTAAAAGATAGAGTAATAAAATATTTAATAGAAGACTTATTAGTACCTCAGGATATGATTGATACAAATGTTGAATTAGCAGAATTTGAAGAAGGTGCAGAAGGAGTTTTAGATATTATTGTAAATGTTAAGGATGAGGAAGACTATTATGCACCTGTAATGATAGTACAATGTTTGGATGAAGATGTAGAGCTAGAAGGCGAAGTTTTACAAAAACAAATAGAATTTTTAGAAGAAGTAGATAATATAACTATGTCAGGTAGATTAGTTTTAACTAATGGCGATGCTATGATGTATGCTGATTGGAGAGGCGAAGAATACGATACTGAAGCAGCTCTTCCAACTTATGATATAATGGTAAAAGAGTTTAATGAAATGGAGCAACAGGTCAAAGAATTAGAAGAACATCACCATCACGATGAAAATTGTGGATGTGGATGCAATCATCATGAAAATTAAATATCGAGCATATAGATTTAAAGAGACTGTTTATTAAACAGTCTTTTTTTTAGACATATATCATTCTAAAAACCAAGGATATAACAAGATTGAATAAAATAAATTATATATATAGGGAGGATATTGGTGTTAAAAGTAGAATAGTATTATAGGTATAGTTTTTGTAACTTTGTATACATAATGTACAAAACAACTTGTTTGAAGAAGGGGATATTATGTAATTGTAGATTATGTAGATTTAAATTATTTATTTTTGTTTTAGCAAATTCTATGAATAGAAGGGGTTTGATTATGGATACTAAAAAAGAAAATAATTATGAAAATTATATTTGTGTGGGTTCATCAAATGTATCGAATGCGATGAAAATGTATTTAAAGGAAATTGAGGAATACAAAATGTTGTCAGCGGGAGAAGAGGTAGAGCTGGCTAAGGAAATAATCAACTCATCTTCAGTAGCAAAGGAAAAGTTTATAAATTCAAATTATAGGTTGGTAGTGAGCATAGCAAAAAGATATAAAAGAGATAGTATTGATATGTTAGACTTAATTCAAGCAGGAAACATAGGACTTATAAAAGCCGTAGAAAAGTACGATTATAAAAAAGGATACAAATTTAGCACTTATGCAACTTGGTGGATAAAACAAAGCATAACAAGATATATCGATGATTGCGAAAATACTATTAGGATACCTATACATCTTCATCAAAGAATAAATTTTGTAAAGAAAAAGAAACAAGAACTTTTAAATGTATTATTAAGAGAACCAACTGTGGAAGAGATTGCAGATGCATGTGGTCTTGAAGTTGATAAAGTACTGGAATTATTAAGAAGAGATAAAAATGTTGTATCTTTAGATACGCCATTAAAAGAGGATGAAGATAGTAGTTTAGTTGAATTTATACCATCAGATGCTGATTTTAAGGATGTTGTGATACGAGAAGTTGAACAACATAATTTAAAAGAAAAAATAGAAGAGTTACTTACAGGTCTTGGAGAACAAGAACAGCAAGTTTTAAGAATGAGATTTGGGATTGATGATGATGACCCTAAGACATTAGAACAGATTGGGAAGGTATTTGGAGTTACTAGAGAGCGAATAAGACAAATAGAAGCTAAAGCAATAAGAAAGCTAAGACATCCAAGTAAGTTAAAACAATTAAAGCATTTTTATTAATATTTTTAAAGAGAATATAAAAAAGTAGGAGAAAGACTCTCCTACTTTTATTTTTTTATAGAAGATAGTAGCTATAAATAGCAACTATTTTCTTTTTTTATTTTTGTAAATGAATAGTTATTTAGTAAAAGTGATTAAAATTTTTCAAAATAGATAAAATATGTTAAAATATAACTTAAAAAAGATGATAAAAATGATTGTATCTTTTCCTTATGTGGAGATTATTAAGTTATAAGAAATTAATAAGATGAAATTTAGAGATATAACCAATATAAGTGTTTTTGTTTTACCAAGATTAGAAAATGATAACTCCATTTCTGTGGATTCAATTAAATTTATACTATTAGACTTAAATTACAAATGTAGAAAGTGTTGTAGAAATAAAAACATAAAGACTGTGTTATTTACGATATATTAAAAAATAAACACTGTTATTATCTTTGTAAAATGTGGGAATAATAGATTAAATTGTATGTAATATGCTATCTTTACTGAATTAAAAGAAGTGGGTTAGAAGTGGAGTGATAAAATGAGCAAGGTGGCGAAAGCGACTTTTTATTTGATGATAGTTACTGTAATCTCTAAGATTCTTGGAATGGGTAGAGAATTAGTGCTATCATCAATTTATGGTACAGGCTTATATACAGAAAGTTATTTAACAGCTATGAATATACCAAATATTATATTTGCAGCAATTGGTACTGCTATAGTTACTACTTTTATTCCAATGTATCAAGATATAAGTAGTAAGCAAGGTGAAAAGCAAGCACTAAAGTTTTTGAATAATGTTTTAAATATAATAGTTGGTATATGCATAATTGTTGCTATACTAGGTATTATTTTCTCAAAGCAACTAGTAAGTATATTTGCGATAGGATTTGAGGGAGAGAGATTTTTTCTTACTGTAAAGTTTACTAAGATATTGATAACAGGAATAATATTTATAGGTATTACTAGTGTTATGTCAGCATTTTTACAAATTAAAGAAAATTTTATTGTAGTTGGATTTGGGAGTATACCTTATAATATAGTAATAATTATTTCAATAATGCTAAGTACAGTATTTGGTCCATACATACTTCCGATTGGCGCTGTGATTGCTATGGTAGTTCAGTTACTTTTTTACATGTTTTTTGTTAAAAAAACGAACTACAAATACTTATATTACCTAAATTTTAAAGATGATAGCCTCATTAAATTACTGACATTACTTTCACCCGTATTTATAGGTGTTGCTGTTAATCAAGTGAATTCATTGGTGGATACAACGTTAGCCTCTACACTAGTTAAAGGTAGTATTCCTGCACTTACTTATGCAGATAGATTAAATGGTTTTGTTACAGGGACATTTACAGCTTCAATAGTATCTGTTATGTATCCTATGTTATCAAAGTTAAGTGCAGAAAATAATCAAAAGAAATTTACAAGCTCAGTTAAATCTAGTATAAATATGATAATAATCTCAATGATTCCCATTTCAGTTGCATCTATTTTCTTTGCAACTCCTGTTGTTAGAATCATTTTTGAGAGAGGGGCTTTTGATGCTAGGGCAACTCAAATGACAGCGACTGCTTTAACTTTTTATGCAGTTGGTATGACTGCATTTGGTTTAAGAGATATTTTAGGTAAGGTTTTTTATTCATTACAGGACACAAAAACACCTATGGTAAATGGGATTATATCTGTAGGTGTAAATATAGTGTTAGATTTGATTTTAATAAAACCAATGGCTCATGGCGGTCTTGCACTTGCAACAAGTTCATCATCAATTGCATGTATATTGTTACTTTTCTGGAATTTAAAAAGAAAGGTTGGATATTTTGGTCAAGATAAAATAATAAAAGCAACTTTGAAATCTTTAGCTGCATCTTTTATTATGAGTATTTTATCATACCTTACGTATAAATTTGTATTTGGAATTCTGGGAGTAGGCACATTTAATGAGTTTGTATCATTAACTATTGCAGTTATAGTTGGAGGTGGAATTTACACATTATTAATGAATATTTTTAGGGTTGAAGAAGTTGACATGATACTAAACATTGCAAAAAGAAAACTGCATTTAAAAAAGTAGTTTAATTATATTAATCACAAATTTAGGAGGATTTTATGAAACATATATTAAAAACAGTGGATCATACTATTTTAAAAGCTACAACTACATGGGAAGATATTAAAATTTTATGTGATGAAGCCGTAAATATGAATGTAGCATCAGTTTGTATACCACCTTCATATGTAAAAAGAGCGACAGAATATCTAAAAGGTAGAATAAAAGTATGTACAGTAATAGGGTTTCCTTTAGGATATCAAACTACTGCTACAAAAGTATTTGAAGCAAGAGATGCCATTGAAAATGGAGCAGACGAAGTTGATATGGTTGTAAACATTTCAGATATAAAAAATGAAGCTTATGAAAATATAGAAAATGAGATAAAAGAAATAAAAAAAGCTATTGGAGAGAAAGTTTTAAAAGTTATTATAGAAACATGTTATTTAGATGAAGATGAAAAAATAAAGATGTGCCAAATAGTGACAATTTCAGGTGCTGATTTTATAAAAACATCTACTGGAATGGGAACAGGTGGGGCTACTTTAGAAGATATAAAGCTTATGAAAGAACATGTTGGAAAAGATGTAAAGATAAAAGCTGCTGGAGGTGTTAAATCAATTTCTGATGCAGAAAAATTTATAGAAGCAGGAGCTGAAAGACTAGGAACTAGCTCAATATGTAAAATATTAAAGAATGAGAATACAACAGACTATTAAATTTCTAAATTTATGAGTAAGCAATAAGGATTAAACTTTAATTATGAATTTATAGAATAAAAAACAGAGGGAATTTTTCCTCTGTTTTTTTTATTTAGTATTGACAGAGAATCTTTTTCAAGATATTATAAGTTATATAGTTAGTTAGTTGAGTAATTAACTAATGTGGAAAGGAGGAGCCTATGAAATTAGTATTAAACAATGAAGAACCTATATTTATTCAGATAGCACAAGCGATTGAAGACGAGATACTATCAAATGGAATAAAAGAAGAAGAACAGGTTCCATCAACAACTGAGCTTTCAAAGCTTTATAAGATTAATCCAGCTACAGTATTAAAAGGAATAAATGTACTGGTTGACAAGAATATTCTATATAAAAAGAGAGGTATAGGGATGTTTGTATCAGAGGGTGCAAAAACTATTATAAAAGAAGCTAGAAAAGAAAATTTTAAACATAATTTCATAAAAAATCTACTTCAAGAAGCTGACAAATTAGAAATAAATAGAGAAGAGCTAGTTGATATTATAATCAATTTCAAGGAGGATATAACATATGAGTAGTTCTATTAAGATTAAAAATTTATCTCATAGTTTTAAAAAACAAAAAATTTTTAGTAATATGTCTTTAAACTTTGAAGAAAATAAAATATATGGTTTATTAGGTAAAAATGGAGCTGGAAAAACTACACTATTAAACATAATGGTAAATCAGTTGATTCAAAATGAAGGCGAAATAGAAATATTAGGGAATAACTTAAAAGAAGATGTAAAAGTATTGGAAGAAGTCTGTATTGTGAGAGAAAAAGAATTTTATAGCCCAGATTTTAAAGTAAGTCAAGTATTTGAGTTTTCTTCTAGTTTCTATAAAAATTATGATAAAGGATTAGAAGAAGAATTATGTAAATATTTTGATTTAAATACTAAAAAAAAGTATAGACAATTGTCACGAGGAATGAAAACTGTACTATCAAATATAATAGGAATTTGCTCTAATTCGGCTATCACTATATTTGATGAACCAACAATAGGTCTAGATGCAGTAAATAGACAAGAATTTTATAACATAATTTTGGATAATTACATAAAAAAACCAAGAACGATAATAATATCAACTCATTTGATAGATGAAATAGATGATTTATTGGAACATGTAGTAATATTAAACGAGGGCAAGATTATTGTAGATGAAGAGATAGATGTTATAAAACAAAAAGCTCATTACATTACTGGAAACAAAGAAGAGCTAGAGAAATTAGAGTCTATAAAAAATATAAAGCCTAAAAAAGCATTTGGTAATACAGTTGCTTATTTTTACTATGGTGATTTTAGTAAAAATGATGAAAAAGTGATTAGAAATTCAAATATTGAAGTAGGATATATAGGATTACAAGACATGTTTGTTAACATGACTAAGAAGGAGGGATTGTAAATGAATGAATTAAAGCCATATATAAAATTTTTTAACAAAAATACTAAGTTATATATAATCACATTTGTAATTGTAGGAATTGTTATGAATATTTTGCCAGTAATAGCTCTTAAAGCCTTTGGTGAAGTATCTAAAAATAATCTATATACAAATGTGAACCCTATTTTAACATATCTAACTATACTGATATTTGTGTATGGAGTAAATATGGTTAATAAAGATTTCTCAGGAGCTTTAAGTATAAGAGCAGATAGAAAAAGTTGTATAAAAGCTATTGTTACGAATTTAATTGTTTTAAGCTTTATAATTTCTATTGTAGGTATGGTTTTAATTTTTTTATCAAAATTATTTATAGAGATTATAACAGGTTACAGTATAGATTTGTCAACTTTACTAAAGAAAGATGCAATTTGGACATCTATATCTGCTCTAATAGAGCCAACAACATCGAGTATACCACTAACTTATTTAAATTATTTTGTACAGATAGTTGTAAATGAAATATTCGTAGGTCTTATAGGTGCATTATTAGGCGCTTTTACATATAGAGTTAGAAAAGCTACCAGTGTTATTATGTTGATAGGCATACCTGTATTAGTAATAATTTATATGATTAATTTTGCAACTAAGAATATAGATAAGATATTGATATATTTAGAAAAAATTATTTATTTATTCCAAAATCCATTTATTTTATTGGGAACAAAAGTAGGTATTATGGTGATTTGTGTACTATTCATAGTTTTATTGCTTAGAAAGGCACCAATTAAAGATTATGCAAATGACTTATTGTAAATAAATTAAAACCTGCCAAAAAATCAAATTTATAAATTTGTGTTTTAAGGCAGGTTTATTTATTCTAATAAATATATATTTTTAGTAGTTATATCTACTTTTATATTTTTTTATAAGTGGAATAGATATAAATATAGTTAGAATTTCAGCAAATGGAACAGTAAGCCATAATCCAGTCAAGTTCAACATCGGAGGAAGAATTACAATTCCTATGATTATAAAAACAAAGGCACGACTAAAAGATATAATAGCCGAAATTTTTCCATTATGAAATGCTGTAAAAAATCCTGATGCAAATATGTTTATTCCAACAAATAAAAAAGCAAAAGCAAATATTTTTAATCCATGTAAAGCTAGTTCAAATACTGTATTGTCTGGGTTTACAAAGACTCTAACAATAAGTGGTGCGAAGACTAAGGCAACAATAAACACTAACAAAGAAGAAACTAATATAAATTTAATTGAATGTTTAAATGTTTCTTTTAACTTGTCACTATTTTCAGCACCAAAATTATAACTTATTAATGGAGATACTCCAGCAGCAAAGCCTAAATATACCGAGGTCATTAAAAAATGAGCATACAATACTATAGTAAGAGCTGCAAGTCCATTTTCTCCTGCTAACTTTAAAGCGACTATATTAAATAAGAATGTTGTAATACCTGTAGATAACTCTGTAACCATCTCAGAAGAACCATTTATCATGGTATCTCTTATAAGCCTAAAATCATTTTTTGGTTTTCTAAGTTTTAGTGTAGATTTACTTGATAAGAAGTAAATAATACCTAAAATACAAGTTAAAATAATACCTATAGCAGTTGCAACCGCAGCGCCTAAAAGACCCATTCCAAAATACTTAATAAATATATAATCTAATATTATATTCGTTACACCACCAATGACTGATAGAAATAAACTAAATTTAGAGTTCCCATCAGTTCGTATAAAATATTCAAATATAAATTTTAAAATATAAAATGGTGTACATAAAATCATAACTTTACCATAGGTTATACAATAGGGTAGCAATTTATCTGTTGCTCCAAGCAAAATAGATATTTCCTTGACAAAAAAATACGAGATTACTGTAAATAAAATTCCAACAATCAATGAAAACAAAACTATAAAAGAAAATGTAGAGTTGGCATCATCTTGTCTATTTTCGCCCATACGTATAGAAACTATAGCTCCTCCTCCAGTTGCCATCATTATTCCAAATCCACAAACAAGGTTGATTATAGGTAGTACAATATTTATACTAGCAAGAGCATCTGAACCAACTAATGTTGATACAAAGATACCATCTATTATTGTGTATAAAGATATAAATATCATGGATATAATTGCAGGAGAAACAAATTTTAGAAATTCAAAAGTAGTGAATTTTCTTGTAAATAAATTTTCCATAAATTTTACCTCCTTTTATTACTCTCTATATATAATAAGCTATATAGTAACTATATAGTCAAGAAAAAGTTTGTTTATATGACAAATAGCTTTAAATCAACAAAAAACTATATCAAGGACAATGAGTAACTTTATTAAAGATAATAAAAAAGGTATTTCTATTATTATAGTTATTGTTTTATTTATTCTATTTGGTACATGTCCAATAGATTTATTACAAGCAGTTTTGTCAAGTTGAGAGTGTAAATTCTCAGTTCAAATTATTGGTTTTTTAATGACATTTGGTGATTTTTTGGAAGATTTACCTGTGGATAGCTTTGTCCTTTTGGACTTGTACAAGATTTATTATATAAAATATCATTTCTAACAAAGATAAAAAAAGTTTATGGTGATAAATATTTAAAATATCTAAAGTACATAGTCTTGGTAGTCTTTGTAATTATTCTCGCAATTGCTATTGTAGAGGTAGTATGAGGTGGAAATACTTGGTTTTGTAAATAGAAGAGAAGAATATAAGATAAATAGCACTCATAAGCAGTTATAAGTGCTATTTTATGTAAGTTTTTTATATATTATAAGTAAATTATATAATTTTATAAAAATTTAACTTTAAAGATAATTATAAAACTAAAATTTTTCAATATGTAATATTTTTATATGTTTCTAATGGAGCTAAATAGATAATAAAATGAGTTTTTAATTGTATACTTTAAATTTTAAGTTTTAAAGCAGGTATATCATATAGAGGATGGTGCATATATTTTTCGTAATTAGAACGAAAAATAAAATTATGTGTAGCTTTACATATTTCTTCTCCAATATTATTATTTAATTCAATTCCTAATTCTTTGCTAGCTTCTTTAGGAAATCCGATATGACCTTCATTTTTGATTACATTAATAACTTTTTGAATATCCATCATTTCATTATCTTTGATAGATATATCAGGTCGCTCTTGATAATTATCATTTACTAATTCAGGGTACAGTGCTAACATATTTGATGTCTCAATCCATCCAGCATGAAAATCATTTGGAAATAGTTTGATTTTTTCTTCAACAAAATCAGGAAAATCTCTAAGTATCTCCTTTTGTTCAGAATTAAAAATTGAACCCATAGGTGAAATTGAAACTATTCCATACTCTTTATTGATTGCCTCACAAGATTGTTCTATAGTAATTGTATGTAGTGGGTCAGCGTGACCAGATATAACGATGATGTTTGTAATACCCCATTTAACTATATTTTCTAATGTACTATAAGTTATTTTGTAAATCAACTCACGACTAACATGAATATTACCTGGGAAAGTTCCCATATCTGCAAAGCCAAAAGGTATTATAGGGAGTTTTCCATAATAATAATTGGGTAGAACTGAATCTAGTTTCTCAATAGCAAGATTAATCCATGCTTCTGTTTCATAAATATCTACACCTATTGGTAGATGTTTACCATGTTCCTCTATTGGAGCAATTCCAACAAATACTATTAATTTTTCTTTGTCTAAATTTAAAATATCTTCCCATGAAAGATTAAGTAAATTAAAATTCATAATCTTAAACCTCCCCAAAATTTATTTTAGTTATAGTACTCTTTTTTTTTAGTACATTTAATGATAAAATTATAATGTAAATATATAGTACTCTATATATAGAGTACTATATATGCATAATAGTGTCAAGGAGGAAATAAATTTGCTTTCAAAAACAATGACTATTCTTTTAGGTATTATCCAAGAGAAACCAGTGAATGCATATGAATTAACTAAGCTACTTTCTAAACTAAATGTGAAGAGTTGGTATAATATTGCAGATTCAACTGTATATGCGACAATTAAAAGTGCTGAAAAAAAAGAATATATAGTTGGATGTATTGAAAAAAGTGGTAATATGCCAGATAAAACTGTTTATAGTATTACAGAAAAGGGAAGCCAAGAATTATTAGATACTATAGAAAGCTTTATTTGTAATTTTGACTATGATATAACTCCATTTTCAATAGCAGTGTTTTTTATTAGGATATTAGGTAAAGATAGAAGTATAATATTATTAGAGAAGAGAAGGGATTTACTTAAAAAATACGAAGATGGAATCAAGAAGCAGGTTGAGAATATGAAAGAGCAAGGTGTAAATGAGGTTTTTATAGGAAATACAATTCAAAGCTTATATATTGTTGAAGCCCAAATAAAGGGAGTAGATACTTTAATTCCTAAAATTAAGAGTATGTAAATAAGTGAAAATCAAGAAAATAAATGCAAAAGTTTTAAAAGGTTATAAAGGTGGTAGAATGAAATTTTTATTAAGGAATTTTATTTTACCACCTTTATGATTAAGTTATTTAATTTTATTATTTATAGATTTGATTAAATGTATGTATATTTTATAGACCAAGATTTTCTCCTACTAATATTACCTTTATCTTGTTTGCTGGACGACTGATTCTTGTAGTTACCATATATGCACAGACACTTTCAGGACTTTTGCAATCTATACAACTTCCATTAGTATAACATGGAGTATTTACATCCTGAAAACGTTGTACAACAGCTGGTGCAGCAATTGTTCTAGCTCTTTGTACTGCATCGTCAATATTTTTAACAATTTTATTCATACCAGCTACAACTATAACGTTTTTTGGACCAAATATCATTGCAGCTACACGATTTCCGTTTCCATCAATATTGAAGAGTTGTCCATCTTCACTAATTGCATTGCTACTCATTAAAAAAGTATCACATAGAAGAGCCTGGCGCATAATTTCTGTTCTTTCTTCTGGAGTTTTTGCTAAATCTCTATCAATGACTTTAAATCCTTTATCTCTAACAGCAGTTTGTACTCCCATTTCTTTAAGAGTTTCAGAACCTCCCCATGATACTACATGATTTTGAGGAATCAAATCTAAGATTTGTTGTAAAGCATCATTCTTAGTTTTACAGTAATAAGCATCAAAGTAACGTTTTTTAAGAGCTTTAACGATATGTGGCCCTAACTTGTCATATCGTTTTTCTAAAGGTGTTTGTCTTATCATACTAAAATCACTCCCGTATTTAAATTTTAAGATTATAACTACAAATTATTAATTAGTTATAATATAGTTATAACATAAATATTTTTCTAGGATAAGATTTACTATTAAAATTTTAATAAATCATTGGAGGGATAGAAGGGCTTACAAAAACGTACTTGTGGATATTTTTAATTTTTTATTTATTAAAAATAAAGTTATTAATTATAGAAGATTAGTTCTTTTATAATAAATGATTTAAATTCTATAGAATATAAAAAAATAAAGGTACGATTTATGTGTACCTTTATTTTGATTAAATACATAGAGATTAAAAGGAATTTTAATTACATATTTTTATAACTTTCCAATATTCTAACATAGTGGTTGGCTTCTCTTAATACATGGTCTGCCAAAAGTGGTAATATTATAGATTTTATCTTACATTCTTCTATTCCTGATGTACCTGCTTCTTTAAAATCCTTAAATTCAACAGTTTCATTTAGCGTTTCCTCTGTAATACTTGCTACATCAGTATCAGTCATTTCATTTGTTTTTTCAATTAATTCATTGAATTTTATGGCAAATTCATTTGCAGTATTTATTAGTTCACTTTCAGATGGGTCGAGTAATCCTCTCATAAATAGAGCATGTTCCATCATAATATGGTCCCAGAATAATTCTACTTCTTTAAAATTTTTCAAATCAATATCTATTTTATTTTCTAAGTCAATTACATAGGAACGATACAAGTTTGCTTCATGTATTATATGTTCAATAAGTAGTGGATAGTTTGAAGTAAAAAGGGTACATGATAGTACTCCATCTAAAACCCTTTCTTTTAAGTCAATAAGCCCATCAAGTAATCTTATTGCATCAGAGTTAAGCTGAGCTACATAGTCTACTAAATCTTGACCAACTTGAGGATTTACACCACTTTGTAGGTTCAATTCTCTTGTAGTTAAGTTTTGATTTATTTCTATTCCTGTAAGTTCTTCGGTTTTTTGTTCTGCATTCAATGTGAGAGTGGTTACAATCTCTTCTGAATATAATATATCAGGTCTGATTATACCATTACTAGCGCTAACAGTATATGATAACAAATCTTCAAATTGTTTTTTATAGTGGTCAGCTTCCATAGCAAGATTATAATCTTTATGTGTAAATCCTGCCTCTAGAAAAAGAGAATGTTCCTTCATAATTCTTGCAAAAAATAAATGTAATTCTAGCGATAAAATAGCATATTTTTGATTATCTATCATAATTTCCTCCCTTTAGAAAGTATCTTATTTATAATACTTTATTCTTAATATTTGAATTTATGTATATTAGGGAAAAATTAACTAATTATATTGCTATTAATATCAATATTTTTTATTTAATTATAGTTAAAAAATTTACTTTATCAATACTTTTATTGAGCACATGAATAATACTTTACTGAAAATTTCTATATATTCTATATCCTATATAAAAAAATTCTTCTCTTGCTAAAAATGGTAGTTTGCTCTTTAAACTTATATATCTTGTTGTCGGTGTTGGAGAACTATAAGCTTCTATTTCATAATCATTTGCCATTAGCATTGCCCTTTTCATATGCAATGGGTCGCTTACAATAATTGCTGTATGGTATGAATTTTCATTCATTATCAATTTAGCGTTTTCAATATTTTCTTGTGTTATATTTGATAATTTATTGACTTTTTTCTTGTGATAATTATAGCATGATTTTGTAATATGTTCATTTTTTCTACTGTTGTAAAGGGAATTGTTAGCTTAATATGAAACAAATGTTTTTTGCAAAACAAGAACTTTTATAAGAAAATTTGAATAAATATGAAGCAAGCATAATTAAATATAGAGAACAAATTGGCGAATTGAAGGTATTATAAGCAAAAAATAAAGAAAAAATAAAAGCCTTATATGAGTGCAACTTAAATTCTCTTAGAATATGCTTAAGTGATTTGCTGAAATAAGCATACAAGTTTATTAGAAAAAATATTTTGAGGAGGATAATACATGGATAGTTTAATAAGTTTTATACCACAACAATTGTTAATTTTAATAGTTGCACTTAATGTCTTAGGTATGGGGTTTAAAAAATATAAAAAATTAAGTGATAAGTACATTCCTATTATATTGCTTGCATTTGGAGTAGTATTTTCTGTTTGGATGTTAGGGTTTAATCCAACTTCTGTGTTACAAGGAATTCTATGTTGGGGAGTATCAATTGGATTAAATCAAGTATGTAAACAATTTAGAGACAATGATAAGTAAAAGATTGTATAATAAATATATCAATAAAAAAGTATTATTAAAATAAGAATAATTTAATGTATAGAATAATATATGAAATAGGTAAGAGGAATAAGTAAAGCGTAATTTATAAATGGTCTAAATGTCTTAAAACTAAAAAGAGATGGTAAAGTTAGCTAGTGTAAAATATGAAATATTGTAAACTGTATTAAATAGAACATGTATAATTTTTTGAATAGGAAGAACCAAATAGAATAAATGAAATGACTAAGTCTATGGATAGGACTTAAATCTATGATAATTATGTATGATTTATTATAGTTAAGACAGTAAATTCTGTAAAAAATAAAGTATAAGATTGATATATTAAAGTGGGTAAGAAGAGAATCTTATATAAAATTTTTCTTCCCCACTTCAATATATTTAATGTTATGCCAAACCACACTCACATAGTAGAATCATTATTCTATGGAGACATAACTCTACAATCTCTTCTCCATATTTTTTTATAAAATCACCAATTTGAGTTTCTATGAATGAATAGTATTCTTTTAAACTAGCAATATATGCAGTCATTATATGAACACATTCATCGATTTTATCTTTAAACACAATCAATCCCCCTAAAAAACAAAAAAATAAAAATATTCAGTAAATAGTAGACATTATTTCATTTATAAATATATATAGTATGATATATTGCTTACATATATTTTACAAGTGGATATGTAAAACTGGATATTATAATTGCAAAACTGGATAAATTTTTATACAAAAGGAAGAAATACTAACTTTTCAAACCCAATCATTAGGTAGTTAAGTTAAGAAAATTTAACAAGTCAAATTACATAAAAAAATATAAGTGTGCTAGTAGCACACTTATATAATTGAAATTAATAATAACTTTAAGTAAATCTAATTTTTAAAAAATCCTTTTATAATCGTATAAATTTTATAAAATTATAATTTATATATTTAACTGAAATGTAAAGTTATCAATTAATCTAGTTTTCCCTATAAAAACGGCAATTGCTACGAGTATAGAACTTTCTATTTGTTTAACAGGTTGTAATGTTTCGCTATCTACAATTTCAACATAATCTATTTTTACTAAATCTTTAGAAGTTATTTTAGAGATTATTAATTCTTTTATTTTTTTTACATCTAGATTTCCTTTTGTTAATTCTTCTTTTGCTAAGTTCAAACTTTCATTTAAAACTAAAGCTGATTTTCTTTCTTCTCTTGAAAGATATGTATTTCTTGAGCTTTTTGCTAAACCATCATTTTCACGAACTATAGGACAGCCTATTATTTCCGTGTCTATATTCAAATCTTTGACCATTCTTTTGATTACTGCTAATTGTTGAGCATCTTTTTCTCCAAAATAAGTTTTATCAGGGGTTACTATATTTAAAAATTTTGAAACAATTAAACATACACCTCCAAAATGAACAGGTCTTTTAGAACCACAAAGGAATTCTGTAAGTCCAGACACATTTATAGTAGTACAATTTCCTTTTAAATACATTTCTTCTGATGATGGATTAAATACTATTGATGCACCATTATCCATACAGTATTTAAAATCTTTTTCTATATCTCTTGGATAGTTATTAAAATCTTCATTGGGTCCAAATTGAGTTGGATTTACAAATACACTCACAACTACTTTATCATTTTCTTTTACAGCTTTTTTGATAAGACTTTGATGTCCTTCATGCAAAAATCCCATGGTAGGAACGAGCCCTATAGAATAGCCAGATTTTTTCCAATCTTTAATTATATTTTTTAATGATTTAATTTCTTTTACAAGCATTTTGTACCATCCTTAATCTTAGTATAATTTTTTTAATTCAGATTCATTTATTGAAAAGCTATGTTTTTCTTGTGGAAATGCACCTGTTTCAACTTCTAGTATGTAATTTTTAATTGAATCTTTCATTATATCTCCTATATTTGCATATTGCTTTACAAATTTAGGTACGAAATCTCCAAACATTCCCAACATATCCTGATAAACTAAAATTTGACCATCACAATTAATTCCTGCACCTATTCCTATTGTAGGAATTGAAATAGAATTAGTCACCATCTCAGCTATTTTAGCAGGAACTCCTTCAAGAACAATAGAGAATGCACCTGCTTTTTCTATTAATTTAGCATCTTCAATTAGTTGTTTTGCAGTTTCACTAGTATTTCCTTGAACCTTAAATCCGCCAAATGAATTTACAGATTGAGGTGTTAGACCTAAATGACCCATTACTGGTATTTGAGCATTTACAATGCATTTTATTTGTTCTATAATACTTGAGCCACCTTCTAATTTTACAGCATGTGCGCCACCTTCTTTTACAAGTCTACCAGCATTTTTAACAGCATCTTCTATAGAAACGTGGTAAGATAGAAATGGCATATCACTTACTATTAAGGCATTTTTTGCACCTTTTTTTATAGCTTTTGTATGATATATAATTTCATCTATAGTAACAGATAGAGTGTTTTCTTCTCCTTTTATGACCATTCCCAATGAATCTCCTATTAAAATACCATTTATATTACACTCATCCATTATTTTTGCTATTGAGTAATCATAAGCAGTAAGCATAGATAGCTTTTTTCCTTCACTTTTAGCATTTTTAAAAGTCATTACAGTATTTTTCATCGTTTTTTCCTCCTAAAATTTTGTAAATCTCTTTGTATTTCTCAGATTTACTTATTAAATTTTCAACTGCATTTTCTATAGAAAGATTTTTTGTACATTTTGATGAATCTTCATTTGCTAAGGCTATTATTTTTAGTAGATTTAAGGAAAGTATTTTGTAAATATCTTCATCTTTTTTATCTAATGCTGATAAATGTTTTTTTATTGGTGTTATATCCCCACGAGCAATAGGCCCAGTAAGAGCTTTAGTAAATCCATTATTAAGTATATTTTCTATATTTATTTTGACTAAAGGATTTATAGCTTTCAAAGCTTCTTCTTCGGATAAACCTAACTTGATAAAATAACTTACTCCTACATCTAGTAAAGATAGCACTAAATTTGAAACTAAAACATTAGCTAAATGATAAGTGGATGAAGTATTCTTATCTCTTACGAAAAATTGATTTCCTAAACTATCTATAAAATTTTGAATAAATGAATCATCTTTTTCACTATCGCCTTCTATGGAAAAACAAATTTCTTTCATTTTTTTTATATCAGTGTTTTTATTGGAAAATGCAAATATAGGATGGATAGAATAAATTAATGCACCTGCTTTTTTTGAATAGAACAATATACTAGATTTTAAAGAGCCACTGGTGTGACAAATGTATTTATGTTTTAAATTAAATTTGGAAAGTTTTTTGTCTATAATTTCAATAGAATCATCTGATGTTGTAATAAATAATATATCATTTTCATAAATAATGTCTTTCAATTTACTATAAATCTTTGTTTTTGTTAAATCTGTTGATTCTAATAAAGATAATTGATTTCTTCCATAAAAACCTGTTACACAATAATCCTTTGACAAAAAATAATTTGCTAAAGATGTACCAACTTTTCCGGAGCCAATAAATCCTATTTTAATAGTATCACCTCCAATTTGTGATACAACATCTTAATTTCCAATCTCATTCACGAAGATATGAGTTATATAAGACAAAATAATTAAAAACATTTAAAGTATAGTTCTTATAACAAGATACCATCCATGGATATTTTACCATTTAAATAAAAAGTTGACAATTAATTCTATAAAAATTGATTAAATGTATTTTTATTTATATTGTCTTATTCTGATAAAGATGTAGCTAATTAAAAAAGCTTTAAAATAATATCTTCATAAATTAATAAAATAAATATAGTTAGATAATTCATATAAAACATAATCTATATAATAAAATACAAGTAAAAAAATTATGGTATTTATTAAATTCAATATTTTAAAGTTTACAATACATAATGAAAATAATTTCATATAAAGTAAAAAAATATTTTTTTTTACTTTATATTATCAATATTATATCTTTTTATCTCAAAGTTTAAAATAATAAAAAATATATAGTCTATTTTGTGTTTGATTTTATCAAGATAAATACTGGATTAAAATTTAAGACAAGATTTACAAGCCATTATATAGCAATAATCTCCTTAAAATTGATAATATGATATTGATGTATTTTTTTTTATCAACTATAATTTAAAATAGAAAGAAATAAGTTTTTCAATTAAATTGATCTATTTAATGTATATATAAATGATAAATAAATCCTCTATAATAAAAAAAATCTAGGAATATTATTAGAAATAATAGTAATAATGAAGGAGGTAAGTATATGAACAAACATAATCTTGAGGTTATATTAAATCAACTACAGTTTAATATATATATTACGGATATTCATACTAATAAAATAATTTTCATGAATAAAAATATGAAAAAAGAATATAATATTTCGGTTCCAGAAGATAAAGTTTGTTGGGAGGTACTATATTCTGAAAAAAATGCCCCCTGTAGTTTTTATAAAGTTTTAGAACTGCTAAAGAATAATAAAAAAGGAATATTAATAAAGTGGTATGAAAAATGTAATAAATTAAATCGAATTTTTGAGAATTATGATAGTTTAATTACATGGCAAGATGATACAGTTGTTCATATGCATCAATCTATAGATATTACAAACTCGACAAGTTTAAATGAGCAAGTTAAGTTTGATGAATTTTATCAAATATCAAATACCAAAGAAGAAAGAGATGATTTTGAAGATTTTAATATCTTAAGAAGTAAGTTTGATTATGATTCTACATTACTTTATGATGCTTTGATTAGAGGTACAGATGAGTATATATATATTTGCAATATGAAAACAGGAGTCTTTCGATATTCACCATCACAGGTTGAACTATTTGATTTACCAGGAGAAATTGTGGAGAATCCACTTGTTTACTGGAAGCAAATTGTACATCCAGAAGACTGGAATCGTTTTTATAAGTCGAATATGGAAATAGGTAAAAATCATATGGATTATCATTCAGTAGAGTTCCGGGCTAAAAATCGTATTGGAGAATATATTTGGTTAAGATGTAGAGGGCAATTAATGCGTGATGAATTTGGAGAACCAAGCATTTTTGCTGGAATAATGACACAATTAGGGAAACAAAATAAGATTGACCCATTAACACAGTTGTTGAATTACTATGAATTTATGAGTGCGTTTGAGGATAAACTTTCAAATCCTATGATTGAAAAATTGTGTATAGTATTATTGAATATTGATGATTTTAAAAATGTTAATGAGATGTATGATAGAGACTTTGGAGATAATATAATAAAAACTTTAGCACAATCTATACAATCTATTTTACCAGGTAATGCGGAACTTTATAAGCTTGATAGTGATGAAATGGGAATTCTCGTTGATAATGTTGAAGAAAAGGAAATTCAACTTTTATATGAGCAAATACAGAATTTAATTATACATCTTCACTTGTGGAGAAAATATGGATTAAATATAACAATTTCTGCTGGTTGTGTTATATATCCAAGACATGGAGATACAGTAAAAGAACTTAGTAAATATGCTAGTTACTCTTTGCAGTATGCTAAAGAGCATGGTAAGAACAGAATTGTTTTTTTCTCTGAAGAAATATTAAAAAATAAAATGTATTCATTAGCAATGATGTGGGAATTGAAAGCATCAATTAATGACAATTTTCGGGGATTCAGCCTCAGATTTCAGCCACAAGTAGATACACAAAGTCATAAGATAATAGGTGTAGAAGTGCTTTTAAGATGGACTAATAGTGAATGTAAAGCAATTTCTCCTTTAGAATTTATTCCAATTTTAGAAGAAAATGATATGATAAATATTGTTGGAGCATGGGTACTTCGGATGGCACTACGTACTTGTGGAGAGTGGATTACTTATTATCCACTTTTTACAGTAAGTGTAAATATTTCAGCTGTTCAAGTATTAGAGGATACATTTATTGAGGATATAATCAAAATTATAGATGAAGAAAATTTTCCTTATCAAAATCTTGTTTTAGAATTAACTGAAAGTCATACAGTACAAAATATGAGTATTTTACAACATAAGTTTAAGGTTTTACAAGACTTAGGAATTCGTATTGCTATGGACGATTTTGGTACTGGATATTCATCGTTAGAAGTTTTAAAATTTTCTCCAATAGATATAGTAAAAATTGATAGAGTATTTGTCAAAGATATATTAAAAAGTAAGTTTGATGCTACATTTATACATTTTATTGTTGCAATTTGTCACGATGTGGGCATAGAAGTCTGCTTAGAGGGAGTAGAAACAAAGGAGGAGTATAATTTAGTTAAACAAATGAAACCAGATTATATACAAGGATATTTTTTTGGAAAGCCACAAACAGCAAGGGAAATTTTTGATACCTTAAAAATAGATAATTGATATTAATTGAATTTGTAAATTTATGGTTATTTATCTTATCATTAAAGGAATTTTATGCATGTAATTATAATAATTGAAACTGTTAATATAATCAAAATGAAATACGATGTTGAGTACATAAAGGTAGAACCTATAAATAGTTGCTACCTTTTTTTATAATTATCAGGAGTAATTGTAAAAAAAGGTGGCATATATACATTTAATTTATTTCGAAGTTTATATCTTGTTGTGTTTAAATCTTTAAGCTAAAGACTGGGCATTTTTCTTTAGAAAAGTAATTATATTTTGACTTGATTTATCATATTCTAAAAAATAATGTCCCTCTAAGTCCAATACAATATGTTTAATATTATCTTTTTTTATACTATTTTCAACTAGAATAGAACTCATTTTTTTACTTGGCCAGTATTTATCATTTTCAGCAGAAAGTAATAATATTTTTCCGTTATATTGTTCAATGCTGATTAATGCGTCTTTATTAAAATTATTTTCGATAGATTTTTCATAACAAGTAGAATAAATATTGTTCTCTGCATCTCTTATAACCTCTTTGTCATAATAAAATTTAATATATGGCATTTCAATATTATTTAATGACCATGAGGATTTTGGATGTTTCATGCTAAATGAATTAATTGGTAGACCTTGGAATACATAACATCCAGAGACACAAGCAATAGTAATAGCTGATTCAAAATAATTTGATAATAACAAAGCAGCCTCTCCTCCTTTGGAGTTACCAATAATAACTACCTGACTATTATTTAGTTTAAGTATTTCCATAATGAAATTAATAGCTTTTATAAAATACTCTATTGGAAATCTTTCCAAGGTTTTGGGAAGATTTCCAACACCAAAATATGCAAGTAATAAAACATTATAATTAGATTTTAAATATTTGAGTAAATCACCACCTATTATTGGGAGACCTGGTCTACTACCACCCAAGACAATAACTAGTGGTTTTCCATCATTTTCGTAAAGGTCACCATAAATTTCATTTGTTCGATATTCTTTCATTGTAACTACCTCCTTAAGTTTAATAAAACTATTGACTGCTATAGATAAAGGTTTAACAGTACTGTTTTAAAGCTAAATGTAAATTGAGCTACTTACACGTTTTTTAGATAATTACTTTTTCTTTTACTTAAGAAGAGTTTCATAATCTGATGTAAGAATTTGAATGATATATTGATTTACATCATCATCTGTGAAATCAATTTTCAAAGCCCTAAGATGATAAGTACACAAAGAAAATATAACATCTTCTAAATTATTTGTAAATTTTTCATCAAGCCAGTAAGTTATAACACCAAATATACTATGAGTAAGCAGTACTGAAGTTACATCAATATTATTGATATCAAAGGAATGAACTTCGTTTAAATGTTTCAATATATTTTTCAAATAAATATTTGTTTTATCTAATATATCCCAACGTTTCTTCTCAAACAATTCATTAACGCCAGTAGATTTTACAAATAGTATCCTTGACAACTCCTTATTTCTTACATATGTCCAAATAGCACAAGTCATTGCTAAAGTGAATTTTTTAAAGGGACTATCATTTGTACCTATACAAACATTAGAAGCCAATTTTAGACTCATATCCAAAATTTCTTCATATATTTGTTCTAATACATCTTCTTTATTATCGAAGTAAGAATAAAAAGAGCCTACAGATACAGAGGCTTCATCAGTAATATTTTTTATAGAAGAATCAATATATCCTTTTTCAGAAAAGACTTTTACAGCTGCATCAAGTATAGCTTTTCTTTTTAAAAATTTTTTACTATCTGTTTTATCAGGAACAGTATTTTTCATAAAATTTCTCCAATCATAATGAATTTGAATTCATATTCATTATATAAATATTACTATAAAATGTCAATATATTTATAAGAATACATGTACATGAATAGATAATATTAATTGGTATCTGATAGCTATTAGCTCCTTGTTTTAAGAGTCTATCCAGAAATTCCAATCAAAGTTGAATATTTTTACTAAATTAGGGAAAACACTAGAACCAGTTTTTAAATCATTATGTGAATGGAGTACTCAATATTTATATAAATTAAAAAAGAATGGTAATAAACAGTTAAAAGGGCATGTATCAAAATGAAAGTTTAAATTATCTACTTTTTATATAAAACATAAAAGGAGTTGTGTTGAGAAAAGAGGATTGACATTAAGGAATGTTTAAAAATAGAAGAAAAAAATTTTGATAGTTTAAATAAATATTCAACTGACACATGGCTGACATTTAATTCTTAAAAATAAAATATACTAACTTCCTTAAATAAGAATTACTTGATTTAGCTAATAATAAAGAATATAGTAACTATATAGAAAACAAGAAAATAAGGAGTGTGTAGCCCTTGGAAAAACAGTATTTTACCACAGGTGAATTTGCAAAGTTGTGTGGAATATCTAAACAGACATTAATTTTTTATGATAAAATAGGAGTTTTTTCTCCAGAATATAAAGATAAAAATAATTATAGATATTATTCAGTCTATCAATATGATACATTGGATATATTACAATCACTAAGAGAAATAGGAATGAGTCTAGAAGAAATAAAAGCGTATATACAAAATAGAAGCCCCCAACTTTGTGTAAAAATGCTTAGAGAAGAAGAAAAAAAGATAAGAGAAAAAATAAAAAAATTAAGAAAGATAAGTTCTAAAATGCAAAATAGAATAAATACAACAGTTGAAGGAATTTCTAAAATGAATAATGAAGAAATTTATATATCAAAAAGGTTTGAGGAATACTTAGTCTTATCAAGCGACTTGAGTAGTATGAGTAATGGTGATTTTATGATGGAATTAATAGATTTTACTAATTACTGTAAATTAAAAAATTTGTATCAAGGATATGAGTTAGGAGTAATAGTAAGTAATGATAATATAAAAAATGAAGACTATTTGAGCATATCAAGTTTTTATTTAAAAATAGATAAAAAAATAAAAGACAAAAAGTTATATATAAAGCCAGAGGGAATGTATGCGTGTATAAAGCATATTGGAAAATATGAGGATTCATATAAATCTTATGAAAAATTGAAAAAGTATATATATGAGAACGGATATGAAATTGTCGGAAATTCATATGAGGAGAGTATACTTGACTTCTTTTGTGAAAGTAATGAAGATAATTATATGACCGAGATTTCAATCCAAATATCTAAGTAAAAATTAAAATAGAGATATATTCAAATATTAAGTAATTATACCTATCACTGAGTATATCTCTATGTTTTATAATAATATCTATAAAGTTTTAAATAGTATTTAAAAAACACCTTTAATACTAACTAATGCTAATTATATGAACAAATTGTAAATTGTAGTTGTTAAAAAACAAACAACAAAAGCAAGTACAGTAGGCATTAAAAATCCTAAGGCAGTCCATTTTAAACTTCCAGTTTCTCTTTTTATTGTTAAAAGCGTTGTTGCACAAGGCCAGTGCAATAAACTGAATAGCATAACATTTAAAGCTGTCAAATAAGTCCAGCCATGTTCTCTAAGAACTTGACCTAAAGCACTAAAGCTATCTAATTCTATCATAGAACCAGTTGCCAAGTAAGCCATAAGAAGTATAGGTATAACTATCTCATTTGCTGGAAATCCAAGAATAAAAGCCATCAATATAAAACCATCAAGACCAATTGCTTTAGCTAAAGGGTCTAAAAAGTTTGCAACATGTGATAGTACGCTTAAATCTCCTATATAGATATTTGCAAATATCCAAGTTATGACACCAGCAGGTATGGCTACTACTACAGCTCTTCCCAAAACAAATATTGTTCTATCTATTATGGAAGTATATAAAGTTCTTCCTATTTGAGGAACTCTATAAGGAGGAAGTTCTAATGTAAATGTAGATGGAACTCCTTTTAATAACGTCTTAGAAAGAGTATAAGAAACCAATAATGTTATTACAACACCTAAAATTATCAATAAAGTTATACAAAATGCAGTTGCTATACTTGATACAAAAGAGCTAGTTATAACTGAGCTAAAAAATATTGTAGATATAGCTATCAGAGTGGGAAAACGACCATTACAAGGTACAAAGTTATTTGTAAGTATAGCTATTAGTCTTTCCCTTGGAGAATCAATTATTCTACAACCAATAACTCCAGCTGCGTTACATCCAAATCCCATACACATAGTTAAACATTGTTTGCCATGTGCACAAGCTTTTTTAAATAAGTGGTCTAAGTTAAACGCAACTCTTGGCAAATATCCAAAATCCTCAAGTAAGGTAAATAGTGGAAAAAATATTGCCATAGGAGGTAGCATTACAGAAATTACCCACGCTAAAGTTCTATATAATCCTAAAACCAACATATCATTTAACCATGATGGACAGTTGATACTATTCAATACACTTGAAATACTTGGCTCAAATCCAAGTAGCAAATTAGACAGTAAAGAGGATGGATAGTTAGCACCTTCTATAGTAATCCACAATATAGTACCTAGTAACAAGAGCATTATTGGAAGCCCAAATATTTTGGATGTTAATATTTTATCTACTTTTTCTTCTCTATCAGTTGATTTTTTAGGAACGTTAGAAGAACATTCATCACTTAGTTTCTTAGCATAATCATAGTTGATTTTAGTAAATTTATCTCTAATTTTCTGCTTATTTATATCATTTGGGATTTTTTTCTTCACTTCATTAATAGCATCTATTGAATCTTTATCTATATAATTGCTCATGGATTCAAAGATACTTTCGTCGCCATCAATAAGTCTGAGACCTAACCATCTAGAATTTATATTTGGCATGATATTATCTAATTCTGGTTGAATTGATTTTACCATATCTTCTATATCTTCACTATATTTTACAGGTTTATTATTGAACTTGTATTTATCAAAAGATACATCATTTAAAGTATCTAATAATTCATCCATACCAGAACCACTTCTTGCAGCAGTTAAAATAACTGGAATACCAAGAGAATCTTCTAGAAGTTTTGTATTAATAGTAATTCCTTTTTTCCTAGCTTCATCTATTAAATTTATACATAAAATAACTTTATCTGTAAGTTCCATCACTTGAAATACCAAGTTTAAATTTCTCTCAAGACATGTAGCGTCACATACTACTATTACTGCATCTGGATTACCAAAACATATAAAATCGCGAGCCACAATTTCTTCCTGTGATAAGGCAAATAGAGAATATGTCCCTGGTAAATCTATCAATGCATATTCAGCATTCTTATATTTAAAATTACCACGAGCTGTAGCTACAGTTTTTCCTGGCCAATTTCCAGTATGCTGTCTAAGCCCTGTAAGATGGTTAAATACAGTACTTTTACCTGTATTTGGATTACCAGCCAATGCAATTACAAACTGGTCCTCTTTATTGTCTATATCAAACATGTCTTTTAAAGAACTCATTTTAGTTGAGTTATGTGTCAACCCCATATTAATATCCTCCTACTAGAAAATTTTAAATGTCAGAAACTAATATTAAGCTACTTTCTTCTTGTCGTAGAGCTATCTTACTACCTCTGATTTTGTAGACAGTTAAATTATTTTTTGGACCTTTTCTAACTACATCTATAACAGCTCCTCTAGTAAGACCAAGCGCTAACATTCTTTCTCTTAAATTACCACTAGATAATATATCTTCAACTTTAACAGTTTTTTTCACTTGAATATCGTTAAGGTTTTTCATAGTAGCACCTCCATGCATGAAATTTAGCCTGAGCTAATCTTCTTATTCTAAACTATGCATTATATTATTACCTTGTTACTTTCACAAAAAAAAGATAGGCAAGATGCCTATCACAAAGTTGGGTATAATTCTTACTTTTGGGGAAAGTAGAATATAGAATAAAAATTAACATTTTGAATCTATATAATTATTGAATTTTGATAATAAAAAAATCAGAAAGCAAAAAGCCTTCTGACTCTATATAAGGTATTTTCAAATACCTAAATATCAATTCAATATATTATTTATACTTAAATTATATATTAACAATATTAGCTTGTCAACACTGTAATCTCATTTTAATATGTTCAATTCCAGCTTCATCGTATACTTCTGATATTTCTTTAAAACCACAAGACAAATAAAGATTTTTTATATAAGCCTGTGCTGATAAAGTTATATTGTTTTCATGTAAATTAATCTTTATGAAGTCTATAGCACAATCCATCATTTGTTTTGCTAACCCCTTTTTTCTATGAGTAGAAAGAACCAAAACTCTACCAATAGAAACATCATCATAAGAGCTATATTCTCTAGGAATTATCCTAGCATAAGCACAAATCAACCCATCCTCTTTTAAAAATATGTGATAAGAGTTTTTATCTATATCATCATAATCGTTTAACGAAAATATCCTTTGTTCACAAGCAAATACTTCGTATCTTGATTTTGCTATTTCATAAAATTCATCCAAACTTAAATCATTAAAGTGTTTAATTTTAAACATAGTAATTACCTCCTAGTGTCTTAAAAAACTGAATATTAAGATATATTATATCATTTCTAATATAAATACTTTCATTAAAATTTATATTTATTAAAAATATTTTAAAAAAGTGATATACTATATTAAAAATAAAATTTTAGTTAGAAAATTTATGATTTATGGAGGATTTATTTTGAATACTACTAAAAAATTAACTGAAGCTGCTTTATTGTCATCTTTATTCATAGTAGTGACAATTATAGCTGTGGGGACTGGATTTGGATATGCTATTTATTTAGATTTTATAGTACCAATATTTTTTTGTATAATATGCTTAAAATGTGATTTAAAGTATACTATTTTATCTGGAATTACTTCACTTTTAATAATTTCTCTAGTACTTGGAAATCTAGGAACTGCTATTTGGGCAAGTCAGAGTGTATTACTTGGTATAATGTGTGGTTATCTTATAAATAAACCTACAATGGTGATGGATGATTTAGTATATGGTTCAATATTTGGAATAATTATAATGGTTTTTATTGATATATATGCTTCAGCATTAATAGGTTACAGTTTTATGAAAGAATTTCAGGGATATAGTAAATTAATTTATTTTAATGGATATGCAAATCTTATTTATTATTTGATGATAGCACTGTTTCCATTTGGCATGGTTTTTTGTATATATTTTTTAAGCTTGATTTTGGGACATAAATTGCATATTTTAGGTTACAATTCTTTAAAAAAGTTTTTGATATTTAGGAACTTTAGAAGTCTAAATCAATTTTTATGTTGTTCAAAGAAAGTTTTTTATATATGTGTTTCTTATTTAACTGTTTTTGAAATTGTAAAACTATTAAATATTAAAGTTGATTTTGTTTATTTAAAAACAATCTTAATATCAATTGCTTATTTATGTGTTTATTTTATCATTAGGGATTCATGTATGTCACTGCAAAATTTTATAATATCTAAGTTTAGAAAGTTACTATATGCTAGAATTTCTTTTTTAATAATAATTTTATTGTTATTTTTTATGTTTAACGTGACGATTGTTGGTTTAATAATCATAAATGCATTTTTAAATAAGAAAATAAACATAAGATTGAGTCAGACTAACATTGTCAATAAACAAATCAATATTTTAATTGAAAAATAACTTTACATATTGGTAAAAAATATAAAAAGATAGTATAATGTAAAAAAACATGTATATAATAATAAAAAAGGTTGACAAAATACAAAAATAATAATATATTATGAGTAAGTTAAGAAAAATTTCTTGTAATTGATGAAATAATCTGAATATATAAATGCTATGAAGAGAAGAAGTAGAGCTAGATTTTATTTAACAGAGAGTTCCAGCTTGGTGAAATGGAATAAATTAATTTAGTTTGAATACATCTCAGAGCACTATCTCTGAAAGATAACAACCATTAAGAGATGTCGGAGTAGTACACGTTATAGTACACGGGTATATGTAATTATACTCTAAGAGATTAGTATCGTGAGATATTGATGAACTAAGGTGGTAACACGTAAGCAATGCTTTCGTCCTTTTAATAGGATGAAAGCTTTTTTTATTATAAAAATAAAAATTAAAGATTATATAAATATTTTAGGAGGAATGAAAAATGAAATCGATAGACGAGCAAATACGAATAATTATGAAAGGTGTAGATGATTTAATAGATGAAAAAGAGTTAAGAGAAAAACTTATTAAATCAGAAAAAGAAGGAAAACCTATGATAGTAAAATTGGGTCTAGACCCAAGTGCTCCAGATATACATTTAGGGCATACAGTAGTTCTTAGAAAAATGAAGCAACTACAAGATTTAGGTCATCAAATAGTAATAATAATTGGAGATTTTACAGGGAAAATTGGAGACCCAACTGGAAAATCTAAAGCAAGAAAAGCTTTAACAACAGAACAAGTTCTTGAGAATGCAAAAACTTATGAAGAACAAATTTTCAAAGTTTTAGATAAAGAAAAAACTATTGTAAGATTCAATAGTGAGTGGTTAGCTAAATTAAATTTTGAAGATGTAATAAAACTAGCAGCAACTATTACTGTTGCAAGAATGTTAGAAAGAGAAGATTTTAAGAAAAGATATGAAGGGCAAATGCCAATATCAGTACATGAATTCTTCTACCCATTAATGCAAGCATATGATTCTATAGCATTAGAAGCTGATATAGAGCTTGGTGGAACTGACCAAAGATTCAACTTATTAATGGGAAGATCACTACAAAGAGAATTTGGTATGGAGTCTCAAATAGTAATAATGATGCCTTTAATAGAGGGATTAGATGGAAAAGAAAAAATGAGTAAGAGCTTAGGCAACTATATTGGAATAGATGAAGAAGCAGGAATAATGTACCAAAAATCTATGGAAATTCCTGATGAGCTTATAATTAAATACTATAATTTAGTAACTGATGTTCATCCTGACGAAGTTAATAAAATAGAATCTCAGTTAAAAGATGGTTCAGTAAATCCAAGAGATATAAAGATGAATTTAGCAAGAGAAATAGTAACATTATACCATGGAGAAGAATCTGCTAAAGAAGCTGAAGAAAGATTTAAATCTGTATTCCAAAAAGGTCAAATACCTGAAGATATACAAACAATTCAAGTTAAAGAAGATGAATTTGATTTAATTGAAGTATTAGTTGCTAATGAAATTGTTAAGAGTAAGAGTGAAGTTAGAAGATTAGCTTCTCAAGGTGGAGTAAAGGTAAATGGTGAAAAAGTAGAGGATTTAAGCGCTATTGTTAAAGAAAGTGAATTAGTTGTTCAAATAGGAAAGAAAAAGTTTGTAAAAATTGAACTAGTAAAATAGATTAAAATAAAAGCAAGTTCATTGAGTATAAAAAATATAATCAATGAGCTTGCTTTTTTATTATATTAAAATCTTAAATTGATAACCATTATCTTTGAAATATGTTATAATTTGGTCCAATGCATTTACTGTTTCTTGCTTTCCATAAGTATCATGCATTAAAAGAACAACCATTTCTTTACCTTCAGAAGATTTTTTTGCATGTTCAAATAATTCTTGAGCATTTTTCTTTTTACCTTCTGCATCAGCATTTAAAGCATTCCAATCAATTGATGCCATATTTTTCTCTTTTAAGTAGTTACCTAGAGGTTCCATATTCTTCCAAGACATATATCCACCTGGGCATCTAACTACATTTGATGAGAAATTCTTTCCTAAAACTTTTTTCATAGCTTCATCAGTTTTATTAAGTTCATTTACGAATGTATCAAGATTTAGGCTTCTGCCAGGGTATAGTTTTTTATAGTCGTGAGTGTAAGAGTGATGAGCTATTGCATTTCCCTCATCAAATGTTCTTTTTAAAATTTCATTAGCACCTTTTCTTTCAAGTGAATCACCTTTAATAAAGAAAGTTCCCCTAACACTATGTCTTTTTAAGATATCTAGGACTTGTGGAGTATTAGTAGTAGATGGTCCATCATCAAATGTAAGAAATACTATCTTCTCTCCGTTGTTTGAATAGTCGTATTTGCTAAGTTTATCCCAAACTAATTTTGCATCATATCCATATTCTTTTGCAGCTTCTTTTTTTGCACCAATAATAGGTTCATTTTTTTCTTTTTCGATTCTTTCTTTTTCTAGCTTTTCAGCCCTAAGTCTTTCTTGAGTTTCTTTAATTTCTTTTTTTCTAGACATATCCGCCCATGCCATAGAAAAAATACCAATAGCTATTACAACAATTATAGTAAGTGTAACAGTTTTCTTTTTTCTTCTTTTTACCATGATTACAGCATTCCCCCTTTTGTCGAATTGTATCAAAAATATATTATAATTATATCGAACAAAGTAGAAAAAGTAAACCGACAAAGTTGTAACTAAGATAACCAAAGTGTAACTTATTTGACATTATTTGCATAATATTAAAGTATAATATATTAAAGTTATTCATAAAAAAATTTAGTATAAGTAAAAAAATAAAAAAATTTATTAAAAAGGTGTTTACAAAAAATGATTAATATATTACTGTTAAATAGTGGATATAAATCTGAGCTCACGATGGATACAAATTTAGATTTAAAATACTGAAAAAATTTACTATATTAATCTATAGTAATGCTTATAGAAAAACTCTCTTGCTGTTTAGGGGGTTTATAATTTTGCAAAAAAATAAAAAGGAGGGGGCTTTATTGAAAAAATACTTTGGAGAAATAGGACTAATATTTATAGCAATTATATGGGGAAGTGGCTTTGTAGCAACCCAATTTGCATTAGACGGTGGGCTTACACCTCTACAAATCATAACTGTAAGATTCTTCTTAGCAGCCGTAATTATGAATTTACTGTTTTTTAAACAGATTCGCGCTAATATGGGGAAAAAATTGTTAAAAGCAGGAGGGCTTTTAGGAGTATTTTTATTTCTAGCCTTCACAGTACAAACCATTGGACTTATGTACACTACACCATCTAAGAATGCATTTATAACAGCAGCAAATGTTGTAATAGTTCCATTCATAGGATTTATACTTTATAAAAGGAAACTTGATAAGATAGGGATAATAAGTAGTTTGGTAGCCCTTGTAGGGATTGGTATACTTTCTTTAGAAGCAGATTTCTCTATCAATTTTGGCGATTTACTAACACTTATATGTTCATTAGGATTTGCATTTCATATATTCTTTACAAGTGAGTTTGCAAAAGATAACAACCCAATAGCATTAACAGCTGTTCAATTTACTGTAGCATTTTTAATGTCTTTAGTAGTTCAGACATTTGCAGGTCAATTAAAGATGGAAGCTGAATTATCTGGCTATATGGGAACTATATATCTAGCTATATTTAGTACTACAATAGGATTTTTATTTCAGACTATATGTCAAAAAAGAGTTGATGGAACGAGAACAGCTATAATATTATCTACAGAAGCTGTATTTGGTACTATATTTTCTATAATAATTCTAAAGGAACTTATTACAGCAAAATTGGTTATTGGTAGCATATTGATATTTGTTGCAATCATAACAGCAGAAACTAAATTATCTTTTTTAAAGAGCAAAAAAGTTAAACTTAAAGATTCAAAAGAGTCTTCCTTGGAAAGTATTTAATAAGACAATTGTTTCCTAATTAATCAAATAAACTATGTATTATGTAGAAATTTGACATCAAAACTTGGTTGATACTGGTGTTTCAAAGTGATAAAATTAATTAGGAAATAAATTTTATTTTTAGTGTTTAAACCATAAAGCTGGGGGTATATATATTCTTGTAGCAAGTTATTAAACTTAAAAATAAAAATTTAATTATATAAAATTGGGAGGAAATTAATTATGAAAAAATTTGTTTGTACAGTATGTGGATATATACATGAAGGGGATGCTGCACCAGCACAATGTCCAGTATGTAAAGTTGGAGCTGATAAATTCGAAGAAATGAAAGGTGAAATGGTTTGGGCTGACGAACATAGAATAGGAGTAGCTCAAGGTGTAGATGCAGAAATAATCGAAGGATTAAGAGCTAACTTTACTGGTGAATGTACAGAAGTAGGAATGTACTTAGCAATGAGTAGACAAGCTGATAGAGAAGGTTATCCAGAAGTAGCAGAAGCATATAAGAGAATAGCTTTTGAAGAAGCTGAGCATGCTGCTAAATTTGCAGAACTTCTTGGAGAAGTTGTAGTTGCAGATACAAAAGAGAACTTAAGAGTTAGAGTTGACGCTGAGTACGGTGCAACTGATGGAAAATTAAAATTAGCTAAGAGAGCAAAAGAATTAGGATTAGATGCTATACATGATACAGTACATGAAATGTGTAAAGACGAAGCTAGACATGGTAAAGCATTCTTAGGATTATTAAACAGACATTTTGGAAAATAA
>NZ_AVHW01000056.1 GCF_000449425.2 Clostridioides difficile CD160
TGTACAGTATGTGGATATATACATGAAGGGGATGCTGCACCAGCACAATGTCCAGTATGTAAAGTTGGAGCTGATAAATTCGAAGAAATGAAAGGTGAAATGGTTTGGGCTGACGAACATAGAATAGGAGTAGCTCAAGGTGTAGATGCAGAAATAATCGAAGGATTAAGAGCTAACTTTACTGGTGAATGTACAGAAGTAGGAATGTACTTAGCAATGAGTAGACAAGCTGATAGAGAAGGTTATCCAGAAGTAGCAGAAGCATATAAGAGAATAGCTTTTGAAGAAGCTGAGCATGCTGCTAAATTTGCAGAACTTCTTGGAGAAGTTGTAGTTGCAGATACAAAAGAGAACTTAAGAGTTAGAGTTGACGCTGAGTACGGTGCAACTGATGGAAAATTAAAATTAGCTAAGAGAGCAAAAGAATTAGGATTAGATGCTATACATGATACAGTACATGAAATGTGTAAAGACGAAGCTAGACATGGTAAAGCATTCTTAGGATTATTAAACAGACATTTTGGAAAATAATAATTAAAAACATAGATTAAAAGGAGAAACTTTAGTTTCTCCTTTTTTGAATTATACAAATAAATTGTTTTGATAAAAGGATGGAAATAATATGAAGTCAGTATCTGTTAGGAGTTGTAAAACTTACAATTATGAAGATGTAAGAGATTCTATTGAAAAAAATTTAGATGATATTGGAGGCATTGATAGATTTGTTAAGAAAGGGAGTAAAGTACTTGTAAAACCAAATTTATTGATGAAAAAAAGACCCGAAGAAGCTACAACCACGCATCCTATGATTGTAAGAGTTGTATGTGAGAAACTTTTAGAGTTAAATTGTGATATTACAATAGCAGATAGCCCTGGTGGTCCATATAATCAAAGCTCTCTTAAGAGTATTTATAAAGCATCTGGAATTGAAGAGGTAGCAAATGATTTGGGTATTAAGTTAAATTATGATGTTTCAGATGTTAAGATACATAGTGAAAAAGCACATGTTCTAAAATATATGGATATTATTAAACCAATAGTAGATGCAGAATATATAATAAATCTCTGTAAATTAAAGACACATGTGATGGCAACTTTTACTGGTGGTACAAAAAACTTGTATGGATGCATAGCTGGATTGAAAAAAGCAGAAATTCATTATAGATTTCCTACAGAAGAATTATTTTGCGAAAATGTACTTTTAGATATTTGTGACTATGTGAAACCAACATTGACAATTATGGACGGAATAGTAGGTATGGAAGGTGATGGACCCTCAGCTGGAACTACTAGAGAAATAGGTGTCCTATTAGCATCACAAAATCCGTATGCTATAGATATAGTTGCATGTAAGATTATAAATTTATTTCCAAATAGAGTTGCTACAATTAGAGGAGCTATAAAAAGAGGATATATAGAAGCAGATTTTTCGGATGTTGAGATTGTAGGAGAAGATATAAATGATTTAATTATAAAAGACTATAAGGTTCCAAATGTAAGTAAAGATTTGAGATTATTTTCTGTAAAGCTACCAAAATTTTTAAATGAACCTATTTCAAAGCTTATAACACCAAAACCTGTGGTTAGATTTCAAGATTGTATAAAATGTGGAAAATGTAAGGAAGCTTGTCCTGCAAGTACTATAGAGATGGGAAAGAATGGAGCTATTATAGACTTAAGTAAATGTATACGATGTTACTGTTGCCATGAACTTTGTCCTAAAAAGGCTATTGATGTCAAACGTAATTTTGTATTTAAGTATGTAAAATAATGTATAATATTATATAAGTCTATATAAATGAAAAGTATAAAGGAGAAATAAGATGATTTTAATTAAAAATGGTAGGGTAATAGACCCTAAGAGTCAAAAAGATGAGAAAATAGATTTAATTATAAAAGAAAATAAAATTTATAAAATTGGTAAATTTGATAAAAGCAATGAATATGAAAAGATAATAGATGCTAGTGGCAATATAATTGCTCCAGGTTTAGTAGATGTACATGTTCATTTTAGAGACCCAGGATTTACATATAAAGAAGATATAGAAAGTGGGGCTAAGTCTGCTGCTAGAGGAGGATTTACAACCGTTATATGTATGGCAAACACTAATCCTATTGTAGATAATGAAGATATTTTTAATTATGTTAAAGAAAAATCAAAAAACGCATGTATAAATGTTTTACAAGCGGCTGCTATAACTAAAGGTTTTGAAGGTAAAGAGTTAGTTGATATGGAAAATCTCAAAAAAGCTGGTGTACCAGGATTCACTGATGATGGATTACCTCTGATGGATAGCAATCTAATTATGGAGGCTATGATTAAGGCAAAAGAGTTGGATGTGCCACTTAGTTTTCATGAAGAAGACCCTTCTTTAGTTGGAAATCCAGGTGTAAATGCAGGAAAGGTAGCTTCAGAGTTAGGATTAAAAGGTGCATCAAGTGTGGCAGAAGATGTTATGGTAGCTAGAGATTGTATGTTGGCATTAAAGACTGGAGCTAAGATTGATATACAACATATAAGTTCTGGGGTATCTGTTGATATGGTTAGATTTGCAAAATACCTTGGTGCAAATGTAGTTGCAGAGGCTTCACCACACCATTTTACACTGACAGAAGAAGATGTATTAGAGTTTGGAACAAATGCAAAAATGAATCCACCTTTAAGAAGTAAGTGGGATAGAGATAAGATTATAGAGGGATTAAATGATGGTACCATTGAAATAATAGCAACAGACCATGCACCACATAGTAGAGAAGAAAAAGACAGAGAATTCATTAAAGCTCCAAGTGGTATTATTGGGTTGGAGACTTCTTTATCTCTTGGAATAACAAACTTAGTTCATAAAAACCATCTTAACATGATGCAGTTAATAGAAAAAATGTCTACAAACCCTGCAAAATTGTACAATTTAAACGCTGGCTTTATAGAAGAAGGTGCAATAGCAGATATTGTTATATTTAATCCTGAAGAAGAATGGACAGTTGAAAGCTTTGCCTCTAAAGCTGATAACTCGCCATTTAAAGGTAAGTCTCTATATGGTAAGGTTAATTATACAATATGTAATGGAGAGATTGTATATAACGCTTAATTTAGGATTATTTTTTCAAGGCGGTGAATACAATGATTGAAAGTAAAAGATTATATATTAGAAAAATGAATCATAATGACTTTGAGGAAATAAGTAAAATCTTACAAGATATAGAGGTAATGTATGCTTGGGAACATGCTTTCTCTGATAAAGAAGTTTTGGAATGGATTGATAGAAATATACAACGATACGATAATGATGGATATGGATACTTTATTGCTATAGATAAGGAAAGAGAAGGCGTAGTTGGACAAATAGGCCTTATAAAGCAAGACATAGGATTGGGAATAGGATATATAATAAAAAAAGAATACTGGAACCAAGGATATGCTACTGAAGGTGCAATTGCTTGTATAGATTATGCTATTAAGAATTTAAAAGCAGATACTTTAGTAGCAGATATAAGACCTGAAAACACAACATCTATAAATGTAGCAAAAAGGTTAGGTATGAAAAAAATATCAGAGTATGATAAGATTTATAGAGGAAAAGTAATGAAACATGATATCTATCAATTAGAAGTAACTGGATTAACTACAAAGATTGTCGAAGTAGTAGAGTATAATCCAAACTGGAAATATGAGTTTGAAAAGTTAAAATCTGCACTAGAAAAGGTATTAGGAAACTCAATTTTAAAAATAGAACATGTTGGTAGTACCTCTGTTGAAGGGCTTTCTGCGAAACCAAGATTGGATGTTGATATAGTAATTGAAAACTACAATTATCTAAATGATACTATAAGGAAATTAGAAAAATTAGGGTATAGGCATCTTGGTAATTTAGATATAGAAGGAAGAGAAGCTTTTTTATATGATACAACTGATTTTATGGAACACAATTTATATGTATGTCCTAAAAATGGAAAAGGGTATTTAGAACACATTAAATTTAGAGATTATTTAAGATTAAATCCAGATAAGGTTAAAGAGTATTCTAACTTAAAGAAAAAACTAGCAAAACTTTATAGATATAATGTTGATGCTTACTGTGATAATAAAACAGATTTTATAAGAGAAATAATAGACTAGAAACTAAAGAACGCACTATTATATTTGAAAAAGATTAAATTCTTAATCTATCATATATAATAGTGCGTTATATATTAAATTTGTTTTAGATAAATAAATATAAAAATCATAAATCTAGAAAATGTCTATTTATAAATCGCCTTTATAGGGTCGAGTTTAGAGGCTTTAAAGGCTGGTATCAGACCAAACACAACCCCAGTTAATATAGTAGCCACAATAGCATAAAATAAGCTATTTAAACTAGGAATGGCTTCAAATCCGATGTATTTAGAAACATAATTAGTAGCAATAAATCCAACTATAGTTCCTAAAATTCCACCACATACTGTTATAAATACAGCCTCAACTAAAAATTGAAATAATATAGACTTAGGTTTTGCACCAATAGCACGTCTTATACCAATTTCTCTTTGTCTTTCCATAACAGAAACATACATTATATTCATTACACCAATACCACCAACAAACATTGCAACTACAGTTATTATAGATACATATTTGTTTACATTAGAATTAATGCTTTCAAGATAAGCTGTCTGTTCAGTTGGGTCTGGTGTAGTATAAGAACCATTGATACCAGGATGCATCTCATATAGTTTAGCTATAACATTGTTTGCAACTTCATTTACATTATACCCATTAGAAGACACCAAGTCTAACTGGTAAATTTCATTTGAATAAGAATTTTGACTCATTAAACTGTCAAAAGCCTTTTTAGGTATAAGAGAAGTAGTAAACTGCATGTCTTGATAACCTCCAAAAAATCCTACATTTTGGTTTTGCTGAGAGTCATCTAATACTCCAATTATTTCAAATATAGTTCCATTTATGTTAATACCATGACCTAAAGCATCTTCTGGATTTTCAAAAATTTCACTTGTGCTTTGTAATGTAAGTAAAATTACTTTTCTTTTCTCATCATCTAGAGAAAAATCTCTACCACAAACTAAATTTATTTTAGAATCTTTTTTTACTGGTCCAATGTCAACATAAGTACTCTTTTTATCAAAAGATGCTTGTGAAGAGTAAGTTGAATCAAGATTAAACCCATCTCTTGATGGAGCAATTCTTTCTACACCTTCAACAAATGATAATTCTTCTAAGTCTTTTGCATTAAATGGTTTTAAAAATATACTCATATCATCAGTAAGACCTGTGTTATCAGCTGATTCAAACGAAATAGTAGTTTTATTAGGATTTACATTGTTTACAGACTTCTTAATTTCTTTCTGAAATCCATTACCTATAGAACTAACAAGTATTACTGAAGTTATTCCTATTATAATCCAAAGTAAAGCTACAAAGACACGAAGTTTGTGCCCTTTTAAATTAGCCAAAGAATTTTTTAATAAACCCATGATTACACCTCCGAAGTAAACACACCATCTTTAAGTCGTATGACCTTAGTTGCATACTTAGTTAAATCTTGATCATGTGTAACCATTATTATAGTCTTACCTTGTTCATTAAGTTTTGTCAAAAGCTCCATAATTTCTTTGCTAGTCTCGCTATCTAGTGCTCCTGTTGGTTCATCAGCAAAGATTATTTGAGGGTCATTTGCCAGACAGCGTGCAATGGCTACACGCTGCTGTTGACCACCAGATAATTGAAGAGGCTTCTGTTTAAGTTTATCCAAAAGTCCAACAGATTTTAATTTATCTTTAACAATTTCTTCTCTTTCAGATTTTTTTAGTGTCTTATTGTAGATTAGAGGTAACTCTACATTTTGATATACATTTAAAGTTTCTATTAAATTAAATTGTTGAAAAACAAATCCAATATTAATATTTCTAAAAACAGAACGTTCATTTTCACTTAAATTAGTTACATCTGTTCCATCAAATATATATCTTCCTTCATCAAATACATCAAGAAAACCTAGGATATTAAGTAAAGTGGTTTTACCACTACCAGATTTACCCATTATCATGACGAATTCTCCAGAATCAATTTCTAAGTTTAAGGATTTTAAAACATGTAATTCATCTTTCCCTACTTTGTAATACTTTTGAATATTTTCTAATTTAATCAACATATGTAAATTAATTCACATCCATAGTAACTTCTTTTACTTTTTTATTTGGAGTAGCATCTCCATTATTAGAACCAGCAGTTACGCCATCGCCTTGAACTGGGTCTCCTTCTTTCATTTCTTTAGTAGGGTATTTTATTACTATATCGCCTTGTTCAAGACCGCCTCTAACTACAGCAAAATCATCATTTTGACTTGCTACATCTACAATTTGTTTTTTCAATATACCATCTAAATCCTTAAATACGTATGAGTGTTTTTTGTCTTTGAGTACACAAGATGCTGGTATCTTAAAGCTTGAACTAGCTACTTCAAGTGATGCTTGAAGATGGAATCCATTTACTAATCCTTCTTGATTATCAAATGCTATGTTTATATCATAATAAGATAGAGTATTCTGTTGAGCTCCCATCTCGTTATCTGGAGTAGATGGCTTATCAGATATAAAACTTATTCTACCAGTAAGCTTTTGGTCAGTTGAGAAAACTAGTATATTAACCATTTGGTCAATTTTCATTTTAGGTAAATCTTGTTCACTTGCTTGTCCTTTCATATAGAACTCTAGACCTTGAATAGTCATAAATGAAACTGGTTGGTCTGGATTTCCAGTTTGGTCATTTAAGTATACAGTACCATCAAAAGGAGCAGTAACTCTATCATATGCTTTCTTATCCAAAGAAGTTATTTGAGAGTTTAAAGCACTTATCTGAGCATTTATAGAAGCAATAGCATCTCTATTTTCAGTAATATCAGAAAGTGATATTTTTTGTTTTCTGTATTGGCTAAGTTGTGATTTTAGACTATCTATTTCTGCTATTATACTTGGATTTTTAGCAGTAAAAAGAAGGTCACCTTGATTTACTTTTTGACCATTTGTAACATTAACATCACTTAGTTCATAATCTCCAGAGATATTAAAGTCTTTAGTCTGTTTAGGAACAACCATACCATTTATAAATATTTTCTCATTTTCAGGAATAGTATATGTTTCTATAAAGTTTTCATTAGCTTGTAATTCAGTTTTTTTTGCATCATTATAAGCAAGTATCCCTAAAATTAAAAGTATGATTACTACTATTCCTGCATAGATTTTGAATCTTTTATTTTTAAAGGGATTGTTTTTAAAACCTTTATTTTTAGCTTTGAAGCCACTACTTCCAAAACTACTACTTCTAAAGTTGTTACTTTTGAAGCTGCTATTTCTAAATTTTTTCTTTTTAAATTTTTTTAGAAAAGACATGTCTTCCTCCTTTTTATAAAAACTATTTATTATATACTGGGATGTACATATAGAACCATTATTAAGAAGCCTGCTGAATATAAGTTAAATGAAAATAAACTATCAATACTAAGATACTATAAATCATACTTGAATGTAATAGTAAATCTTGTATATTGATTGTACTCTGAATCTACATCGATTTTATGGCCAAGTTTGTCACAAAGTTCTTTTGCTAAATAAAGCCCAAGCCCTGTAGATTTAGCGTTATTCCTTCCATTATTACCTGTAAATCCCTTATTGAATATTCGATTTAAATCTTCCTTTTTTATACCACAACCAGTATCTTCCACTCTTAATTGTAAATAATTTTTGGTTGTTTTGCAATAGATAGATATATTATCTCCTAATGAGGAATATTTTAGGGAATTACTCAATAATTGCTCGAATATGAAGTAGAGCCATTTCTCGTCTGATAAAACTTTAAAATTCAAATTATTTAAGCCTAAAATTATTTTTTTTGAAATAAAATATTTTGAATATTTTCTTATAATCTCCCTAATAATTTTTTCAATATTTACCTCTTGAATTAAAAAATCTTTATGAAAATCTTCAAGTTTAGATAAATATAAAATTTTTTCAACAGAATTTTCAATTCTAAATATTTCATTATCTATATCATCAGAAATTTTTTCATCAATTAAATTCTCATTCTGTTCGAGGGTAAGTTTTATTATAGCTATAGGCATCTTTATATCGTGTACCCACATACTCATAATCTCTTTATTTTCTTCAAACTTCTCAATATTATTGTTTATCATTTTATTACACTTATATTGGTAACTTTTAATGATATTCAAATATATTTTTTCTTCATTTTTACACTTAATTAATTCTATATCATTGGTATTAATTTTAAATGTGTCATTTTTTATGTTATCCAAAAATTTATTCTTCTTTATGTAGCTAATTAGTAGATATAAAAACAAAAATACAACATTCACAACCAATATATATATAATAGTGTCAGTTAGAAAAATCTCTACAGGAGAAAACATAATAACTGCTATTGTAAAAATTAAGAAAGCAAAATTGTATACTAAAAACCCAAGTTTATCTTTGAGAAAATCTTTAAAGCTCATAAATTCACCTACTTAGAGTTGTTTTAATTGATTATATAACCTAATCCTCTTTTTGTATCTATAAAATTTTCTAAACCAATTTCATTTAACTTTACTCGTATTCGATTTACATTTACAGTTAACGTATTATCATCTATAAACCAATCACTATCCCATAATTTTTTCATAAGTTTATTTCTACTGACGATTTGCCCTTTATATTTCATAAGCTCATGAAGAATTTTAATTTCATTTTTGGTTAGTTCAACAATCTTGTCTTCATAGCTTATGGTTGCAGTTGATAAATCTAAGATAACACCATTGTGAACAATTTGATTTGAATTATTATCAACAAAATTATAAGTTCTTCTTAAAAGGGCATTAACTTTAGCTACTAAAACATCTATAGAAAATGGTTTTTGTATATAATCATCTGCTCCTAGATTTACACCCATTATTACATCCATATTAGAATTTCTCGAAGAAATAAAAATTATAGGGACTTTTGAAATTTTTCTTATTTCATTACACCAATGAAAACCATCATAAAATGGAAGATTTATATCCAATAAAACTAATTGCGGTTTATAGTTTCTAAATTCTTCTATTATATTTTCAAGATTTTCTATTTGATGCACATCATGTCCCCATTTAGAAAGACATTCTGAGATGATATTCTTCAATGAAACATCATCTTCAATTACCATTATTTTAAACATTCCTACCTCCTAATCCAAAATAGTTATATTAACATAACCTTATTTTACTTGATAAATAAGAATATTTCTACCTTATAATTTAAAATAATTATATTAATATAACTATATTTTGCTTGATAAATTATATTTTAAACATAATTACAATAAAAATGAAGAAATATAAGCAATACTTACATAAATGTAACCTTAAATTAATGTAATTAAATGTTTAAAAGCTATTTTAATATATATAATATATTTATGAGAATTAATAAATAACTAATTATGGTGAAAGGTGAGTATTTAACTATGGAAGAAGTTTTATCTGTTGAAAATATAAAAAAAGAGTATGGGAGAAGGGGTTCAAAACTTGAAGCTCTAAGAGGAATAAATTTTAAGGTTTATAAAGGAGAATTTGTTGGTATCATGGGTTCATCTGGTGCTGGAAAATCAACTCTTTTAAATATCATTTCTACAATAGACTTTCCTTCATCAGGAGACATTTATATAAATAGAAAGAATACTATTAAAATGAACCAAAATGAATTAGCAGATTTCAGACGTGATAATCTTGGATTTGTGTTTCAAGATTCTAATCTTTTGGAAACTCTTACAATAAAAGAAAATATAATGTTGCCTCTTTCTTTAAAAAATGAAAGTGTATCAGTAATAGAAAATAGAATACAAGAAATCTCAAAAGAATTAAATATAGAATCTATACTAGATAAATACCCTAGTGAAGTTTCAGGAGGACAAAAACAAAGAGGAGCTGTCTGTAGAGCAATAGCAACAAAACCATCATTAATACTTGCAGATGAACCTACAGGAGCGTTAGATTCCAAATCTGCTAGAGATTTGTTGAATTGCCTATTGAAATTAAATAAAAATAACAATAGAACAATATTAATGGTCACTCATGATGCTATAAGTGCAAGTTTTTGTGATAGGATACTCTTTATAAAGGATGGAATAATATTTACAGAAATTGTTAAGGGAGAAAGTACTAGAGAATTCTATAATAAAATAGTAAACACAGTTTCCTTAATTGGAGGAGTTAATAAAAATGAGTTTATTTAGAATTGCAATGCAAAATGTAAAAAATAGTTTTTTTAACTATCTAATGTATTTCGTTTCAATTGTATTTAGTGTGTTTGTATTTTTTAGCTTTAAATCTATAGAGTATAACGATGCTTTAAGCTCACTTGGCGAAAAAACTAGGATGGGTATTAATACAAGTTCAATTGTAATAATTATATTTGTTTTCTTGTTTATATATTATTCAAATTCATTTTTTTTTAATAGACGTAGGCGAGAGGTGGGGACTTATAGCTTACTTGGAATGAGGAAAAAACAGATAGGAAGAATATTTTTATATGAGACTTTTTTAATGGGGATATTTGCAATATTAATAGGAATAGTTTTAGGTCTATTATTTTCAAAGCTTATGACTATGATGCTTGTAAAATTAATGAACGAAATGATAGTAGTAAAGATGAATTTAAGCATAAAGGCTTTAGTTCAAACACTCATTGTATTTTTAATAATATTCATAATTATTGGAATAAGAAATACTGTAATCATTGGAAATAAAAGGATTGTAGAACTATTTAATAAATCTCCAGAAAAGCATACAACTAAAAAATGTATAAGGCTAAAAGGGATACTTGGTATTTTGCTAATAACAATTTCTTATTTTATGTCAATTAGTTATTTTATTGCTGAAAATATTATGCTTTCAGTTTTTATATTAATTACAATAATACCAGGAACCTTTTTATTTTTCTCATCAGTTATGTCTATAATCATTGATACTGTTAAGAAGAGAAAAAGTTTTTATTATAAAGGAAGAAATCTAATTGCTTTTTCTGAGCTTGGATTTAAATTGAAGAGCAATAGTAGAGTATTGGCTATTATAGCAATATTAATAGCTACAAGTGTAACTATGTTAGGATTTACCATATCACTTTATTATGATATAGATAGAAATATAAGTGAAAATTACAAATATAGTTATACTATAAATGCAGGAAATAGTTATGTAAATAGTAAAATCGACAAGCTGTTATATAAATATAAAAAAGATAATAGTGTAATTTTTGATAAGACAATAGAGCTTATAGACAAAGATATAATCCTTGAAATGTATTATAAAAATGCAAATAGTCATAGAAAAGATAAAATATCTATAGACTTTATTAAAGAAAGTGATTTTAAGAAGTTAAGACAGTATCAGAATAATGATTATGAAGAATTATCTTCAGATGAATATGTATATTATGTTTATGATTCATATAAGAAAATATTTTTTGAAAACTTTAATATTGGAGAAACAAAGCTATATATTAAAGGTGAAAAAAAATATGGTACAAATATTTTTACAGTACAAGAAAATATCTTAGAGCCAGAAATAAATTTACAATCTACGTTTGATTTAGTTGTAATAAAAGACAAAGTATTTAATAGGTTAAAATCAGACGCAAGCACTAGACTAATAAGATTAATTGACATAGATAATGAAAAAGAGGAACTTGATTTAACTTTAAAATTGAAAAATATAGTAAATGAAAATATGGAATTTACTTATCCTTTTAATTTTACATCAAGTACTGAGAACTATAATAATTTGATAAGACTAAGTGGTCTGATGCTGTTTATAGGTATATTTTTATCAGTAGTATTTCTTTTATGTACAGGCAGTATAATTCTGTTTAAGCAACTATCAAATATATATGATGATAAAGAAAGATACATTATGTTAATAAAACTTGGAGCGAATAACAAAGATATTGAGACAATAATATCAAAACAATTAAAAGTTGTATTTTTATTGCCGTTAGTTGTAGGTACAGTTCATAATCTATTTGCAATGTCAATTGCACAAAAGTTTATACCTAGGTCATTAATTACTCCGATTATCATGACTCTAGTAATTTATTATATAGGATACTTTATATATTATTTCTTAACCTTAAAATATGCTCAAAATATGATAATAGAATAATTTAATTTTTATTAAAAGAATTAAATAACTTTTTTTAATAAATTAAATCCTTTTAAGGTAAGATAGAAAATCTTATAATTTATATTAGGACGTATTGAAATGAAGGAATTAAGCTTTGGAAAAAGTTTATATTTTGTATCAGTTGTATTACTCGATGTTATATAATAAATTTAGGAAAACTATCAAATAAAAAATGACAAGGAGTTGAAGTTTGTGAAGTTTAACGCTTATCAACATAAATATTCATCAATAAGAAATGTCGTGTATGCCAAAAATGGTGCAGTTGCAACATCAACACCACTGGCATCTCAAGCTGGACTTGAAATACTAAAGAAAGGTGGAAATGCTGTAGATGCAGCAGTTGCAACAGCTGCTACATTGGCAGTGGTGGAACCAACAAGCAATGGGATTGGTGGAGATGCATATGCACTTGTTTGGATAGATGAAGAAAAACGATTGTATGGTTTGAACTCGAGTGGTTTTGCTCCAGAAAAAATGGAATTAAATAATTATGATAATATGGAGGAAATGCCAAAGTATGGGTTTGGAGCAGTAACTGTACCTGGAATACCTGCAGCTTGGGCAGAATTAAATAAAAAGTATGGTAAACTTAGTTTAATAGAATGTTTATCTCCAGCAATAAACTATGCCAGAGAAGGTTACGTAGTATCACCTAATGTGGCTAAAGTGTGGAAAAAATCATATGAACTATACAAAAAAGAACTTGTTGGAGAAGAATTCAAACCGTGGTTTGATACATTTTCTAAAGATGGCAAAGCTCCAGAAGCTGGAGATATATTTATATGTGAAGAACAGGCAAATACATTGGAAGAGATAGCAAATACTCAATCTGAAAGCTTTTATAGAGGAAGACTTGCTGATAAAATAGATGAGTATTCTATAAAATGCCATGGAGCTATAAGAAAAAGTGATTTAGAACGTTTTTATCCAACATGGGTAGAGCCTATAAGTACGGAATATAAGGGATATAAAATATTTGAAATTCCGCCAAATGGACATGGAATAACAGTTTTAATGGCACTTAATATATTAAAAGAACTAGAGATAGAAGGAAATATAGATAATGTGGAAGATATACATAAAATTATAGAGAGTTTAAAATTAGCTTTTGCAGATTCTAAAACTTATGTAACTGATATAGAACACATGAAGGTAAAGATTCAAGAATTATTAAACCAAGAGTACGCAAAAAAAAGAAGTTCATTAATTGATAATAAAAATGCTCTGTATCCAAGTGCAGGAGAGCCATATTGTGGTGGTACAGTATATCTTTGTACTGCTGACAAGGATGGAAATATGGTTTCATATATACAGAGTAACTATATAAACTTTGGTTCTGGCATTGTGATACCAAACACTGGGATTGCATTACATAGTAGAGGGAATAATTTCAACTTAGACCCTAAGCACCATAATGTAGTAAAACCATTTAAAAAACCTTATCATACTATAATACCTGGATTTTTAGGCAAAGAAGATAAAGCAATAGGACCATTTGGTGTAATGGGTGCTTTTATGCAACCACAGGGACATATTCAAGTACTAACAAACATGATAGACTTTGGTTTAAATCCTCAAGAAGCACTAGATGCTCCAAGATGGCAGTGGATAGAAGGCAAGAGAATTGAAGTTGAATCAGATATGCCAAAACATATAGTAGATTCATTAACTGAAAAAGGGCATGAAATAAAAGTAATTAATGATAGTGTTGATATGGGAAGAGGTCAAATAATATTCAAAACAGAGCAAGAAAGTTATATTTGTGCAACAGAATCAAGATGTGATGGTCATGTTGCAGTATATTAATATTATTAAGTGAATGTATGTTATAATGAATTCAAAAACGTATATGAAATAACAATTAAAGGCGAAAGTCTAAAATGACTAACGCCTTTAAAATATTTAAGATATTATCTACGGATTTTTATATATTATTAGCTTTATTCTTGACCAGTCTTAATTTCATTATCATCATAGCTAATCCAGTCACTAAAGCTACCAACATAAATCTTATGAGGTATGTCAAGTTCTCTAAGAGCAAGGCTATTGACACAAGCAGATATTCCTGAGCCACAAGATAAAATTACTTCATCATAAGTATTTAAATCTTTAAAGAAATCTTTTAAAAATTCCATGTCTTTAAGTGAGCCATCTTCAAAACTACTTTTTATTAAATCCTTGCAAAAATAATTTTTAGCACTAGGTATATGACCAGCTTTTGAGTAAGCAGGTTCAACTAAACCTTGGTATCTTTCATTAGCACGACAATCTATAATGATAGTATCTTTTTTATATAATTTGGATTTAACATATTCCATTGGTACAACCAAATCATCATTTATATTTGGATTAATTTCCTTACCTGTACAATTTGGAATATTTACTTTTTCTTCTAGTTCTCCACCTTCCTTTACGAAAGATGTTATTCCGCCATCTAACACATAGACATTCTTAAGACCTAAGTGTTTTAATTGGAAAAATAGTCTACAAGCTCCATTTAAATCTCCATCATCATAAGTTACAATTGTAGTGTCATTATCAACACCCATTTTTTCTAATTTTTCCTTTAATATGAAAGGGTCTTGTAAAGGGTTTTTACCACCATGTTCTTTTGTAGGAGACGATAAATCCTTGTCTATATCTAAGATAAAACTACCTTTTATGTGCCCCTTTTTATAAGAATCAATACCATAAGTTCTATTAATAAGGTCAAATCTACAATCTATAATGACTAGATTATCATTTTGTTCCAGTTTTGATATGAGTTCTTTTGCAGAAATAATGTTTTTCAAAGAATGTACCTCCTATTCTTATATTATTTTTATTTTC
>NZ_AVHW01000057.1 GCF_000449425.2 Clostridioides difficile CD160
TATTAATTATTAACTTTATAAATTAATATTATTATAATTTATTACATAAGTAAATAAATCTTTAGAAATTGTAAAAATTTTATATAAAAATTCAAATAATTAATGAATATTGAAAATTTTAGATATATAATAAAATAAGGGTATATTTTAGATAATATGAAAGCTGGTATTGCAATAGATTAAAGCCTTATACACGTTTAGTTTTTAAAGAAATTGGTGTTATTATGAAAATCTAAGTTAATTTATTAAATAAATAATTGAATAAAAAAATTTTATTATGTATTTATAAAATTTTTGTTACAAATTTGGCATAATATAGTATACTTTAAGTGTGTATTAGGTTAAATCTATAACAAATTAGACATATGATATAAGATCTAGTGTTTATTGGCAGTTAAAAGAAATTTGTTAATATCAACTATTTGTAATTTGGGCAATTATAATTATTTTATAGAGGGGGTGTCCAATACAAAACAATTAATAAAGAACTAATATTATATTATATTATAATGAAGTTATAGTTTTGTGTGTTTATGTTTTTAATTAAATTTAGAGTGGGAAAAATATATTTGTTAGAATGGAGAATAGCGAGATGAGTAATAAAATAGTTAGTAAGAGACAATTAACAGATAGTATTTATTTGATGGAAATAGAGGCGCCTAGAGTTGCAAAATCTTCTCAACCTGGTCAATTTATAATAATTAAAAATGACGAAAAGGGAGAAAGAATTCCTCTTACAATAGCTGACTATGATAGAGAAAAAGGAACAGTAACTATTGTATTCCAAACAGTTGGTGCTTCAACTAAAAAGTTAGCAATGTTTGAAGAAAACGATTTTGTAATGGATTTTGTAGGGCCATTAGGACAAGCAAGTGAATTTATACATGAAGATATAGAAGAATTAAAAAATAAAAAAATATTATTTGTAGCTGGTGGAGTTGGTTCTGCACCAGTGTATCCACAAGTTAAATGGTTTAAAGAAAATGGACTAGATGTAGATGTAATAATTGGTGCAAGAACTAAAGAATTAATCATATTAGAAGATGATATGAGAGAAGTAGCTAAAAACGTATACGTATCAACAGATGATGGTACATATGGATTTAATGGAAGAGTTACAGATTTATTACAAGATTTAGTTGATAATCAAGGCAAAAAATATGACCAAGCAATAGTAATTGGACCAATGATAATGATGAAATTTATGTGCCAATTAACTAAAAAGCTAAATATACCTACTATAGTAAGTTTAAATACAATAATGATTGATGGAACAGGTATGTGTGGTGGTTGTAGAGTTAGTGTTGGAGATGAAACTAAGTTTGCATGTGTAGATGGACCAGAATTTGATGGACATTTAGTTGACTTTGACCAAGCAATGAGAAGACAATCTATGTACAAGACTCAAGAAGGAAGAGCTATGCTAAAACTTGAAGAAGGCGATAGTCATCATCATAGTAATTGTGGATGTGGAGGTAACAAATAATGGATGCTAAAAAAGTAAAAGTACCAGTTAGAGAACAAGAACCTGCTGTAAGAGCGACAAATTTTGAAGAAGTGTGTTTAGGATACAATAAAGAAGAAGCTATGGCAGAAGCTAATAGATGTTTGGCTTGTAAAAAACCAAAATGTGTAGGTGGATGTCCAGTAGGAATAGATATTCCAGGATTTATAACAAAAGTTAAAGAAGATGATATAGAAGGTGCTGCTAAAGTAATAGCTAAGAGTAGTTCATTACCAGCTGTTTGTGGTAGAGTATGCCCACAAGAAAGTCAATGTGAAGGTGTATGTATACTTGGAATAAAATCAGATGCAGTATCAATAGGTAAGCTAGAAAGATTTGTAGCAGATTGGTCAAAAGAAAATGATATAAATCTATCTGATACAGAGCCTAAGAAAAATCAAAAAGTAGCAGTAATAGGAAGTGGTCCAGCAGGTTTAGCTTGTGCTGGCGATTTAGCTAAAAAAGGTTATGATGTAACAATCTTTGAAGCAATGCATGAGCCAGGCGGAGTTTTAACTTATGGTATACCTGAATTTAGACTTCCAAAACAAGCTGTTGTTCAACCTGAAATAGATAATATAAGAAAATTAGGCGTAAAAATAGAAACTAACGTAATTGTTGGTAAAACAATAACAGTAGATGAGCTTATAGAAGATGAAGGATTTGAAGCTATATTCATAGGTTCAGGAGCTGGTCTTCCAATGTTTATGAATATACCAGGAGAAAATGCAAATGGAGTATTTTCTGCAAATGAGTTTTTAACTAGAGTAAACTTAATGAAAGCTTACAGAGATGACTATGACACACCTATTAGTTCTGGTAAAAAAGTTGCTGTAGTTGGTGGTGGAAATGTTGCTATGGACGCTGCTAGAACTGCATTAAGATTAGGTTCAGAATCATATATAGTTTATAGAAGAAGTGAAAAAGAGCTTCCAGCAAGAGCTGAAGAAGTACACCATGCAAAAGAAGAAGGTATTATATTTAATACATTGACAAACCCTAAAGAAATTTTAGTAGATGAAAATGGATATGTTAAAGGTATGGTTTGTATAAGAATGGAATTAGGAGAGCCAGATGATTCTGGAAGAAGAAGACCTATAGAAATAGAAGGTTCTGAATTTGTACTTGATGTAGACACAGTTATAATGTCACTTGGTACAAGTCCAAATCCATTAATATCTTCTACAACAAAGAGTCTTGATATAAATAAAAGAAGATGTTTGATAACAGATGAAAATGGTCAAACTTCTAAAGAAGGAGTATTTGCAGGTGGAGATGCTGTTACTGGAGCAGCAACAGTAATATCTGCAATGGGAGCTGGTAAAACAGCAGCAGCTTCAATAGATGAATATTTAAAAGCAAAAGTTAATGCCTAATTTGTAAATTAAAAATACCAAGCTAGAATATAATTTCTAGCTTGGTATTTTTTTGTTTTTGTATTTATGTAACCCTTGTTATTATAATATTTGACACTATTTTACCATAATTAGACATAATTATGATAAAATAGTATACAATAAAGGTTTTATAAGGAGGTAATAATGTGTGGTCAACAAAATCAAATTTGTTAAATCTAACACTAGATAACAAAAAACCAAATCATATAATCAATGGTGTTTTAATATGAGAAAAAAAGAAAAAGTATTTGATGGGCTAATTTTTAAGCATATATTAATTTTACTAATGCTGTTAGTCTTGATTGATTTCACAAGCATAATTATATATGCAAGTAATTCTATGGAAGTTACTTCTAGAAATATGATTGAGGTATCTAAGAGAGAGCTTGAAGACTATTTAAAAACAAATACTTCTTTATTAAAAGCTCTTAGTCAAGATGATAGATTCTCTAATAGTGAAACATCTCTAATAGAAAAAGGAAAATTATTAAGACCATATCAAAAAGAATATAATCTTTTTATGATTGGTATAACAGATACAAAAGGAAACACTTCAAGTACATATAGGGAGAAAATTGGTTCAATAAAAGATAAAGTTAGTTTTAAGAAAGCAATTAAAACAAAGCAAGTAGTAGTTTCAGACATTGAAGTTAGTAATGTTACAGGTGATAAAGTATTTATTATATATGTACCTATTATAAAAAATAATGAGGTGATTGGAACCATTTTTGCTTCTTTTTATTTTCAAGATGTAAATAAGATAGTAAGTAGAAGTAACTTTGATGATTCTATTAAATTTCTAATGATAGACAAAGATTATACTGTTATTTCTCATCCAAATAAAAACTATGTTGATAATAAAAGTAATCTTTTTGATTTAGAAGGAAATATCACAGGAAGCACTAAAAAAGAAATTTCAAAAAATATAAATGAAAAGCACCAAAATAACTTTTTATATTGGAATAACTGGAAATTATATAATTTAAGATATACAAGTATTAAAGGCACTAATTGGACTTTAATATCAAAATGTGATATATTTAAAAACTTTAGAAGCCTAATAATTAATTTTATAATCAAATTGTATTTCTATATATTAATATTTATGATATTGTGGAAATTAAGCAATGCTAAGTTAATAGAACAGCTTAAAAAGTTGGCTTATTATGATTCTTTAAGTGGAATAAAAAATAAGGAAAAGTTTAGAAAAGATTCTATGTATATTCTAAAGAATTACTATCGAGATGACTTCTACTTGGTACAATTGGATGTCAATAAATTTAAATATATAAACGAGATGTTTGGTTATGCTGAGGGAAATAAGATATTAATGCATATTGCACATATTTTAAATAATAATATGAATAAATATGAAATTTGCGCTAGGATGGATAATGACCATTTTATGTTATTGGTTTTTTGTAGTACTGAAGATGAACTTTTAAATAGACTGTCTAAAATAAATAATGAAATTTGTAACTTAGATACTGCTAATTCATCTAAATATAAAATTGTTATGTCAAGTGGAATATATAAAATTACTGGAAAAGATAATGTTCAACAGATTGATTTATTAATTGATAGAGCAAATATTGCAGCAAAAACTAAAAAAGAAAAATACGAACACTCATATTCATTTTTTAATGAAGAGACAAGAAATCGATTGTATAAAGAAAAACGATTGGAAGATAATATGAATAAGGCTTTAGAAAAAGGTGAGTTTATAGTGTATTATCAGCCTAAATACAGTCTAAATGATGGAAATGAAATTGAGGGTGCAGAAGCTCTGATAAGATGGGATAGTCCAGAAATGGGATTTATTTCACCTATAGATTTTATACCTTTATTTGAAAAAAATGGTTTTATTGTAAATATTGATATGTTTGTCTTTGAAGAAGTTTGTAAGACACTGAACAAATGGATAAGTGAAGGATATACTCCTGTACCAATCTCAGTGAATATGTCTAGAGTTCATTTGTACAGAGATAATTTCATAGAAAATATCACTGATTTGATAAATAAGTATGAGATATCTCCTGAGTTTATTGAACTTGAACTAACAGAAAGTGTTGTATTTGATAATTTAGACATATTGATTAACATAATGAAAAAACTTAAAGAAATAGGATTTATTATATCAATGGATGACTTCGGTTCAGGGTATTCATCTTTAAATTTATTAAAAGACCTTCCTTTTGATGTTTTAAAATTAGATAGAGGTTTTTTAATTGAGACAACAGATACAAAGCGAGGAAAGATTATTATTTCTAAGATAGTAGAAATGGCAAAAGCTATTGATATTAAAGTAATCTGTGAAGGTGTAGAAACTTATGAACAAGTAGAGTTTTTGAAAGAAATAGGTTGTGATAAAGTTCAAGGATACTTATTTGCTAAACCTATGGTGTTAGATGAATTTGAAAACCGTTTGAACTTTAAATTTAATACTAATCAATAATAATTAGATTGTTTAATGCCCTAATTTAATTGTCTTACAAATATGTAAGTTAATTGTTAGGGTATTTTTATGGTTAAAGTAGTATGTTCACGATAATATAGTATTGTAGTAAAAATAAAAAAATTATGGAGAATATCAAATGAACATATTAAGTATTGAAAATATATCAAAAACATATTGTGGAAAGGTTTCATTTAAAGCTTTAGATAAAGTTAGTATAAATATAGAAAAAGGAGAGTTTGTAGCTGTTATGGGTCCATCTGGAAGTGGTAAATCTACCCTTTTAAATATAATCTCTACAGTTGATAAACAGAGTGAAGGTAAAGTTATATTAGATGGATATGATATAAGTAAATTGGAAGGAGAAAAACTTACTGAATTTAGAAGGAAACAACTTGGTTTTGTATTTCAGGATTTCAATTTAATTGATACTTTAACTGTTGGTGAAAATATCATGTTACCACTTACATTAGATGGCACAAGTATTAAAGATATGAATAGACAAACTAGAAATATAGCTGAATTTTTAGGGATTGATAAACTTTTAGATAGAAGAACCTATGAAATTTCAGGAGGTCAAGCTCAAAGATGTGCTATTGCTAGAGCAATTATAAATAGACCTTCACTACTACTTGCAGATGAACCAACTGGAAACCTTGACTCAAAATCTACCGGTGATGTTCTAAGATTATTTAATAAGATAAACAAAGAACAAAATGTAACTACACTTATGGTAACTCATGAAGCATATAGTGCAAGTTATTCAGATAGAGTAATTTTTATAAAGGATGGATGTATATATACGGAAATAAAAAAATCTGGAAGTAGTAATTCTTTCTATGATGAAATACTATCTGTATTGTCTAAAATAGGAGGTGCAAGATAGTGGATTTTAGAAGATTTGCTTATAATAATATAATTAGAAATTTTAGGGCATATTTAGCATATTTTTTCAGTTCAGTTTTTTCTATAATGATATTTTTTGTCTTTGCTGTATCTATGTTTCATCCAATAATAACAGAATCAGGAATTCAAAATGGCTCTACTGCATTTATGGCTCTTATGGTTTTAGAATTAATAATACTAGTATTTAGTTTGCTTTTTATATTGTATTCTCTAGGAAATTTCTTAAAATATAGATTAAAAGATTTTGGAATATTGATGATAATTGGAATGAGTAATAGACAACTAAAAAGATTGATATTAATTGAAAACTTAATAATAGGTTCTTTAGCAATCATATTAGGAATATTGCTTGGGTTGTCGATTTCTAAATTGTTTTTGCTGTATTTAAGTAAGTTATTTTATATAAACTTAGCAGAAATTTATTTTCCAATAAAAGCAATATTGACTACAGTTATATGTTTTACAATTTTATTTTTAATAACAGGGCCATTGAGCTTAAAATTATTGAATAAGAATAATGTTTTAGAGCTTTTAGTAGGCACAAAAAAACCTAAAAAAGATATAAAAACTTCAAAGTTGCTTGGCATAATTTGTATAGCATGTCTTATAATAGGGTATACAATGATTCTATTTGGTAATACGTTAAAAATAAATGGAGGTATGTACACAATAACACTACTAATTACTTTAGGTACATTTCTATTTTTTTCTCAATTTATGA
>NZ_AVHW01000058.1 GCF_000449425.2 Clostridioides difficile CD160
AAATATTTAAAAAATAAAGAAAAAATTTATAAAAATAAAGTGAATATGTTGCTTATAAGTAACCTAATGTATAAATTAAAAGATAATACACGATTATTATTTTTAATGACAATACTTTTATCAACTACCTTAGTAGCGTTTACAACAACTTCAACACTTGTAAGTTCTCAAGGAAAATCTTCTAAAAATAACTTCCCAATTGTTTACTCATATTTCTCCGAAGATAATAATGAAAAAGAATATGAAGAAGTACAACAAATTAGAAATACAATTAAAGGATATGATTATAAAGAGGTGAGTTTTCCTATACTTAAACACAATAGAGAAGCACTATTAAGTGTAAGAAGTTATAATGAATTGTCAAAACAATTAAAATTAGACAAAGTTAATCTAAAAAAGGATGAAGGTATATTAATTCCTGGTAGTAATTCAAAAGAAGACATAAATTTTTTAAAACAAATAAAAAATTATAATATAAAACATGTAAATATAAAAATAAAAAAATCATCAAATAATATAATCTTTCCTACTGGAATGTTTAATAAAGTTATAATTATAAATGATAGTTTATACAATGATATAAAAAATGAATTTTCAAAAATGAGTTTTCATGGATTTGATTATAATAACTGGCAGACTAGTGCGAATATAACTGAAAACCTAAAAGAAAAATATTTTAATTTGGATAGAGAGTATAATAAATCATATTTTTTAACTTTACCAGATATGTATTTAGTAGAGTTACAACAAAGTAAAATTCTACAGTTTATGGGTATTTTTATAGGTGTGATATTGTTTATGGGAGTTTTCAGTTTTTTATATTTCAGATTATATACAGATGAGCCATCGGATAAAGTTAAATATAAAAATCTATCAAAAATAGGTCTATCTTTTAAAAATATGAATAAAATTGTTAGTATAGAGATAGGGACATTATTTTTTATACCGTATTTCATAGCAATTGCAAATACCTTGCTTTCTCTATTCTTTTTAAATAATATATTAAATAGTAGTTTTAACCTAGAAAATTTGGGTATATTACTAGTGCTCTCATCTATATATACACTTTATTTTTATTTGTTAAAAAAATTTTATATTAGAAAAGTTTGGTTTTTTGATTAAAGTGGTATATAATAGATATATAAAATTAATATTTAAAAAGTAGTTAATATTAAGGGAGGGCATTTGCACCTCCCTTGTAATATGTGGAAAATTGAATATTAGAAGAAGGAGGAGACTTGATGGAAAATCAACAATTATTAGGAACAGAACGAATTAGTAAATTACTACTTAAATACTCTATACCAGCAATAATAGGTATGTTGGTAAATAGTTTATATAATGTAGTAGATAGAATCTTTATTGGAAATATACCAGGAGTTGGGCCACTTGCAATAACAGGTCTTGGTGTTACAATGCCGATAATGACAATAATACTTGCATTTGGTATGTTGATAGGTATAGGAACCACTACTACAATATCAATAAAACTTGGGCAAGGTAAAGTAGAAGAGGCAAGAAAACTTATAGGAAATGCAATGACATTATCTGTAATAACAGGAATTATTATAATGATACTTGGAATATTATTTGCAAATAAGATACTTACATTATTTGGAGCAAGTGAAAATACGCTTATATATGCAAAATCATATATAAATATCATATTATTAGGTACAGTAGTAAATCTTCTTTCCTTTTCTTTAAACCACTCAATAAGAGCTGATGGTAGTCCTAAAATTTCAGCAGGAATAATGATAGTAGGATGTTTAACTAATATAGTTTTAGATTGGATATTAATATTTGGATTTAATTTGGGAATACAAGGGGCTGCAATTGCTACAATAACTTCTCAAGCTCTTACAGCTGTTTTAACTATAGGATATTATATAAGTGGAAAATCAAACTTACGATTCAGTAAATCTAATTTAAAATTAGATAAAAAACTAATAAAAGCAGTATTTGCAATAGGTATGTCTCCATTTGCAATGCAACTTGCAGCAAGTTTGGTTCAGGTCATATCAAATATTGCACTTAAAACTCATGGTGGAGATTTGGCTATAGGGGCTATGGCTACAATTTCATCTATCGCAATGGTATTTTTAATGCCTATCTTTGGAATAAATCAAGGAGCGCAACCTATTATAGGTTTCAATTATGGAGCTGAAAAATATGATAGAGTTAAAAAAGCATATTTAGGTTCATTAGTAGTGGCTACTATAATTTTATGCATGGGTATGGTGGTAATTGTACTTTTCCCAGAAGCGATTATAGGAATATTTAATAAAGACCCTGAACTTATGAATATATCTGTTAATGGATTAAGAATATACTTACTTATGTTGCCAATTGTAGGCTTATCAGTTACAGGAACAAACTTTATACAATCTATAGGAAAAGCCAAAATGGCAATGTTGTTAAGTCTCTTAAGACAAGTAATTTTATTGATACCAGCAGTACTAATTCTTCCTACATTCTTAGGTTTGCAGGGTGTATGGACAGCTCAACCAGTATCTGACTTTATAGCTACAGTAATTACAGGTATAGTTGTATTTAAAGAGTTAAAAAGATATACTCCGAAGAGTGAAAGGTTGAATGAAAGTGAAAAATTAAATGAGATAACAACAGAATAAAAAATATAAATTCAGATAATTGAGCAAGAAATTGCAAAAAACACAATTATATGATAAAATAAAACCGCTGTCAAGGATAAGAGAAATTCTAATTATGGAGTGATTTTATGGAATTTACAAAGAAAAGCAAATTAAAAAATATGTATGTAAACATGAATGTAGCAAGAATGTTGTCTAAGATAAATGAGTATAAGGGAAGACAACTGCTTTACAAAAAACAACCAAAAGACATTTTAGAAAGATTAGAAAAAAAATCTTTAGTAGATTGTTCTGAATCTACATACATTGGAAATCAAAGAGATAGTAGTAATTTTAATTTAGAAAAATTAATAAGTAATGAAGTTACACCTAGAAGTAGAGAAGAATTGAGTATTGTTGAATACAGAGATGTAGTAAAAACTATTAATAGTGCTTATGAAAGTATTCCAATAAGTTCACAAACAATTCTTGAGCTTCATGGATACTTATATAAATTTTCATCTACTAGAGGAGGAAGCTACAAATCAGATAATGATTTTATTGAGCACAATTTAAAATGTGGTGAATTCATAAGTATTGATTCAAGCATCAATAAGGTCGAAAAAGCTATAGAAGAAATATGTGAAGCTTATAATACATTGATAGAGGAAGATGAAATTGATATATTAATATTAATTTCTGCATTTGTGTTAGATTTCATATTGATACATCCATTCAAAGAAGGTAATATAAAAATGGCGAGAGTGCTTATCCTATTGTTGCTAAATAAAAATGGATATGAAGTTGGAAGATATATAAGTTTAGGAAAAATATTTGATGACAGTTCATATGAGTATTACAGTAATTTAAATTATCTGAAAGCGTCTATAGGTAATGAAAAAGCAGATATGAATGCTTGGATTGAGTACTTTTTAGAGACAATATTGACCGCATATGAGAAGTTGGATGATAGTTTAAATATATCTGATAAAAAGAGACAAACAAAAACTAGTAGAATAGAAAAAATAATAAATTCTACTCTTGGATATTTTACAAAAGAAGATATAAGAGATTTATGTCCTGATATTCCAGAACCTACAATAAATAGAGTTTTTAACAATCTAAGAAAACAAGATAAGATAGAGGTTGTTGCAAGAGGTAGAAGCGCAAAATGGAAGAAAAAATATTAAAAAATATTTAAATAATTGTAATGGTATAGTGTTTTAACACTATACCATTTTTGTTTAAATTATAAAATTTAAGTATTATTTAATCTTAGTACATTTTATTATAAAAAATATTGTAATAATTACTTATGTGAAAGTCTCTATTTTTTATTATATCTTTAATATTTTCTGTAACTAATATACATTGTATTTTATTGTTTTTTACTTTTAAGATTATTTAAGATTTGCATCTCTATTTATTTTATGATTCGTCAACAGAATAGAATGGTTATATTTGTGAAATAATAATATAAAAATAATATTAGGAGTGATTTTATGAAGAAAAAATTATTATATATAAATGTAAATTCAAAACCTGAAGACTTATCTTCAAGTAAAACTGTAGCAAGAAAATTTATAAATAAATTTATGGAAGAAAACAAGGATTTTGAGGTTGAAGAGATAGACCTTTATAAAGAGCATATACCAAGACTTGAATATCAGTACTTTGAAAAGAGAAATTGCATAGTTAATGAAGAAGATGCTAAGAAGTTGGATGATAAGGACAGAAAAGAGCTTACGAAGATTAGGAGCCTTTGTGACCAATTTGTGAGTGCAAGTGTATACGTAATAGCAGCACCTATGTGGAGCTTATCTTTTCCAGCACCACTTAAAGAATATATAGACTGTATAATTCAAGATGGAAAAACTATATCATTTGAAGGTAATGATAAACCACAAGGGATTTTAAATGATATTGATAGAAGTATGGTATATATACAATCTTCAGGTGGACACATACCATGGGTATTAAAACCAGTTATGAACAAAGGGTTAAATTATGTGGAAAGTATCATGAAATTTATAGGAATTAAGAAATTTGATGAATTATTAGTAGATGGAACTGGAACTAGTGAAGATGAAAGACAAAGTGCAATAGAGAAAGCATCTGAAAAAATAGAAGGAATAATAGATTCTATGAAATTTTAGTTATAATATTTTATTAAAAATATAAAGGAAAAACCTCTTTTAATGTAGAAACTTATATTGAAGGAGGCGAGAATCATGCGAGAAGAAAAAAGTAATGAAAAGTATGATTGTTATTGGTGTAATCAAGAAAATAATTTCTGTGTAGAGATAAAAGACAATGTAGTTATGATAGATGATGGCACTGGTATATTAAAACAAGCCGTTTTCATAGGGTACAAACAAATCCAAGTTAATTTAAATTGTTCACATTGTCAAAATTTAAATAGAATAAAATTAAATTTGTAGAACCTTAACATGGAAATTATTAGAAAGAATTAAAAATAGAAAGTATTAATATTTAGACTGAAAATTATATTGTATACAATGGAAGTTGATTTAATTAATATTGTATTTTAATATTTATTTTCAGTCTTACTTTATTGAAGTTATTTTTTAGAAATCTCTGGGAAGTAGGTATCTACTAATTTTTCTGAAATACTTTTTAATTGGTCAGCCATTGAAGTAAGGCTCAATAAGGCTATCAACAAGTCTTCTTTATTTTCTGGATTTATACTGATATTTTCAAAATTAGAATCTATAAAGTTTGGCATATTCTTTCTTTGATTTTCTTTTATAGACATGAATTTTTCATAACAAGTAACTAAGTCTTCTTCATTGAAGTCATCTTTTTCGTACACACCATGTAAGATTCTTTTAATTTCTTGTATTGTAAGTGTATTTTTCATAGAATAAATGATTATCATTTGTAAAATTTGTTCTTTAGTATACTTTTTTCCCTTAATAGGTTTGATTAATCCCTCTTTACTGTAATTATTTATCATAGTTTTGGTAAGAATTTTGTCACTCTCAAATCTCTTATTGGCAGAAAGTTTGTTGTCAATTAAAGAAATTATTTGGTCCATGTATAAATCGATAGAGGGAATATCATTTGAAGTTATATCAGCATTATTTACTGTTTCTAGTATTATAGTATTAAGTTCATTATTCATCATATGTTACCTCCATAATATATATAATACAGCAAATTAGAAAATAAAACAATATTAACTCTTGTAAAAAAAACATAAAGTGGTATAATTAAATCTATAATATAGTAATTAAAACTATATTGATAACTGTGATTTTTAAAATACATAATTGTAGGAGGACGAAATGTATCAATTTTTTTTGAAGGGTAGAGACCCAATAAGTAGTTTAACTCATTTTATAGGGGCTTGCTTATCTCTTTTAGCAACTATAATTTTAGTTTTTCAATCTGTATCATTACAAGAAACCTCTCTTTTGATGATAGTATCTGTATCAATATTTGGATTGTCGTTAATTGCCTTATATAGTGCAAGCTCATATTATCATTTTTTAAAGGGAACACCAGAACAAGAATTATTTTTTAGAAAAGTAGACCATGCAATGATTTATGTATTGATTGCTGGTTCTTATACACCGATATGTCTAAATTTTATGGGAAAAAAAGAAGGCATAATATTTGTTACAGCAATATGGATAGTGGCTTTTATTGGCATAATAATAAAAATCTTTTGGATGGATGCACCTAGATGGTTGTCTACAAGTATATACTTACTTATGGGTTGGGCAATTGTTTTTGATATAAATGCATTCAATTCAATACCTAAGGATTGTCTTAAGTTATTGATTATGGAAGGTGTATCTTACTCTATAGGTGCGATTATTTATATTATTAAAAAGCCTAATATAAGTCCTGAATTTGGGTTTCATGAAATCTTTCATATTTTTATTATGGTAGGTTCTTTATTTCACTTTTTAGCTGTTTTATTGTATGTTTTATAATTTTAAAAAGTTTAATTAGTTGATACTAAATTTCTACAATGAATAAAATGGAACTGTCTTATATAGATTATATTTTCTACAAATAAGACAGTTCCTTATTATAAATATTAAATTTTATTTATAATAGATTTTGATAAAAATAGTACATTCAAAATGTCTATTCCATAATTCCTTTAATGTACTTTTCATTTACGACATATAGTTTGAATTTATGTACTATAATTATGTCCTCTAAATTCTCTGAAACACTAACAATTCTAACACATTTATTTCTAATTTCTACAGGTAAATCTAAATCATTTGTTAAATTCACATAGTCATCATATTTATACATAAAATCATCCCTTTACATTAAGATATACTTATTATACTATATTTTAATAAGTTTTTTTAAATTATTACAATTTTTCCCGAAATTTCATTTTATATACATAAAATTTCCAAATTAGGCAAGGATTAAATTTATAATTGTACAAATAAAAAGCCTATATAAAATATTTTATTCAATTTTACAAATAACTATTGCCAATTTTTGAAAAATATATTATCATTAATAGTAACAAAAAACTGTAAATTTAGAATATTAATAAAAATTACTTGGGAGGAAATTATCATGGTGAGATTAAATATAGTAAAATTAAATACAAAATTAAATCATCACCATCATCATAGATTAAAGGGATTGTAATATGAAATTAATTCATAGACACAAGCCCTGTTTTTAGTGTAATTGGTCTTGTATCTATGATGGGAAGTAATTTTAAGAGAAAATTATAGCCATATAGGTATAAAGCCTATATGGCTTTTTATTGTTTTAAATTTACAAAGGGAAGAGTAATTTTAATGAAAAGGGTGATAATATGAAGTTTTTAAGGATTGAAGATGAAGTCATTTATTCTAAAAAAAGATATAAATTAAAAAGAGAAATAGATAAACTTTTTTTAGACGAAGAGTATTTTCAAATAGAGCCACAATTATTTGAAGAATACGATGAGTTTACAAGTATTAACAATAAAATACCAGAAGAATCTATGGTAAAGGTTGTAAATGGAAAAGTAATGGTGCTTAGAGCTGATATAACTACAAGTATAATCAAAAGTCTTGTGCCAAGATGGGAAGATGGTTTAAAACTTAAACTTTTTTATAATTCATCAATATATAAAAATAAAAATACAGTTGGAATAAAAGAGATAAGACAGATAGGATGTGAATGTCTAGGAGAATCTTCTGTAGAGGCAGATAGAGAAGTAGTAAAATTAGCTCTTAAGATACTTGAGAAATACAATAATAAGTTTATATTAGAAGTTGGGAGTAGTAAGTATATTAATGGCTTGTTAGAAGAATTAAACCTAAATAAGAATTGTGAGAATCAAATTAAAAATTTATTGTATACGAAAAACACTCATGAATTAAAAGCATATATTGAAGAGTTAAAGCTTAAAAATGAAATAAAAGAGTTATTATCAAATATTTTAAGTTTGCAAGGGAATTTATATACTGTTATTGAAAAATCAAAAAATTTCTATTGTAATGATAAGATGAAACAAGCACTTGAAGAATTAAAGCAAATAAATAACTTAATTGAAGAATGTAATTTTTTAGATAAGGCTAGATTTGATTTATCAATGATTACAATGCTTGATTATTATGAAGGTGTTATGTTTAGAGGTTATTATCCAAACTCATATAAAGAGATTTTGAGTGGGGGAAGATATGATTCTTTAACTAAAGAATATGGAAAAGAAATTCCAGCTATTGGGTTTACATTAAGTGTTGATGAGTTAATGAAGTATGTATATAAATAGGAGTTAAAAGGAGGGGTTATTTTGGATTATTTGACTATAGCACTAGCAAAAGGAAGAATAGAAGGAGAATCGTTTAAAAAATTTAAAAAAATGGGTCTAGGGGATAGTATAGACACAGATACAAGAAAGTTAATCTTTAAAGATGAAGAAAATAAAATAATATATATACATGTCAAGCCATCAGATGTAGTTACATATGTTGAAAAAGGAGTAGCAGACCTTGGTATAGCAGGGAAAGATACTATTTTAGAGAATGAAACAGATGTATATGAAATATATGATTTAGGCTTTGGTAAGTGTAAATTTGCTGTAGCAGGATTAAAGGGCGACAGTATATATAGAGAAGATGAATATCTAAAAGTAGCTACAAAGTATCCAAATATAGCTAAAAAATATTTTAAGGAGAAAGGTCAAAAAATTGAAATAATAAAATTAAATGGTTCTGTAGAATTAGCTCCAATAGTAGGATTATCAGATGTAATTGTAGATATAGTTGAGACAGGTAATACACTTAAAGCAAATGGTCTTGAAATATTGGAAGATATATGTGATATAAGTGCTAGAATTATATCAAATAGAGCTAGCTATAGATTTAAATACGAACAAATTCAAAATATAATTCGTTTATTTGAAGAACTGGATAACTAAAATACAATTAAGGAGGAGTTTAAATTGAGAGAAAAAGAAAGTATAAGAGAATTAAAGGGATATGAACCAAATCATGTGAATTGCAAAGTAAAACTTGATGCAAATGAAGGAAGTAAGAAGTTGTTTAAGCATCTTATTAAAGAAATTTCTGATAGTGATATAGATTTAAATTTATATCCTGAAGATTCTTATAGTGAATTGAAAGAGTCTATAATAGATTATATAAACATTTCTGGAGTAAGTAAGAAAAATATTTTAGTAGGAAATGGTTCAAGTGAAATAATTGATTTGATAATACACACTTTTGTAGATAAAGATGAAGTGATATTAAGTTTTTCTCCAAGTTTTAGCATGTATTCTATATATAGTCAAATAAATGGCTCTAAGTTTATAGGCGTTGAAAGTGACGAAAATTTAGTTATAAATATAGATAATGTAATTGAGAAAGTAAAAGAAAATAATCCTAAAATAGTAATTGTATGTAATCCAAATAATCCAACTGGAACAATACTAAAGAGGGAAGATATAATAAAACTTTTAAATTCAACTGATAGTTTAGTAGTTCTAGACGAAGCATATATGGATTTTGGAGAAGAAAGTATGTTGAGTGATGTTTTTAAGTATGAAAACCTAATAGTTCTTAGAACCTTATCAAAGGCATTTGGATTGGCTGGAATAAGAACAGGATATATGTTATCTAATAGTAGTTTAATAGATTCTGTTGAAAAGGTAAGACCTCCATATAATTTAAATTCATTATCAGATTTCATTGCAACAAGAGCTCTTAGAAATAAAGATGTAGTAAAAACTTATATAGATGAAGTAAAAAAAGAAAGAGAAGTTTTATATAAAGAAATGATTGATATAGGAATTAAGGCATATAAATCACAAGCAAACTTTATATTATTTTATTCTGAATTTGAAAATCTATCACAAAAACTTATTGATAGAGGGGTGCTAATAAGAGAATTTAGTGGAAAGTTAAAAAACTATTATAGAGTTACAATTGGTGATAAAGAAGAAAATGCTATATTTATGGAAGCTATAAGAGATATTTTGAAAAAGGAGAAATAGGTATGAGAATTTGGAGGATAGAAAGAAATACTCTTGAAACACAGATTTCAGTAGAACTAAATATCGATGGTTCTGGTAAAGCTGAAATAGATACTGGAATAGGATTTTTAGACCATATGCTTACATTGATGGCATTTCATGGCAAGTTTGATTTAAAGGTGCTTTGTAAGGGTGATATATATGTAGATGACCATCATAGCGTTGAAGACATAGGTATAGTCATAGGTGAAGCATTTAAAAATGCTTTAGGTGATAAAAAAGGAATAAGGAGATATTCTAATATCTATATACCTATGGATGAATCTCTATCAATGGTAGCAATAGATATAAGCAATAGACCATATCTTGTATTTAATGCTAAATTTGATACTCAAATGATTGGTAATATGAGTACTCAATGTTTTAAAGAATTTTTTAGGGCTTTTGTAAATGAATCCAGAGTAACATTACATATTAATCTTTTATATGGAGAAAATGACCATCATAAGATAGAAAGTATATTTAAAGCATTTGCAAGAGCTTTAAAAGAAGGTAGTGAAATAATTTCCAGTGATATAGCATCTTCAAAGGGGGTTTTGTAGAATGAATATAATAGTAGATTATGGTCTTGGAAATATAGATTCTGTATCTAGAGGTTTTAAAAAAGCTGGAATAGAAACTAAAATTTCTAGTGATGTAAATGAAATCAAGCAGGCAAATTCACTTATACTTCCAGGCGTTGGGGCCTTTAGAGATTCTATAAATGCTTTAGACGAACTAGGATTGATACCAATATTAAGAGAACATGCTTCAAAAGGAAAATTTCTGATAGGTATATGTTTAGGGATGCAATTACTTTATGAAAAAAGTTATGAGTATGGAGAATACGAAGGATTAGGACTTATAAAAGGAAGCATTGATAAATTAGACATAAGTTTAAAAGTGCCACATATGGGATGGAATAATCTAAAATTTAATAAGAAAGACGATGATATACTTAAATATATTAAGGAAGATGACTATGTATACTTTGTTCACTCATATTATGCAAATTCATCAAATGAGGAGCTTGTTGCATTTTCAGAGTATGAAAAGAAAATTCCTGCTATAGTTAGAAAGGGTAATGTATATGGTATACAATTTCATCCAGAGAAAAGTGGAGAAGTAGGTTTAAATATATTAAAAGCATATGGGGAGATGATAAAATGATAATATTTCCAGCAATAGATATAAAGGATAACAAATGTGTGAGACTTACTCAAGGAGATTTTGATAAAGTAAATGTATATTATGATAATCCATTAGAGGTAGCTCACAAATGGAAAGATGAAGGAGCAGAATATATACATATAGTAGATTTAAACGGAGCTAGAAGTGAATTTGGTGTAAATACGAAAACAATTGAGAATATAGCTAACAATATAGATATACCAATTCAAGTTGGTGGTGGAGTTAGAGATAAGGAAAAAGTCCAAAGTTTAATAAAAGCTGGTGTTACTAGAGTGATACTAGGCAGTATAGCTATTGAAAATTTAAATTTGGTCGAAGAATTAGTCGATGAATATAAAGATAAAATTGTAGTTTCTATAGATGCTAAAGATGGAAAGGTAGCAGTCAGAGGTTGGGAAGTTGTAAGTAATGTGGATTCGCTAACATTGTGCAAACAACTTGAAAAAATAGGTGTACAAACTATTGTTTATACAGATATATCAAAAGATGGTATGTTACAAGGTCCAAATTTTGATATATATGAAAAAATCTCAAATGAAACATCACTAAATGTTATTGCTTCAGGAGGAGTAACTTCTATAGATGATGTCAGAAGATTAAAAGCTATGAACTTATATGGTGCGATAATAGGTAAAGCACTTTATGATAAAAAGATAGACTTTAAGGAGGCACAACAATTATGCTTACTAGAAGAATAATACCATGTCTAGATGTAAGAAATGGAAGGGTTGTAAAAGGTAAAAAGTTCAAAGATATAGTAGATGTTGACAGCCCAGAAGTACTTGGGAAATTTTATAGTGATTGTGGTGCAGATGAACTTGTATTCTATGATATAACTGCATCAAATGAAGATAGAAAGACATCCTTGGAATTTGTAACAAAAGTTGCAGAAAATATAAATATACCATTCTGTGTTGGTGGAGGAGTAAATAAGTTAGAAGATTTTACTGATATTTTAAGAAAAGGTGCTGATAAAGTTTCTATAAATTCATCAGCAGTCAAAAATCCTGAATTAATAAGGGAAGCATCCTTAAAATTTGGAGCACAATGTGTTGTTTTATCAATAGATGCAAAGAAAAATGAAGAAGGTTCATGGAATGTATATGTAAAAGGTGGTAGAGAAAAGACTGACTTGGATGCAATTGAGTGGGCTGTTAAAGGTGTAGAACTTGGAGCAGGGGAAATAGTTGTAAATAGTATGGACGAAGATGGAATGAAAAATGGATATGACATAGAGTTGTTGTCAAAAATAACTTCTTTAGTGAATGTACCTGTTATAGCATCAGGGGGTGCTGGTAAAATGGAGGATTTTTATGAGGCTGTCAAAGAATCTAATGTAGATGGAATTTTAGCAGCATCTGTTTTTCATTTTGGAGAGATAAAAATAAATGATTTGAAGAAATATTTAAAAAACATGGGTGTAGAAGTAAGATTGTAAGTTAAATATCTAAGAGGAGATTGAAAATATGGAAAATAAATGTGGTAATATATATAGTGGGGAAATAGAAGAATTTATAAAAAGTGTAAATTTTGATGATAAAGGTTTAATTCCTGTTGTTGTTCAAGATGTAGTGAGTAAAGATGTGCTAATGTTGGCATATATGAATAAGGATGCTATAAAGAGAACTTTAAAAGATAAAGTAGCTTGTTATTTTAGCAGAAGTAGACAAGAGCTTTGGATTAAAGGAGAGACATCTGGGAATACTCAGAAAGTTGTTAAGATGTCTTATGACTGTGATGTAGATACTATATTACTTTTAGTTGAGCAAACTGGTGTAGCTTGTCATACAGGAAATTATTCTTGTTTTTATAGAGATTTATTTGATGATACTAATAAAATGGAATTTGAAGTAGAAAAAAGTATATTAAAAGAATTATATGATTTAATAAATGAAAGAAAAAATAATCCTGTTGAAGGTTCTTATACTAATTATCTTTTTGAAAAAGGTATAGATAAAATACTTAAAAAAGTTGGTGAAGAAAGTAGTGAAGTAATTATAGCATCAAAGAATACTGATAAAAATGAACTTATCTATGAAATTAGCGATTTAGTATATCATACATTGGTATTGATGATAGAAAAAGACGTTAAGATTGATGAGATAAAAAAGGAGTTACTCAACAGAAGGAAATAAAAGAAGATAGATTGATAGGGAATAAGAAAATATATCGCTTTTTATAAAAAGTGGTATATTTTTTTATTCCCTATTTTTAATTTGTGGAGTAATATGTAAATATCTCGATTTAATTTATTATATACATAATTTATTAATAAAATAATTAAAATACATTATTTATTTTATAAAAAATAAGATTATCTAATTATATTTAAGTAAAATAATATGAAAAT
>NZ_AVHW01000059.1 GCF_000449425.2 Clostridioides difficile CD160
GATTTCAATGCTTGAAAAACGTTTTCAAAACTAATATTTTATTTTTTTATTAAAAAATAAAATATTAGTTTTGATTTCTGGTTTAAGTTGAGTTATAATAAATTGTCAAATTATTTATTATTATAAAATAGACTATAAAACAAGCAAAAGTCATACTATTATATAAAAGACATTTAAAATAAGAAATTATAAAAAGACAAATAAAATGTTTTTGAAAAATAGTGAAATTTTATTGCAAAAAATTTAAAACGATTTCAACTTAATAGTTATAATCCTTTTTAGTTGCTATAAATATACAATGTATATTATACAATATAAAAAATGCATTTACTTAAAAAAATATTATTAGATTTGGATTTATAATTTTTTTAAACTTTAAGCTATCATAAAAGTAAAATATTACAAAAGCTGAGTAGAGATTATTTTATTTTAATAAATAATAAAAACTATTTTTCTATAATATTGGCATAATATATGCTTATATAACTATGAAATTAAAATTAAATAAGATTAAAGTAGGAGGAAAAAAATGGGAAGTAATGAACTAAAAAAGACTCTTGGCGTGTCAGCAGCATTATCTACTGTTGTTGGTTCTGTTATAGGAGCTGGTGTATTCTTTAAACCGCAAGCAGTTTATACATTGACTGGAGGAGCTCCAGGTCTTGGTATATTAGCATGGTTAATAGCTGGAATTATAACTATAACAGCTGGTCTTACAGCTGCAGAGGTATCAGTAGCGATACCAAAAACTGGTGGAATGATGGTATATATAAAAGAAATTTATGGAGAAAAATTAGGATTTTTAACTGGATGGATGCAAATTGTACTATTCTATCCTGGAATGATGGCAGCCTTAGGTGTTATATTTGGAGAACAAGCCTCAGCTTTAATTGGTAGCCCATCACTATTACTTCCAATAGCTATTGGAATTATAGTAATAGTTGCAGGATTAAATATGTTGGGTTCAAAAACTGGAGGAGCTATACAGACTGTTTCTACAATATGTAAATTAATACCACTTATTTTGATAATGATTGTTGGATTTATTAAAGGTGGTGGAGATAATCCAATACTTACACCTATGGTTGGTGAAGGATTAAGTCTAGGTAGTGTGTTAGGTCAGGTTTTAATTGCTATATTATTTGCATTTGATGGATGGATGAATGTTGGTACTTTAGCTGGAGAAATGAAGAATCCTGGAAAAGACCTTCCAAAAGCTATAATAGGTGGATTATCAGTTGTTATGGCTGTTTACTTTATAATAAACTTAGCATATCTTTGGGTATTACCAGCTAATGAATTAGCAAACTATGCTTCTCCTGCATCAGCAGTTGCTGAAGTTATATTTGGTTCAATGGGTGGAAAAATAATATCTGTAGGTATATTAATTTCAGTATTTGGAGCATTAAATGGATTCTTATTAACTGGTTCAAGAGTTGCATATACTCTAGCTACAGATAAGACTTTACCAAAATATAATACTTTTTCTAAATTAAATTCTGCTCAAGTTCCAGCAAATGCTATAGCATTAGTATCTGTTATTGCATCTATATATGCTTTATCAGGTCAATTTAACTTATTAACTGACTTAGCAGTATTTGCGACTTGGATATTCTATGTATTAACATTTATAGGAGTAATGAAACTTAGAAAAACTCATCCAGATATGCCAAGAGAGTATAAAGTACCATTATATCCAATTGTTCCTATAATAGCTATAGCAAGTGGTATATTTGTTGTAGTTAATCAATTATGCTTTGCAGGTATGAAAACTACTATGATATCTATAGGAGGTCTTATAATAACAGCTATAGGCTTACCAGTGTATGCCTATATGACTAAAGGGACAAAAAGAGAGTCTAGGTAGTTTATAAATATTTTATAATTATGTAAAAAATAAAATCCCAATCTATTAGCTAATAGATTGGGATTTTATTTTTAATTTTTTGGAAATTAAACTTTTCTATTATAAATAATATAATATTGTATGAATCAGAAAAAATTACCTAATTAATGTAATGATTTATGAATAAGATTAGAAATTTTTACCTAATAACAAAAAATAGTAAACATAAATATATATTGTATGCACTAAAAATGTGCGATAGCATTGTTTTAGTAGTTATTTTGTGTTCGATATTTCTAATTTATAAAAAAAAAATTATAAATTTTAAAAATTATAAATGACATTTTAACTAGAATTAATTGTAAAAAACACTATATAATACTCAATTTTCAACATTCTATGCAATTATACATAAATTATACAGCATAATAATCATCAAAATAACAAATTTTAAAAATTAAGTAAAACTTTTTGTCGAAGTTCAACGTCTATATATATGTAGTGTAAATTTTGTGTGTAAAATACTACAAAAATATAAATGTAAAAATATAGCAATATTGGAGGTCGAACGATGAGAAATAAAAAGAAAAAAATAAATAGAAAGAAATTGTATGTACTTTTAAGTGCTATTGTAGTATGTATAGCTTTTATAGTAGTTGGTATACGAGTTAGCTCTTTAAATATGAAAGAAGACGAAATTAGTAGAAATACAAAATTGTCAAATTCTACTATTACAGATATAGTATCTAATACAGCAACAGAAATTAGCAAAGGACCAAGTAAAAGTTCTGGAAAAGTAGCATACATAACTATAGATGATGGTCCATCTAAATTTACTGACCAGATGATAAAAACCCTAAATAAATATAATGTTAAAGCAACTTTTTTTATGATAGATGGCAATATGAAGGAATATCCACAACAAGTTAAAAATATAATTAAAAGTGGGAACACAGGAGGTTTTCACAGTGTGTCACATGATATTCATAAGCTTTATGTTACCAATACATCAGCAAAAGAGGAATTTGATACAAATGACCAAACTTTTTACAAAATAACTGGCAAACATTCAAAAGTAATAAGAATACCTTATGGAAGTAAACCATATACACCACAAGCTTCTTATCAAGCTTTAGTTGATGCTGGATACAAAATTTGGGACTGGGATTTAGATACAGAAGACTGGAAATCTAATTCTGCTCAAATCGTACAAAATGTAAAAAATCATATTAAGAATAGAAAAGGTGAAGATAAAGACCAACTTGTAGTTTTAATGCATGAGAAAAAACAGAGTGCAGAAGCTTTAGATTCCATTTTAAAATTCTTATCAGATGAAGGATATGAATTTGCAGCAGTAGACCAAAATCAAATACCAAAAAATTATTGGTTACGTAATTTAGAGTAATTAAAATATAAGAATATTGATTGATATTTTTAGAAATTGATAATAAAAATGAGTGAGGTGTAGATATATTGAATAAAAAACTTTATATAGGAATGGTCGGAATACTATCTTTAATGATGGTTGGTTGCAATAAAAGTTTGGCAAAAGTAAATGATGTGGAAATCACAAAAGAGCAGTATAAAAAAACAAGAGCAGTTTTATCTGCTACTAATAATTATATAAATGGTCAATCTTTAGATGAATTAGAAAAAACTTTGGATAAAAAAGGTAGAAATAAATTAGAAAATGTTATAATATCGTTTATGGTGGATAATGAACTTTTATATCAAGAGGCTAAGGATAAAGGATTAACTCCAACTAAAAGCGAAGTAGACTCAAAATATCAAGAACTAGAAGATAATATGAATTTGAATACAAGTTACAAAGAAAAAATGGACAAAGCAGGTGTTGATAAAGAATATTTAAAACAAGAAATATCTAAAGATTTAGCCATAGATAAAAATAAGAAGGCCTTTGAAGATAGGATAAATGTAAGTGATGTTGATATGGAATCTTATTATACAAAACATAAAAAAGATTTTAATGTAGAAGAAGTAAGTGCTTCTCAGATACTTATATCAACTTTAGACAAAAATAAAAAGGAAGTAAGTAAAGATAAGAAAGAAGCTTTAAAGAAAGAGGCAGATAATATATTAACTAAAATCAAAAATGGAGAAAGTTTTGAAGAATTGGCTAAAAAATATTCAGATGACAAAGCAACTGGAAAAAACGGAGGACAGCTAGGTTATTTCACAAAAGAAGACAAAAATGCTGAGTTTACAAAAGAAGTATTCAAATTAAAGAAAAATGAAGTTTCAAATGTATTTGAAACTAGTTATGGATATCATATAGTCAAAGTTACTGATAAAAGAGAAAGACAAAAAAGTTTTAATGAGTGTCAGAGTTTAATAAGAGAATCTATTTTAAATGAAAAGTATATTGAGCATATAAAGAAATTGAATGAAGATGCAAAAATAGACAGATAGATTTTCTAAAAACTCAATCCTAGCCTGTAATCGGAGGGAGATTTTACAGGAATGTTTAAGAGTTTAAAGAGAACGAAGGTTGAGAAATACATTATCGATAATAAAGACTCTTTTTATAGAATTGCATATAGTTATACAAAGAATGAAGAAGATGCCTTAGATGTGGTTCAAGAAGCCATGTATAAGGCTCTATATTCAGTGGAAAATATTAAAGAAGTAAATTATATAAAGACATGGTTTTATAAAATTTTAGTCAGAACTAGTATAGATTTTATTAGGAAAAACCGTAAATATAATAACATGACAGATATTGACCATATAGATGAAACTGGAGAATGTGATAAATATACTGATTTAGATTTAAAAAGAGCTTTAGAAGAATTACCTATTGAGTATAAATCTATTATAATATTGAGATTTTTTGAAGATTTAAAGATTGAAGAAGTAGCAATAATATTGGATGAAAATGTGAATACTGTTAAAACTAGGCTATATACTGCTTTAAAAAAACTAAAATTAAAAATTGAAGAGTAGGGATAAAAAGAATGACGAGCAAAGAAAGGTTAGATAAGTTAAAAGAGGAGTATCATAAAATTCCAATACCAAAGAAACTAGATACTATAATAAATCATGAGAAAATAGAAAATATATATTATGAAAAAAATAAGAAAGTAAATAGATTAAGATTTAAAGTTGCAATAGCTTTTGCGTGTATGTTTACAGTATTAGTAAATATAAGTCCTGTATTTGCAGACAATTTTTCTAAGATACCTATAATTGGAGGAATAGTAGAAGTAATAACTATAAAAAATTATAGCTTAAAGAGTGAAAATTATGAGGCTGAGATTGATATTCCTAAGGTACAAGGTTTAAAAGACAAAAATTTAGAAAAGCGATTAAATAATAGTTTTATGGAAGATGGAAAAAGACTTTATAATGAATTTCAGCAGAGAATGGAAAAGATAGAATTATCAAAGAATAAAGGATATAAGTCTTTAAGTTTGAGTTATAGTGTTAAAAATAATTCTAAAGATTTTCTATCAATAGAAATGACAAAAAATGAAATAGAAGCATCGTCATATGTGAGTAAGATACATTATAATGTTGATAAAAAAAGACAAATAGTTTTGACCTTGCCTATGCTTTTTAAGGATGACAAATATATAAAGGTTATTAGCAATAATATAAAAGAACAGATGAGAGAGCAGATTAAAAAGGATAATACAAAGTCATATTTTATAGACCAAGAAAAAGATTTGCCTGTTGAAGATTTTAAAACAATCAACAAGTATCAGGATTTTTATTTTAATAAAAATGAAGATCTCGTAATTTGTTTTGATCAATATGAAGTAGCACCTGGTTATATGGGAGCAGTAGAATTTGTAATACCATATAAAGTAATAAAAGATTTGTAAATTGAATAGTAGTTTGTATAAGTATATTAAGGAGGTCAACATGAATACATGTAAAGAGCTTAAAAAATCTATATTTAAAATTGCTATAGTTTCAATATGTTTAGTGGTATCATTAGTAAATATAAAACCTATATTTGCAGAAAGTTCCTCTAATGAAAATCCAAATAATACAATAAAGGTTGTAAATGCGAAAAATCTCAATTTTAAACAAGGTAATTACGAAATAAAGGTTAGTATTCCTAAAATAGAAGGTTTAAAAGATAAAGATTTAGAGAATAAATTAAATAATGAGTTTTTACAAGATGGAAAAAAACTTTACAGTGAATTTCAAAATGAAATGAAAAAAGAAAATAATAAAGGTCATAAATACCTAAATGTAAGCTATAATGTTAAAAATAATTCTAAGGATTTTTTATCTATAGAAATGATAAAGGAAGAGATAGAAGCTTCTTCAACTGTAACGAAAAAACATTATACTATTGATAAAAATAGAGAAATACTATTAAATTTACCAATATTTTTTAAAGATAGTAGATATATAAGAGCTATAAGTGATAATATAAAGGAGCAGATGAGAACTCAGATTAAAAAAGATAACACAAAATCTTATTTTATAGACCAAGAAAAAGATTCACCAGTAAAAGATTTTGAATCTATAAATAAGTATCAAGATTTTTATATTAATAAAAATGGAAATCTTGTGATTAGTTTTGATGAGTATGAAGTAGCACCAGGTTATATGGGAGCAGTAGAATTTGTAATACCAAATAAAGTGATAAAAAACCTAAGATAGATATATAGAAGATTTTTAGATAGACTGGTAAGGAGAATTATATGAATATATACGAACAAGCTATACAATTAATAGAGAATAAGGAGGATTTTGCATTTGCTACTATAACTTCTCACTCAGGTTCAACACCACGTGAAACTGGGGCCATGATGATTGTAAAAAATGATGGTAAAATATTTGGTTCAGTAGGTGGAGGCAGTGTAGAAGCGACATGTATAAATCATGCAATCAATGTCATAAAAACTAGAGAATCAATGTTGTATAAATTTACTTTAAATAAATCTGATGTAGCAAAACTTGGAATGATATGTGGTGGCAATGGAGAGATACAAATAGATTTTATTGACAGTGAATTAGAGAGTAATATAGAAAGATTTAATAGAAGTTTAAAAGAGAATACAAGTAAAGCATATATATTTGGGGCAGGTCATATCTCAAGAGATGTGGCTGTAATATTATCCCTTTTAGAATTTAGAACAGTAGTAATAGATGATAGAGAAGAATTTGCCAACTCTGAAAGATTTCCAGATTCAGAAGTAGTAGTTTTAGATTCTTTTGAAAATATACCAGATTTTTCAATTGATGAAAATAGTTATATAATTATTTTAACAAGAGGCCACTTATATGATTCAAGTGCTTTAGAATGGGCTCTTAAAAGAAATTCTGGGTATATTGGTATGATTGGAAGTAGAACCAAGATTGGTTTAACATATGAAAAGCTTATGAAAAAAGGTTTTAAAAAGGAAGAATTGGAAAAAGTTCATGCACCAATAGGTATAAAATTGGATGCTCAGACACCAGCTGAAATAGCTGTATGTATAGCTGCTGAGCTTATAAATTGTAGAGCAAATAAGGAAAAAAGAAGCTGATGAATACAGTAACAGAAGAAGCTGACATTTTAAATGTAACTTTTAGAGGGAATGAAATAAAGGTGTTTTTACTGTATAAAAATAGAAAAAATATCTCTATAAAAATAGACTCATTTGGTAAAATAATTGTAACAAGTCCTCCAAGCATATCTAAAAAAATAATAAGAGATATAATAATTGAAAAAGGGGACTGGATACTTAAAAAATCTGAAAAATATAAAGGCAGAGAAGAGTCATACCAACAAAGAATGTTTATAGCTGGTGAAAAATTTCTTTATCTAGGTAAAGAGTATTCTTTAGTTATAAAAGAAACATTGGAGAATTCTGTCAAAAAAAGTAACTATAAAATAAATATTGATGAATCTCAAATAATTATTCATACCAATGATACTAGTAAAGACTTTATAAAAACGTCTTTAAAGCATTGGTATAAAACAGAAAGTCAAAGAATAGTTTTAGAGAGAATAGATTTTCTTAAGTCAAATTGTGAAATAATAAAGCGATTGATTCCAGCAAGTGTCAAGATAAAAGAGCAAAAAAAGAGATGGGGGAGTTGCACATCTCAAAAAAATATTTATATAAATTCAAAAATATCTATGGCAAGAGTAGATGTAATTGATTATATAATAATACATGAGTTTAGCCATTTAATACATATGAATCATTCTAAAAAATTTTATGATTTGGTAAAATCTATTATGCCAGATTATAAAGAAAAAGAAAATTGGCTAAAAATAAATGGATATAAAATAATAATATGAAAACGGTTGTTTCAAAACTTATATTTAGAATATAGAAAACATATTATTGTGAAAAAAATAAATAATCTGAAAATTTTTAAAAAAGTCGTTGACATTATAAAAGATAGAGAATATAATCTATATTAACAACAAAACAGATGGAAAATATAAAATTAAAAAAATTAAAAGCGATGACAGAGACAATGATACTAATGGTGTTATCCACAGAGAACCAATGTTGCTGAGAATTGGTGTTAACAGTAGTATAATGATCACTCTGGAGCTTTTGTACTGAATATTTTTAGTAAGTACAAACGTCTGCCAACGTTACATGGCTAAGGTTAAGGTAATCAATTACCCGACCTGAAAAAAGAGGGGTAGATGTATTTTTATATCTACAAATAAGGTGGTACCGCGGAATATAACTTTCGTCCTTATAAGTAATATTTATATTGCTTATAAAGATGAAAGTTTTTTTATTTTAAGTGATATAAAAAGTTCAATCCATATAAAATTAATAAAAAATAATAAAAATAAGGAGGAATTTTTATGGAAAATACTGTATATGCTAAATTAAACCAAGGGATAGATTCTTTTTTAAGAGTGGCTATGACTCTTAGAAGGAGAGAAGTTGATATACAATCAATAAGTATGACTGTAGATAATATGAATAACTCAGGCATAAAACTAATAGTAAATGAAGAAAAAACATCTTTAGATTGTGTTTTAAATCATATGAAGAAGTTACATGATATAAGAGAAATAACTGTCGAGAAAGTAAGACATTAATTAAATGTATTTTATAAAAATAAAAACTAAAGATAAACGTATTTATGTTAAAGTAAAAAACTAAAGATAAATATTAAATGAGAAAAATCTTAGAATAAAAATACAAACATCATTGAATTTATGAATTTACTATAATTGATAAAGACTGAAAATTCTAAAAAATGATTTTGAAATCATGAGAATTAAGAAATGGAATCTGTTAAGTAGCCTAAAATCAATGATAATGAGTATAAATTTCTAATAAAAATAAATATCATAAAAATGAGAGAAAGTATTGGGAGGAAATAAAAATGGCAAAGATGTATTATGAAAATGATGTGAATTTAGAGGTTTTAAAAAATAAAAAGGTTGCAGTTTTAGGTTATGGGAGTCAAGGGCATGCACATGCACAGAATCTTAGAGATAATGGTGTAGATGTAGTGGTAGGACTTTATGATGGAAGTAAATCAGCACAAAAAGCAAAAGAAGATGGTTTTGAAGTTAAGAGTGTAGCAGAAGCAACAAGAGAAAGTGATTTGACAATGTTATTAATGCCTGATGAGAAACAAAAGAAAGTTTATGAAGAAAGTGTAAAGGATAACTTAAAAGAAGGTCAAACATTGGCTTTTGCACATGGATTCAATATACATTATAACCAAGTACAACCACCAGAATTTGTTGATGTTGTAATGGTAGCTCCTAAAGGACCTGGTCACCTAGTTAGAAATGTATTTACAAAAGGAAGTGGAGTTCCTGCACTATTTGCAGTATATCAAGACTACACTAAAAAAGCTACAGAGACAGTTTTAGCATATGCAAAAGGAATAGGAGCAACAAGAGCAGGAGTTTTAGAAACTACTTTTAAAGAAGAAACAGAAACAGATTTATTTGGAGAGCAATCAGTACTTTGTGGTGGAATAAGTGAACTTATAAAATTAGGATATAAAACACTTGTAGATGCAGGGTATCAAAAAGAAGTGGCATATTTTGAATGTCTACATGAAATGAAACTAATAGTTGACCTTATATATGAAGGTGGATTTGAAAGAATGAGATATAGTATAAGTGATACAGCAGAATATGGAGACTATGTATCTGGTAAAAGGGTAATAACTGATGCAGCAAAACAAGGTATGCAAGAAGTTTTAGAAGATATACAAAATGGAAAATTTGCGAAAGCATGGATTAAAGAAAATGAAGAAGGACGTGAAAACTTCCTTAAAACTAGAGAAGCAGAATATGCTACAGAAATAGCGGAGGTTGGAAGAAATCTAAGAAGTATGATGTCATTCTTAAAATAAATATATTAAATGGATTAGTTTGAGGGAAAGAGTGGTGCATGGTAGTGCGTATGAACGGGGCAAAAGTAATTTTAGAATGCTTAAAGAAAGAGAGCGTCGACACAGTATTTGGATATCCTGGTGGAGCAGTAATACCTCTTTATGATGCTCTATATGATTATCAAGATGATTTCAAGCATATAAGGACATCTCATGAACAAGGTTTAGTTCATGCAGCAGATGGTTATGCAAGAAGTACTAATACAGTGGGGGTCTGTTTTACAACATCTGGTCCAGGGGCAACAAATGCTATAACTGGAATAGCAACAGCCTTTATGGATTCTTCTCCTATGGTTGTAATTTCAGGGCAAGTTCCAACAAGTTTATTGGGAAAAGATTCTTTTCAAGAAATTGATATAACTGGAGCAACTTTATCCATGACAAAGCACAATTATTTAGTTAGAAGTACTAAAGAATTGATTTCTACAATAAAAGAAGCTTTTAAGGTTGCAAATTCAGGAAGAAAGGGACCTGTACTTGTAGATGTACCAAAGGATTTATTTTTGGCAGAAATGGACTTTAGTGATGAGGATTATGATTTATGTCAAATAGATGATTATATGGATTATAAGAATGATTTTGATTTAGAGGATGAAATAAATGCTAAACTTTTAAACGATGCAATAGATATAATAAAAGAATCTAAAAGACCTATAATATATGCTGGTGGAGGTGTTAAGTCATCGGATAGTGAAGAGATTCTTGAAAAATTTGCATCCAAAATAGATACACCTGTATTAAATACACTCATGGGTCTTGGTAATATAAATAGAAAAAAAGAGCTATCTCTTGGCATGGTTGGAATGCATGGGAGTAGAGAAAGCAATCTAGCTCTTTCTAACTCAGATTTGGTTATAGCTATAGGTGCAAGATTTAGTGATAGAGTAATAAGTAAAAGTTCTGAATTTGCTAAAAATGCAAAGGTAATACACATAGATATAGACCCATCTGAAATAAGTAAAAATATAAAATCAAATGTATCTTTAGTTGGAGATGTGAAATTGGTTCTTAGTCTATTATTAGAAAAGGTGGATAGTAAGAACAATAGCCATTGGAAAGAAGAGATAAAGACTTTTAGAAAGAGTGAGGGTGTACAAAAAGGAGAATTTCATCCACAAAACATACTTAGAAAAATAAATGAGAAGTATGAGAAACTAGAGAACCCTACTGTAGTGGTAACTGATGTTGGTCAGCATCAAATGTGGGCTGCGAAATACTGGGATTTTAAAGGTAATAAAAGCTTTATAACATCAGCGGGACTAGGGACTATGGGCTTTGGTTTGGGTGCAGCTATTGGAACTAAAGTTGGTAATGCAGATAAAAATGTAGTTTTAGTTACTGGTGATGGAAGTTTTAGAATGAATTGTAATGAATTAGCTACAGTTGCAAACTATAATGTACCTATACTTATTTTATTGCTTAATAATAGGACATTAGGAATGGTAAGACAATGGCAGAAATTGTTTTCTAATCAAAGATACTCTCAAACTGACATCAATGAAAATGTAGATTATGTTAAACTTGTAAATGCCTATAATATTGATGGATATAAGGTATCTGATATGGAAGGATTAGAAAAAGCTTTAGCTGTAATGGATTTTGATAAACCTCTGTTTTTGCAATGTGATATAGACAAGGATTATGATGTTTATCCTATTGTAGCTCCTAATGATGCTTTAGAAAATTTAATATGTAATTAAGACCTATGCTGAATATTGATAAAGTTTTTTATTGAAACTTTATGGATATTCAGTTTTTTATTTAAGTATAGATTTTTTTATCTTTGTAAATAAATTACTAAATGTATAATTAAGTATTTATTAAATATTAATTATAGAACTTAGAATAATATTGTAACTTAAGTAAATAATAATTTTAAATAATAATTTACGGAGGTATTCATATGTTTAAACACGATAAAGCGTTATTAAAAGAAGTAAAAGTAGAAAGACCAAATCCTCAATATGCTGTTTTAATGCAAGAACAATTAGGAGGAGGAAATGGAGAATTGAAGGCAGCAATGCAATATTTAGCTCAAAGTTTTAGAATAAAAGACCCTCAAATAAAAGATTTATTTCTTGATATAGCAGCAGAAGAGCTTAGTCATATGGAAATGGTTGCTCAAACTATAAATTTATTGAATGGTCATGATGTTGATTATAATGCAGTTGATACAGGTGAAATAGAAACTCATGTATTAACTGGCTTATCACCAGTATTAATAAACTCATCAGGAGCTCCATGGACTGCTGATTATGTTACAGTTACAGGTGATTTAGTAGCTGACTTACTTTCAAATATAGCTTCTGAACAAAGAGCAAAGGTGGTTTATGAACACTTATATAGACAGATTGATGATAAATATGTAAAAGAAACAATAGATTTTTTACTTAACAGAGAAGAAGCACATAATGCTTTATTTAGAGATGCTTTAAATAAAGTTAAAGATACGGGTTCAAACAGAGATTTCGGAGTTACAGAAGATTCTAAGTTGTATTTTGATTTATCAACTCCAGGACCAAATCATGATACTAAGATAGATATTAATCCTCCTTCTTTTGAAAAACCTTTAAAGAAATAATTTGATATTTTTTATGTTGTTTTGTTTTAGTAAATATATAAAAAATTATTTGCCTAGAAGAATTAAGTAGATAAAGACTTAAATATATGTAGTTAAGATGGGTATACATTTATAATAAGTGTATATCTATTTTTTTATTGCAAAACATATAATAAAATAATAAATGAGGTGGTACTGTGGAAAATAATAGAAAACCTAATAATCTAATAAATGAAAAGTCTCCATATCTTTTACAACATGCATATAATCCTATAAATTGGTATAGCTGGAATGAAGAAGCCTTTAGAAAAGCAAAGGAAGAAGATAAACCAATATTTTTAAGTGTAGGGTATTCAACATGTCATTGGTGTCATGTTATGGAAAAAGAATCTTTTGAAGATGAAGAAGTTGCTGAAATAATGAATAAAAATTTTATAGCAATAAAAGTAGATAAAGAAGAAAGACCAGATATAGATAGTGTGTATATGACAGTTTGCCAAGCTATGACAGGTAGTGGTGGATGGCCAATGACAATAATAATGACACCAGATAAAAAACCTTTTTTTGCAGGAACATATTTTCCAAAATATTCAAGATATAATAGACCAGGTGTCATAGATTTATTAGAAAGTGTATCTGACAAATGGAATACAAGTAAAGATATACTTATAAAATCTGGAGATGAAATAATAGAAGCTCTTAAAGATGATTTTGGGGTAAAAAATACGGAGGGTGAGTTATCAAAAGATATGTTAAATTCATCTATTAGGATATTTAAGGCTATCTATGATGAAAAGTATGGTGGTTTTGGAAATGCACCTAAATTTCCAAGTCCTCAAAACCTTATGTTTTTGATGAAATACTATATTATAGAAAAAGATGAAGATGTATTAAAAATGGTGGAAAAAACTTTAGACGGAATGTATAGAGGAGGTTTGTTTGACCATATTGGATTTGGTTTTTCAAGATATTCAACTGATAAAAAATGGTTAGCACCTCATTTTGAGAAAATGCTATATGACAATGCCATGCTTACAATAGCGTATTTAGATGCATATAAAATAACAAAAAAAGAATTATATAAAGAAATTGCTATAAAGACTATAGATTATGTAATTAAAGAGATGCAAGATAAAGAAGGTGGTTTTTATTCAGCACAGGATGCCGATAGTGAAGGTGAAGAAGGAAAATTTTATACATTTAATCCTCTTGAAATAATTGATGTACTGGGTGAAGAAGATGGAAAGTTTTTTAATGATTATTTTGATATAACTAATGGTGGAAATTTTGAGGGTAAAAATATCCCAAATCTTATAAAAAACAAAGAATACGATAGATATAATGAAAAAATAGCTAATCTTAGCAAAAAGGTATTTGAATATAGAAAAGAAAGAACATCTTTGCATAAAGATGATAAGATACTTACTTCATGGAATGCATTAATGATAGTAGCTTTGGCAAAGGCTTATAATACTCTAAAAAATGATGTGTACTTAGAGTATTCAAATAAATGCCTTGATTTTATAAATGACAACCTTGTAAATGAGTCAGGTAGATTGTTAGCTAGATATAGAGAAGGAAGTTCTGATTATTTAGCTTATTTAGATGATTATGCTTTTTTAATATGGGCATATATAGAGCTTTATGACTCAACATTTGATATGAGATATTTAGAAAAGGCATTGAATTTAAATGAAAGTTGTATTGACCTTTTTTGGGATTATGAAAAAAGTGGATTCTATATATATGGTAAAGATAGTGAAAATTTAATAGCAAGACCAAAAGATTTGTATGATGGCGCTATTCCATCAGGAAATTCTGTTCAACTATATAATCTTATAAGACTTGCAAAAATTACTGGTGATAATAAACTTGAAGAAATATCGTATAAACAATTAAAAATATATGTAGATAATGTAAAAAATTCTCCAACTGGGCATAGTTTCTATATGCTTTCATTGATGTATGAACTTTATCCTACCAAAGAAATTATATGTATTTTAAAAGAAGACTCTGATTTGATTGAATTTAAAGAATTAATAAGTAAAAATTTTATACCAAATGCAACTTTTCTAGTGAAGAAATACAATGAAGAAAATACTAAGATAGATTTTTTAAAGGATTATAAATTAAAGAATGATAAGACTACTTATTATGTGTGTCAAAACAATAGCTGCAGCCAACCATTTAATGATTTACAAAAACTAAGTGATATGATTTTGAGAGTAAAATAACTATAAGAAAAAAACTCTGTATTTATACTTAATACAGAGTTTTTTTATAGCTAATAAATTCACTTTAGTCATTTTTTAGTAGTATTGATAAATTAAAATTTTTATTTCTTAAAAATTAATTTTAAATTTATATACTTTATAAATATTATAATATTAGTAAGTTTTGTTTATCTTATTTCTTCTTCTTGAAAAGTCTTCGAGTAGTTCAGATTTAATTTTATCTAGTTCTTCGTCTTCCATAAAATTAGCATCTTCTTCAAACCCATCTTGTTCTTCACCATTAAAACGATACATTTTTTTTAGTAAATTCCACAGGGTTTCCAATTCATTTTTGGTAAATTCATGAAATACATCAGCCATAAAATTTATTCCAATTTTACTACATGTTATCATGACTTCTTTACCTAAGTCTGTAATTTTAACATTAATTGCTCTCTTATCATGAGGACTTGGAACTATTTCAACATATCCATTTTTTTCAAGATTAGCAACTAGTCTGTTTATATTCTGTTTACTTGTACCCATTTTTCTTGCAATATTATTTAATGTTGTTTCTTCTTCTGGTAAATGGAGAATAGATAAAATAGTCATATACTGTCTTGAAGTAAGTATGCCAAAATATTTATCTCCTTCTATTTGTATTTTGTTTGTAAGGGTAAAAAGAGTCGCATATGTTTGGTTCATTAAAAAGAGCTCTTTTAATTCATTTGAATAATCCATGAAATATCTCCTTTATATTTTTAGATATTATTATGATTAAAACAGAATATCATGAATTGATTCTAATGTCAATATGGTGTCAAAGTATATCTAAGGGTCATTTTTTTACATTAATATTAAGCAATTAGATTATTATATAGTTTTATATAGTAATTTGTATTAGCAATTAATAAATCTTAGATGTCTCTAGAAAGATTTTGACTTGAAAATATTTGTAATATAATATATAAGTTAATACATTGAATAAAATCAATCTGGAGGGATAATTATGAAGTGTACAAACTTTACTTTCAAAGGAGAGGAAGATTTAGATATATATACATATAAATGGGAAGATGAAAATATAAAAAATCCAAAAGCAGTTGTGCAAATTTCACATGGAATGGCTGAAACTGCACAAAGATATGAGCCTTTTGCTAAGGAACTTACTAAAAATGGATATATAGTATACATTAACGACCATAGAGGTCATGGAAAGACTGCAAAGACAATAGAAAATGTTGGGCATTTAGCTGAAAAAGAAGGATTTAGATGTCTCGTAGAAGATATGCACACTTTAACAAATATTATAAAAAAAGAAAATGAGAATTTACCAATTTATCTATTTGGACATAGCATGGGTTCATTTGCAAGTCAAAGATATATAATGGATTACAGTGATAATTTGTCTGGGCTTATACTATGCGGTTCAAATGGAAAACAAGGGATTATCTTAAATTTTGCTCATATGATAATCAATCATGAGATTAAAAAACATGGGAGAAGTTCTAGGAGTAATAAAATAAATGATTTGATATTTGGTGGAGAAATTATAAAAAGAAATAAAAATACTAAATTTGATTGGTTAAGTAGAGATAGAGAACAAGTTGAGAAATATATAAATGACCCATTTTGTGGAGTAGTGTGTAGTTGTGGTTTTTTTTATGATTTGGTTCAAGGATTAAAAGAAATTGAGAATAAAGAAAACTTAAAGAAGATACCTCTTGATATACCTATTTACATAATCTCTGGTGATAAAGACCCCATTGGAAAAAATGGAAAGGGTGTATTAAGGTTGAGGGATAGGTATATAAAATTAGGACTAAAAGATGTCTCGTGTAAACTTTATAAAGATGGAAGACATGAATTATTGAATGAGATAAATAAGGAAGAAGTCTTTGAAGATATAATTTTTTGGTTGAATAATAAAATAGAAATATTATAGTAAAGAAATATATAATGAAATATTAACTTTAAATTTGTTTTTATAAATATAATAAGTTATAGTAAATAGATAATCTAAGTATTTAAAAAGACTATTTAATGTGAACCTATTAATTAAGTTACACTTAAGTCAACCTAATTAATAGGTTTTCTATTTTAAGTTATTAAAAGAAAGTTTTATGTTAAAATATAACCAATGGTTAAATTATGAACACTTTGTTAACTTTGCCTCGATTTACTAATAAATATTTTTTATATATACTTAAATTACAACAGATATACTAGGGAGGTATATATGCAAATTAAAATAGGTAAAGTCATACAAACTCTTAGAAAAGAAAGAAATCTGACTCAAGAACAATTGGCAAAGTTTATAGGGGTGTCAACACCAGCAGTATCCAAATGGGAGAGTGGAAATTCTTATCCAGATATAGAATTATTACCATTATTAGCAGATTTTTTTAACGTATCTATTGATAAGCTTATGAATTATAAGATTGATTTAAGTGAAGAAGAAGTAATGAAGATTTATCAAGAATTAGAAGCAATTTTTGCTAGGATTGAAATTGATTTATCAACAGAAGAACCAAAAGAAGAATGTAAAGAAGACTTAGAATCTGTGAAAAAACTTTCTAATATGTACATAGAGAAATATCCTAAAAGCTATTTATTAAAGTTAAAGATATGTTCACTGTACCAGATGTATTCATATAAATTTGGTAAGAATGAGTTGAACAACAAGGTAAAAGAAACAACAAATATTCTTGAAGATATAGTAAGAAATACAGATGAGATTCAAATAAAAGAAACAGCACTCATTATTTTATCAAATGCATACTATATGTTAGAAGATTATGAAAAGGCAGAGTTATACTTAAATATGATACATAAACCAATAGGAGATACAAGTGTCAATTTAGCTATGATATATTTAAATCAAAATAGGCTAGAAGAAGCAGAAATATTGCTTCAAAATAAATTGTTCACTAATGTATTCAATGTAAGTATGGATTGTAAAGGAATAATCAATGTATATAAATACCAATATAAGGAATTAAAGAAAAAATTGGAGGATAGAGATTCCAATAAAAAAGCAACAGAAAAAGAAATGAAATATATAAAAAATAAGTTGCTAGGGTATGCAAACTTCTCTTTGGAAATGAAAAAAATGCTTAATGAAGATAAAGGTGCATTTTTTAGTATATATATGGATTATATGGAATTATCTTTAACTTTTTTATTTTTTAATATGAAAGAAGAAGCAAAAAAAGCTTTATATAATCTAAAAGAGATATTAGAAAAATATCCTATACATGAAAGTTTGGATGTAAGTCAGATGAGTTTTTTTGATAAAGTAAAATCTAAAAATTCATATACTTTTAATATATATACGAATTTGTTAATAGTATTTAGTGATGATAGCTATAATGAACTTAGAGAAGAGCCAATTTTTAAGTCTATAATTGAAAAAATTTTGGAATTAGAGAAATCGTTAAAAAATAAATAAAAATTTAATATTTAAAGATTACTTAAATTAAAAGGGGATGTTTCAAAATAAAAATTGAAATCATCTCTTTTATTATGAGAAAATAGAAAAAGATTTCATAAGATATCCTAATTTATGGAATAATTTTTTTTCAAAGAGAAAGAATCTTTTATTTTTGTAGCATTAATTAATATTACTAATTTTCTTTCTGTCACAGTAGATACATTGTTATGTAATAATGTATTGGCTTCTAAAATTTTATTTAAGGGAGACGCTTAGGAAATTTTCAATGATTGTGATGACTATGAAGTGAGAATACTTGTTGATATCTTAAAATATACTAAAAAAGCAACTAACCACAATGAATTAACTGCTTTATATAAGTGTTATGAAATTTTATGTAGTTCAATAAATGAGAATAGTATCTAGAAATTCATTACATGATTTCTTAAGTATTGATTAAACTTATTATATTCCATTTTAGATAGAATTTCTGGATAAGACATTACAACTAGATGATGACCACTAAATTTATCTTGGTATGGTGGATGAATATGTTCATAATCATTTGTCTTATATTTTACTCTTTCATAGAACGTCTTTCGCTGGATTGAAACTTCATCAATAGGAGGGTCAATTTCTAAAATAACAGTTTTCCCTCTCTTGTTTAGAAGTTCCAATGCTCTTTGTCCATACCTATTATTACGCATTTCTGGAAAAATACAGAAATGTTCTACATAAATAAAGTTTTTTGTTTCCCAGCACAACATTATACCAACAAACTGTTCTTTATCATAAATTAAATTGAATTGATATTCTTCATTTTCCATAATTTTTGCCTGTAAAGAAGATTTTCTTTGTTCATGAAATGGGAAACTAATTTTATATAATTCCATAGCCTTATGATATAATCTATCTTCACTAGTTCTTAAACGTTCAAATTTCATTTTGTTCCTCCTAACCATAAAAACTACTAATTTGTGTATGAGTTCATTTTATCACAGTCAATATGGGCATACAATGTGTTTTCATTTGTGCATCATTTCTAAGTTTTGTTTCCTCTATGTACATCTCTTATGAGATGAAATATAACTGTTTGCATGTGATTTCAAATTATTATATTAATCCATGATGGCTTAAAAACAGTATATGTTATCGCTTGTATATTATGTAAAAATGACTTTATGATTTTAGAAGTTACAAAAAAGTTACATAAATTTGGAAAGCTGTAATATACATATATAATATAAGATTAAAGCTGTAATGAATAATACTAATTTGAAGTTTGAATATGGAGGGAGATTATTATGGAGAAAAAAGAAAAGAGGATAATAATATCATCTTTATTAAGTGTATCAATTTTAATGGGTTTGGTAAGTATCTATTCTATATTAAATAAAGAAGATATACGTTTAACAGTTAAAGGTCAAGAGCAAAAAGTCTCTTCATTTAAAAAAACAGTTGAAGAACTCTTGGATGAACAGGGAATTAAGTATAATTCTGAAGATAAAATTAATCCAAGTTTAGATACAGAATTAAAAGATGATATGAAAATAAAAGTTGTCAAAGTAACTAACAATCAAAAAGAAGAAATTGAAAAGATTCCATTTGACACAAAACATGTAAATGATAGTAATTTGTTAAAAGGAAAATCTAAGGTCTATCAAGAAGGAAAAGAAGGAGAAAAAAAACTAGTCTATAAATTAACTTACCATGATGGAAAGTTAGTCAAAAAAGTCCTATCAAAGGAATTAATATCAAAGGAGCCAACTACGAAAATTATAAAATATGGAACTAAAGAAAAAGTATTAATTGCATCAAGAGGAGCGAATATAAGAGGTGGAAAGCATATGAAAGTGGTTGCTACTGCATATTCAGGAGATACAATAACATCAACTGGAACAACTCCAAGATGGGGTGTTATTGCAGTCGACCCGAGTATAATACCATATGGAACAAAAGTATATATACCTAAGTTGGGTATGACTTTTGTGGCAGAAGATTGTGGAGGTGCAATTAAAGGCAATAGAATAGATATTTTTATGAATAGTGAAGGAAGTGCGTCAAATTGGGGAAGAAAGAGTATAGATATATATCTACATTAAATTAGTGAATAGAATAACTTTACTTGAAAGATAAAAAAGTATAAAATATGAATTAACTAAACTGTTAGATTATTCTTGAAACATAAAAACATATCTAAGGGGGGATAGGATGAAAATAGTCTGCTTAGGAGATAGTTTAACATATGGGTTTGGAGTATCACGAAGTAATTCATGGACAAACATAGTTAATAAAGAGACTCGATTAGAAATAATAAATAAGGGTATAAATGGTGATACAACAAGTGGTATGTTAGTTAGGTTTAATGAAGATGTTGTAAAAAATTCTCCCGATATAGTTTTTATAATGGGTGGTACCAATGATTTGATTGTTGGAGCAGGAAATGAAGTTATTAATTCTAATATAATGGCTATGGTGCATCAAGCATATTCAAAAAATATTATACCTATAATAGGAATACCATTAAAACCAGATATCCCAAATGTTAGAGAGGATTGGAGTTGTTTTACTGATTTTAATATAGTATCCAAAAAATTAGAGTTATATAATTATTGGGTAAAAAAGTTTAGTGTAACATTTAATACTGATTTTGTAGATTTTTATTCAAAATATAATGAAAGTATGGAACGAGAAGGATATAAAAAATTGTATTTTGATGGGTTACATCCAACTAAGGAAGGGCATAGAATAATGGCAGACATTTTTATTAATTCAGTTAATAAGTATATAGACGAGTTATAATTATATAAAAAATATTTATTTATGCAATTATAATAAATACATAAGATAGGGAGGATTTTATTATGGATTATAGGAAAACTTATGAAGAGTGGGTAAAAAGTTCATATTTTGATGAAGATACAAAACTAGAATTGGATAAGATAAAAGATAATGAAAAAGAAATAGAAGATAGATTTTATAAGGATTTGGAATTTGGGACTGCTGGTCTTAGGGGAATAATTGAAGCAGGTACAAATAGAATAAACAAATACACAGTTAGAAGAGCTACTTTTGGATTGGCTAACTATATATTAGAAAATACGACAGCTGAAGAAAAAAATAGAGGAGTAGTGATAGCTCATGACAATAGACACAAGTCTAGAGAATTCTGTATAGAGTCTGCAAATACTTTGGCAGCATGTGGTATAAAAGCATATATATTTGATAGTTTAAGAACCACTCCAGAATTATCTTTTGCAGTTAGAAATCTAAATGCAATAGCTGGTATAGTTATAACAGCCAGTCATAATCCTCCTGAATATAATGGATATAAGGTATACTGGGAAGATGGGGCACAAGTTATGCCAGATATAGCAAATGCAATAACTGAGAAAGTAAATAGTATACATGATTACAGTATAATACCAACTTTAAGTGAAGCTAATAAAAATTTAGTTGTTTTATTGGATGAATCACAGGATACTGAATTTATAGAAGCAGTAAAGAATCAAATTATAAGAAAAGATTTAGTTAAAAATGTAGGTAAAACTTTTAAAATAGTTTATACACCTCTTTGTGGAACAGGTAATATACCAATAAGAAGAGCGTTAAAGGAGGTTGGATTTGAAAATATAATTGTAGTTCCAGAAGAAGAAAATCCAGACCCAAATTTTGCAGGACTTGATTATCCAAATCCAGAAGAGAAAAAAGCTTTAAATAGAGGAATATTACTTGCAAAAGAAAAAGGTGCAGACCTTGTAATAGCTACTGACCCAGATTGTGATAGAGTAGGTGTAGCTGTAAAAACTACTACAGGCGAGTATGCTCTGCTTACAGGTAATCAAATTGGTGGTATGTTAACACATTATATAATAGAAGGTTTAAAAGAAAATAATAAATTAAAAGAAAATCCTACAATGATAAAAACTATAGTTACATCAGAGTTTGGAGCAGATATAGCCAAAGCAAATAATGTTGATGTGTTAAATGTTCTTACAGGTTTTAAGTTTATTGGAGAAAAAATAAAATTATTTGAACAAAATAAAGACAGAAATTATGTATTTGGATATGAAGAAAGTTATGGCTATTTAGTTGGTACTCATGCAAGAGATAAAGATGGTGTAGTTTCTTCGCTATTGATATCTGAAATGGCAGCATTTTACTATTCAAAAGGTATGAGTTTATATGAAGGTCTAATAGAGCTGTATAAGAAATATGGATTTTTTAAAGAGCAGACTATATCTTTGACTTTAAAGGGGATAGAAGGTGTAGAAAAGATAAAAGAAATAATATCTTATTTTAGAGAAAATCAAATTGATTATATAAATAACATTAAAGTAGTAGACAAAAAAGATTATAAAAAAGGTATAGATAATCTTCCTAAGTCTGATGTTTTAAAATACTTTTTGGAAGATGAATCTTGGGTAGCAATACGACCATCTGGAACAGAACCAAAACTTAAATTCTACATAGCTGTAAAAGGAGCTAGTGATGTTGAAGCAGATGAAAAACTTAGTGGTTTAAAAGAATATATAGATATTATGGTTGAAAAATTAAAATAAAACACATTTAACTATTTTATAAGATAGTTTTATGATAATACTTATTTGGCTGAAAATTATAATTTACTTTCATTGATTAGAATATGGAAATGTTAGTATAATTGTTATTTTCAGCTTTTATTTATGTTATTTTTACTTAAATAATTATATTATGGCATGAATCTGAGTATAATTAATATTGTATAATGAAATTAATTTGAGAGAAAAGGGGATATTTATGTTTGGGATAGATAAAAAATTGATTGAATATATAGTTGCAAAATCTAATTATAGTGAGTTGAGTTCGAAATCAGCAGAAGTATCTTTTTTCTTAATGCTGTCCATATTTCCTTTTTTAATATTTACTATAAGTTCTATAGCATACATACCAGTTCTTCATTTAAATAAATATATAGCTCTTTTTAGAAGTATGATGCCAGAAGGTGCCTTTGATGTATTATCTTCAATTATAGTTTCTGCGATAGATAATAGAAGTTTAAATTTTTTAGCTGTCAGTTTTGTACTTACTATGTGGACATCTTCAAGAGCAGTAAAAGCTCTTATTAAAGGGATGAATAGAGCTTATAAAGTTAAAGAAACTAGGTCTTTTTTTAAAATTTTATCTATATCATTTTTATTTACAATCATGCTTCTAGTATTGATTTTTTTATCTATGATATTTCTGGTTTATGGAGAGAAAATAGGTTATTTTATTTTTAATTTTATAGGATTAGATGAGATATTTATAAGGATATGGGATATTTTAAGATACTCTGTAGGTATATTAACAATAATAATTATATTTACAGTTCTGTATAAGTATACACCAAATAAAAAATTGACTATGAAAGAATCTGCTCCAGGTGCCATTTTTGCTACATTTGCATGGTTTTTAGTATCATTTTTATACTCTTATTATACAAATTATTATGCTAACTATGAGGTAATATATGGAAGTATAGCTGAAATAATTGTACTTATGACATGGATGTATTTTAGTAGTTGGTCTATCGTTATAGGATATGAAGTAAATTCAAGACTGTATTTTAGAAAGATAAGAAATGAAACTTTAAAGTAAAATATTAAAACCAGGAATAATGTTTAATATAACAAATGTAAATTTTGTAAAAACGTTTTCTAAAAATAATTTACATTTGTTATTACATATGATAATATTGAGTTAAGATATTGATAAGGAGATGATTCAATGTTATCAACGACTACATGGAAAAAAATGTTGATAAGTGCAGCAGAAGTATTAAAAGAAAATAAGATATATTTATGTGAACTAGATAGTATAGTTGGAGATGGAGACCATGGTGTTACTATAGATAGAATAGCAGATTGCATGAAAAAAAGAGCATTAGAAGAAAATGAAAATGATAGCATAAAATCAGTCAATGAAGATTTAAGTACTTTATGTATGAATGTAAATGGTGGTTCAGCAGGGCCTTTATGGGGGACTATATTTGAAGGAATGGCTGAAGGAATAGATTATAAAGAGGAACTTAAAATAGAAGAAATAAAAGATATGTTTAATGAAGCAAGAGAAAATTTATCTCTTATCTCTACTGCTAAAATAGGTCAAAAAACTTTGGTAGATGCATTATATCCAGCCATAGATGCTATTTATAATATACAGAGTAATGACATAATAGATATCTTTAGAGTGGGTTATGAAAAAGCAGTAGAAGGTGCTGAGAATACTAAAACTTACATAGCAAAATTTGGACGAGCAAAAAGTATAGGAGAGAGAAGTCTAGGACATATGGACCCAGGTGCTGTTTCTATATCATTAATGTTTAAAGGTTTATATAACGCATTATAAATGAGATTAACAAATTAAATAATTAATATAACAAATTTAATAGGGGGAATTTATCATGCCAATGAAAAAATTTATTAACCAGCCAGAAGATTTAACTAGAGAAGTTTTAGAAGGTTTAGAACTTGCAAATTCAGACTTACTGAGAGTTACAGATTCTAATTTAGTAATAAATAAAAAACTAGAAGAAGCAGAAAGAGTAACAATAGTCACTCTAGGCGGAGCAGGTCATGAACCAGCACTTAGTGGATTTGTTGGAGATGGAATGGTCGATATAGCTGTGGTTGGAGATGTATTTGCAGCTCCAGGGCCTAACTCTTGTTTAGAAGCTATAAAAATGGCAGACAGAGGAAAGGGTGTACTATTTGTAGTTCTCAATCACGCAGGAGATATGTTAACAGGAAACCTTGTCATGAAACAAGTTAAAAAAGAAGGGCTAAATGTTAAAAGGGTTATTACTCAAGAAGATATAGCAAATGCACCAAGAGAAAATAGTGATGATAGAAGAGGTTTAGTTGGTTGTATACCTTTATATAAAATAGCTGCAGGAGCTGCTAAAGAAGGCAAATCTTTAGATGAAGTTGCAGAAATAGCACAAAGCTTTGCTGATAATATGGCTACTATAGCTGTGGCATGTAAAGGAGCTACTCATCCATCTACAGGAATGGTTATTTCTGAGCTTGGAGAAAATGAGATGGAAATAGGAATGGGGCAACATGGAGAAGGTGGAGGTGGACGTATGGAAATGAAGTCTGCTGATGAAACTGCTGAAATAATGACACAAGCTTTGATTAAAGATTTAGACATTAAAGATGGAGAAAAAGTAATGTTAATAGTTAATGGCTCAGGAGCCACTACTTTGATGGAAATGCTAATAGTGTATAGAAAATGTCATAAAATACTACAAGAAAAAAATATAGAAGTACTTTCGAATCATGTTGGAGAGCTTTTAACTACACAAGAAACAGCTGGATTCCAACTATTTATAGCTAGAATTAATGAGGAATTGTTGAGATATTTTAACTCACCATGTAATACACCTTACTTTAAAAAAAATTAGATTGAATTAAAGGGAGATAAAAAATGGCAGATAAAGATGGAATGATACTACCAAAAGATTATGGAGTAGGTATAAAACCTCCAGAACAAAGTTTTTATTTAAAAGGAATGGACAATGTGGATTGGGGAATGAAAAATAGATTGTCAAAAATATTCAATCCTAAAACAGGAAAATCACTTATGTTAGCCTTTGACCATGGGTATATCATGGGGCCTACTCAAGGGTTAGAGAGATTAGACCTTTCAATACCTGACCTTATAGAAGATGCAGACTGTCTTATGGCTACAAGAGGTGCTTTGAGAACATGTATAAGTCCAATTCAAGATAAAGCTATAGCACTTAGATGTTCAGCAGGAAGTTCAGTACTTAGAGAAGATATGAGTAGAGAAGTTATAGGAGTTGATATAGAAGATGCTATAAGAATGAATGCATCTTGTCTAGCTATACAGACTTTTATGGGAGCTGAAGGTGAATGTAAAGCCATAGAAAATTTAGTTAAAACAATAGATATGGGAAATAGATATTCTATACCTGTTTTAGGAGTTGTTGCAGTAGGTAAAGAAATGGAAAGAACTGCAAAATACTTTCTGTTAGCTACTAGAATGTTAGCTGAATTTGGAGCAAGCATAGTAAAGAGTTATTATTGTGAGGATTTTGAGAAAATAACAGCTGCTTGTCCAGTTCCTATAGTTATAGCAGGAGGAAAAAAAGTTCCAGAAAAAGAAGCATTAGAGATGGCCTATAGAGCTATAAACGAAGGTGCAGCAGGTGTTGATATGGGAAGAAATGTATTCCAATCAGAAAGTCCAAAGGCAATGATAAAAGCAATAAAAGCTGTTGTTCATGAGAATAATACACCAGAGCAAGCATATAAGTTATTTGAAGAATTAAAGAGAGAGTATAAGTAACATATACTAAAATAAATATATAAAGAGCAATATAATACATAAATTTCAATATATTGGAGGTAAATTTATGGAATTTGTACATATAGGTGTTATAACAGAAAAACAACAAGAACATGAAGAGTTTAATGAAGAATTAAAGGTTTATATAACAGACCCAAAATATACAGAGTTTAAATATGAATATTTGAGATTTGTCGAAGGAAGTCCTCTTCCAGAAATAATGCAAAAGAATCCTCATGTTGCATATAAAGTAAAAAATATGGACAAATACTTGAGTGAGAACGAAGTAATTGTAGAACCTTTTAAGGTAGGAGATAACTTGAAATGTGCATTTATAATTAATGGTGGTTTTATAATTGAATTAATGGAAGAATGTTGATATTTAAGCTAAAAAGCCTAGAATTTTTCTAGGCTTTTTTTATTATTAATACAACTTGACAAATTTTATTTAATGATATAATTTTAATTTATAATCAGCTTTGAAAGGATGAAAATATGACTATTGATAATGAAATGTTGAAATTGGTAGAAGTATCAAAAATGTATTATGAAGAAAATAAAACTCAAGCAGAAATTGCAAAAATCTTGGGTGTATCAAGACCATTGATAAGTAAGATGTTAAATAGGGCGAAAGAGATTGGAATAGTAAAAATAGAAATTAGAGAATTATTTTCTAGCAACGATTTATTGATGAATCAAATAAAAGATATATTTAGTATTAAAGGAGGGTTAATAGTTCCTGAAGCTAAAACTGAATATATAACTCAACAGACTATACTAAGTCATGGAATAAAGTATATAAAGGAAGAATTAAATAAGGTCAGTAATGTAGGTATAGGGTGGGGTTATACTATAGGTAATATAATGGAAGAAATGCAAAAGAGTGATGATAACTGTACCTTTAAAGGAGAAGTATATCCATTGGTTGGGATGGCCAATATACCAAACAAAGGGTATCATCCTAATGAATTAATATCTGTATTTTCAAATAGTACAGGATTTAGTCCTGTATTTTTATATGCCCCTGCATTTCCAACCAGCAGTGAAGAAAGAGATATATATTTGAAAACTGAAAATTATCAAAGTATAGAGAAAAAATGGGATAATATAGATACAGTAATTTTATCTATAGATAATTACCCACAGGTACCAGACCAAGCTACTGCAATTAGATTTGGGAAAAAACTTACAAAAGAGAAAGCAGTAGGTTCTTTCCTATCCTATTACTTTAATAAGGATGGGGAAATAATTAAAAGTGACAATGACTATGTAATACAAATACCTCTTGAAAAATTAAAAAAGGCAAAGAAAGTTATAGCTATATGTTCAGACACTAGTGTAGGTGCTATAACAGGTGCATTAAAAACTGGTTACATAACACATATAATAACTGATGAGAAAAAAGCGACACAAATAATTATAAACAAATAAAAAATTACATAAAATTAAATTTATTTACAAGAATATCTTATAAAATATGTTATAATTAATAGAAAATTGTCATATAATTACTTAAAGAGTACTATTGTAAATAACATTGAGAGGTAGTGGTTAGAATATGGATACCCATAATAAATATGTAAATTTTATAAAAAATATACCTGTGCCTTTTTTATATTGTAGAATCATAAAGGAACAAGAAAATATAGAATATCGAGTAGAATATATAAGTAAAGGTATGGGTAAAGAATTAAACCTAAAAGAAGGAATTTGTAATGAAAATATATTGGATTTATTACCTGTGTTTAAAAACAAAAAATATTTCAATGAGTTATTCTCAGACGATGTAGACTGTATAAAAAGATATATACCAACATTTAAAAATTGGATAAACATAAAAAAACAAATAATAGGGGAATCATACATAATTTTGTATTTTGGTAAAATTGTATTTGATTATAGACAAATAATCGATTCTTTTAATAAAAAGGAAAAAATAGCCTATATTAAAGATGAAGAAGGCATATATATAGATTGTAGTGAAAATTTAGTTCCAATATTAAATAATAATATTAAAACTACAAAAGATATATTTGGAAAGAATGATGTAGAAGTATGGGGAGAAAAAACTGGAAAATTATTTAGAAATGATTATATAGAAGGAGTATCCAGTAAAAAAAGATTTTTACAAAATTTATTTGAATACAAAGAAACGTTCTTTATGGTTGAAAAATATTTTTTATATGATGAAAATAAACTTTTAGGAACTATAGGAATAATAGGTAATATAATATATAGCGAAAATAGCAAGAAAAATTATAACTCAAAAAACTTAATGAAAATGATTGAACATTCAATTCCAGAGAACATGTTTTATAAAGACGTGTATGGAAACTATATTGGATTTAATTCAGGCTTTTTAAATTTGGCTTGTATGAATAAAGAAGAATTATTAGGAAAGAATAGTTATAAAATATCAACAGAAGAATCTTTAGTAGAGAAGATACTCAAAAGTGATAAGGATGTAGTTGAAAATAAAAAAGTGGTTACATTTGAATCAAATGTAAGTATGGATAATGAAAACAAGTGTATTGAGATTACAAAAAGACCTTTTTTTGATAGTTATGGAAGTGTCATTGGAATAATTGGAACAGCAAAAGATATAAGCAGAAGAAAAAAGCTAGAAGAAGAAATGGATAAATCTAGAATGGAGTTCTTTGCAAATTTATCTCATGAACTTAGAACCCCCATAAGTTTAATCTCATCTTCATTACAAGTGATAGAAAAAAAAGAAGCGGATTTAATAGAATCAAATGATACTTTAAAAAGAAATCTAGGTATGATAAAACAGAATGGAAACAGAATATTAAGATTGGTAAATAATTTTATAGACTTTACAAAAATGCAGTCAGGATATTTAGATTTTAAACCAGAAGAATCAGATATAATTTCATTTATAGAGGATATATGTATGTCTGTAGCTGATTTTGCAAGTCAAAATAACATACAACTTACATTTGACACAGAAATAGAAGAATTTTCAATGTTATTTGATTCAGAAAAATTGGAAAGAATAATACTAAACTTACTATCTAATGGAATTAAGTACAATAAAGAAAATGGAGAAATAAACATATTTCTATATGTGAAAGATGATGTGTTTAAAATGAAAATATCCGATAGTGGGATAGGTATACCAAAAGAAAAAATAGATAAAATATTTAATAGGTTTGAACAGATTGACAATGAACTTTCTTACAGAGTTAAAGGAAGTGGTATTGGTCTTTCATTAGTGAAATCTTTAGTTGAATTACATGATGGCAGTATATGTTTAAAAAGTCAACTTGGAGTTGGAAGTGAATTTGTCGTTTCACTGCCAGTTAGAAGAGAAAATAATACTGAAAAATGCAATTATAAAAGAGAAGTTAGCGACGAGCTAAGTAAAAAATTAGAAATAGAATTTTCGGATTTATAATTTAAGGGTAAAAAATAAAATTTTAAAAAACTATTGACAATTGATTTAGAAGGGTTTAAAATAAGTTACAACATAATAAATAAAAAAGCGATGAATAGGAAGAGTAAATCTAATTCGATTGCCAGAGAGAAGAGTCCATCGGCTGAAAGACTTTTTAAATTAGAGAGATTGAAAACTACCTAGGAGCTACTTTCCGAAGTTATCTATATTAATAGATTTTAGTAAGAATAGTCGTTAACTGCGTTAAAGTATAAAGAGAGTTTTCATAATAAATGAAAACTAAATTAGGTGGAACCGCGGGAATAATACTCTCGTCCTTATGTTATAAGGATGAGAGTTTTTTGTTATTTAAAAATATAAATAGTAATTATAATAATTATAAAAAATAAAAAAGCGATGAATAGGAAGAGTAGATTTAGTTCGACTATCAGAGAGGAAAGTTCAAAGGCTGAAAGACTTTCTAAGTTTGAAAAATTGAAAACTACCTAGGAGCTGTGGTCTGAAGTTACCTTAAAAGGTCTTAGTAAGATTAACCGTTAACTGCGTTAAAGTGTAAAGTGGATTTTATCAATAAATGATGAAATCAAATTGGGTGGAACCGCGAGTATAGACTCGTCCCTTTATCTAGGGATGAGTCTATTTTTATTGCAATAAAAGATTGAAAATAAAAAAAAATCGGAAAATTATAAATTTTAGGAGGATAATAAAATGGAGAATAAAGTAAAAATTGGAGTACTAGGATATGGAACTGTAGGAAGTGGACTTATAGATATAATAGATAATAATAAAGAAAAAAGAAATATAGAAATAGTTGGAATTTTAGTTAACAATCTAGAAAAACATAAAGGGAAAAAATATTCTAATATAATAACTAATAATATAGATGATATATTTGAAAAAGATATAGATATTCTTGTAGAAGTTATGGGTGGTTTAGAGCCAACATTATCTTATATTAAAAAGGCTTTAAATAATAAAATTCATGTTGTTACAGCAAATAAAGACTTGTTAGCTGAATGTGGAGATGAACTTGCAAAGTTAGCAAGTGAAAATAAGGTAAGTATTAAATTTGAAGCTTCAGTTGCTGGGGGTATACCAGTATTAAAGCCAATAATAGAATCATTAGAAGGAAATAATATAGATAGTATAAATGCTATTTTAAACGGAACTACTAACTTCATATTGTCTAAAATGTATGATGAGAATTTATCTTATGATATGGCATTAAAACAGGCTCAAGAATTAGGCTTTGCTGAAGCAAATCCAGAGTCAGATGTATTAGGATATGATGCTGCTAGAAAACTATCAATATTATCAACTTTAGCTTATGATAATAGAGTATATTGGAAAGATGTATATTTAGAGGGAATTACAGATATAGATGAAAAGGATATTGAATATGCAAAAAAATTAAATTGTAAGATAAAGTTAATTGGTCAAAGTAAGTATGAAAATCATAAAGTAAGTGCTTTTGTTAGACCTGTCCTAGTAGAAAAAGACAACATACTTGCTAGAATAGACAATGAGTTCAATGCTGTTATAGTAAATGGTGATTCAGTAGGAGAAGTTTCTTTTGTAGGTAAGGGAGCTGGAAGCCTAGCAACAGGAAGTGCAGTTTATTCAGATGTTATTGATATAATAGATAATAGAGTTTCAAGTATAGATTCTTTTACTAAAGATAAAATACAGGTTAATAAGATAGTTAGAGAAAAGTGTGGAGCACTTCTTAGATTTAAAAAATGTAATAAAGATGAAATATTGAATATAGTTGAGAATTGCTTAGTAAATTATGATGTTTTAAATGATGATGATGAGCTTGCTATTATGGTTTATGCTGATTCTGAGTATGAAATAAATAACAGCTTATGTCTAATAAAAGACAAGGGATATTGCGAAAAAATGAATAAAATGTTGAAAATAAGTTAAAAAAGGAAAAATATAAGTTTATATGTAACATATTTTGATGATTTTAATACTATATAGTATGAGATAAAACAAAACATCTCATAAAAAATTAAAATTAAAAGGAGAGATATGTTATATGGAAAATAAAAAATATGCAAATGGTGGTTATACAGAAGATTGGTATGAAAGAGGAGAAGCTACAGCTAAATGGTTCCAAAATGATGGAGAAGAATATGAAAGAGAAGCATACGATGAAGATAGAGAAAGAAGAGGTTCAAACTGTGAATGTTCAAATCAAGAAGGAAATAGACCTAGAAACTGTGAAAGATTTAGAAGAGAAGCTGAAGTAAGAGAAAGAGAAGCTAGAGAGGCATTCTGTGAATCTGCAGAAAGAAAAAAAGAAGCATTAGCATACGAATGTGAAGCTAGAAAATTATGGAAAGAAGCAGAAAAATACTGGGATGAATATTCAGAGTTCAATTATAGAGGAATAGAATATTTAGCAGAAGCTGCTAGATTATTTGATAAAGGTATGGAATGTGAAGCTAGAAGAAATGGAAATAATGGTGGAAATAATAATAACCATTGTTGCCATAAATGCCATAAACCTAATTGTAACTGCTGTAGAAAATAAAAGAATTTCATTGACAAATCAATAGTTAAAATATATCATATTATGTATAATAAAGAGAAAATTCAGAAAAAAATTAATGATTAGAAGAATTATAAGTATAGTTATTAGACAAATAGTGCTCAGTTAGTGAGGTGAGTACAATATGATTAGACTCCTATCCTCTAGCTTTTAATAGAGGGTGGGAGTTTTTATTTATTGATGTATTTTAAATGATAATAATATTGTAAAATTAGGAGGTAAAAAATGAAAAGCATTAAAACATCAAGCACAAAAGAAAAGGTAGATGAAAAGGTTTTAAGAGAGCAAGTAAGTTCTATAATAGAAGATATAAGAAGAGATAAAGATGTTGCACTTAAAAGATACAATGAGAAGTTTGACAGAAATACAAGAGATGAATTTAGAATTACTAAAGAAGAGATAAAAGAAGCTTATAAACATGTAGATAATGAATTTATAAATAATTTAAAGATTGCTGCTGAAAATATAAGAGAATTTGCTAAAGCTCAAAAATTAAGTTTTGAAAATTCTTTTGAAAAAGAAATTTATCCAGGAGTAATCTTGGGTCAAACCAATATTCCAATAGAGTCATGCCTTGCATATGTTCCAGGTGGACAATATCCATTATTTTCAACAGCACTTATGCTTATAATACCTGCAAAAGTTGCGGGTGTAAAAAGAATAGTAGCATGTTCACCAACTATGAAAAATACTGAAGATATAAATCCTAAAACATTGGTAGCTATGGATATAGCAGGAGCTGACGAAATATATGCAACTGGAGGAGTTCAAGCTATAGCAGCGTTTACATATGGTACAGAAAAGATTAATCCAGTTGACATAATTGTGGGACCAGGGAATAAATTTGTAACTGAAGCTAAAAGACAATGTTATGGCCAAGTAGGGATTGATTTTGTGGCTGGCCCAAGTGAAGTTCTTATAATAGCTGATGAAACTTCAAATCCAGTTTATATTGCAGCTGATTTATTAGCACAATGTGAGCATGATTTAAATGCAAGGGGGATATTATTAACAAATAGTTTAGAAATAGCGCAAGAAGTTGAAAAAAATATAAAAATTATGTTAAAAGATTTGCCAACAAAGGATATAGCATATAATTCATGGGAAAATAATGGAGAGATAATACTGGTTGATGATATGGAAGAAGCCATTAAAATAAGTAATTTTTATGCTCCAGAACATTTAGAAGTTGCAGTAAAGGAATATAATGAAATTTGTGATAAATTAACTAACTATGGTTCGCTATTTATTGGAAATCTTTCTGCTGAAGTATTTGGTGATTATGTTTCAGGTACAAATCATACATTGCCAACACTTAAAGCATCAAGATATACTGGTGGCGTTTGGGTTGGTACATTTATAAAAACTTGTACAAAGCAGATATTAAATGAAAAAGCTATAGAATCATTGGCACCTATTGCTGAAAAACTAGCAAAAGAAGAAGGATTATATGCACATGCAAAGGCAGCTGAAGTTAGATTTAAAAAATAGATTTAGAAACAATCTATTTTAAATTTATTTCTTTTATATAAACAACTATATAAACAACTTTAAAATATTTTATAACATATGAAAATATATCAAGTTTAAAGGTTAGAAGAGTTTCAATAGTAGCTTTACACCCATTATAGATTTTATAAAAATATAATATATGTATGAAGTTATACTAGAAAAGTCGTTTTATGATAATTTTAATTTATCTTGAAACGACTTTCTTATTGAAAATTTGTTGACAAATTTAACTTACACATATTATACTAAACTTAATAAATAAAGTTTATAAAGTAAGGTGTTGTTTATGAAAAATATAGTTGGAAAACCACAGACGATAAAAAAAGTCAATGAAGACTTAATAAAAAATATTATAAAAAATGAAGGACCTATAACAAAACCAGAAATTTCGAGTATTACTGAGTTGAGTTTAGCTACAGTTAATAAAATTGTAGAACAGTTAGCTTTGAAGAAGGAAGTTAAAGTAAGTGGATTAAGTGAGTCTACTGGAGGGAGAAGAGCTCAATTATTTGAAATAAATGCAAACTTAGAACACATAATAGCTTTATATTATTATAGAAATAGCTGTATAGGGGTAGTTGCAAATTTATTAGGTGATATAACTTATAAAGAAGAATTCAATATAAGAATGGATACATATGAAAACGTTAACAAAGATACTTTTTTTGTTATAGATACTCTAATTCAAAATGTAAGAGGAAATAATATAAGGGCTATTGGGATTGGTGTTCCAGGAGTTGTAAAAAATGGTGTAGTTAAAAATATACCAACTATAAAAAGCTGGGAAGGAATAAATTTAGAAGATTTAATAAAGAGTAAATACAATACTAAAGTATTTATAGAAAATGATACAAATATTACTACTATAGGAATTTATCAAAAACAGTATAAAGATGAATATAAAAATATGGCACTTATGTATTTAGAAGATGGTATTGGTTCTGGTATAGTTATAAACGGTGAATTATATCTAGGTAATACAAATTTTGCTGGAGAATTAGGTTATTTAAATATAGAATTTGGCAAGTATAATAGCAGTAATTTAACTATTGAAGATTATATTTTAAGCTTAAGAAAAAGATACTTAGAGAGCAAAGATAATAAATTTAAAAAAGAAATTTTATCTATAATATCAAATTTTGTAAGGACCCTTGTTTGTGTTTTAAATCCAGAAGCTATGATTATACAGTGCAATATATTAACTAAAGCTGACATGGAATCTATAAAAAAAGATGTAAGTAAGAGTGTTGGAGAAGAAAATTTCCCTAGGCTAATAAAAGTGGAATCGTTGAAAGAAGGAAGTATAGATGGAGTAATTAGTATGTGTTTAAAAGAAACTGACTATCAATATTCCTTATCTAATAAAAAAGGAGGATATTAATGTGAAATATTTGATTTCAATAGATGGAGGAGGAACAAAAACAAAATTTTGTGTAAGTGATTTAGATGGGAACATATTAAAGGAACATACTACAGGTTCAACTAATTATAAGTCAGTTGGAATTCAAAAAACATATGAAAATATTAATGATGGATTTGATAAAATATTAAAAGATTTACATATTGATTATGCTGATATTGAGTACACTGTATTTGGTATATCTGGATGTGATTCTCCTAATGATTATAATATTATAATGGATGAAATATTAAAAATAGGGCTAGATAAAGAAAAAATATATCTAGTAAATGATGCAGTTTTAGCTTTTTATGCACAAACTAATGCTCCTGGTCTGGTAATTGTAGCTGGGACAGGTTCAATAATACTGGGAATTAGAGAAGATGGAGAAATATATAGAGTTGGTGGATGGGGATATAATTTTAGTGATTTGGGCTCTGGATATGATATAGGGAGAAAACTACTAAAGAAAGTTTTACTTTATTGTGATGGGTGTCATGAATATAGTGATTTGTTTAATTGCGTTTTAGATTTCTTTAGAACAGATAGCTTTGAACAACTTACATATGCAATTACTGAGATAAACAACAATGTTGAAATAGCAAATTTAGCTTCATTAGTGATTGACTGTGCTGAACAAGGTGATAAATTAGCTATTAAAATATTGGAAGAGTCATCAGATGAATTGTCTAAATTAGCTCAAGTAATATTAAATAAAATATCTAATTCAATGAAAAATAATAAAAGTGAGATAAATATAGTTTTATCTGGTGGTACATTAAACAGAACTGTATATGCTCAAATGTTAATGAATAATTTAAAAAGAGAAAATACAGATAAAAAATTGAAATTTATACTCCAAGAAAATCAGCCAGTATATGGAGGGATAAGGCTTGCTATGGCATTAGCTAATAGGAGGGTCAAACATGGATAGAAAAAAAGTAATAGTACAAATCTTTACAGGCGGATTTAAAAACAAAGAAATAAAATTTAATGATATAAAACATAAATTATTAGAATTATTGGACTGTATTGAAATAGAAAAGGTCATTATGGGTTGGAGTGTAGATAAAGAGCTATATATAGAAACTAAAAAACTATTAAAAAAATATAATGTTGAATTATATCTTTGGTTACCATGTTTTTCAGAAATCGGATTACTTGAAAAAAGTAGTTTATTAGTTGATTATACTGGAAAAGAAGTTAAAGGATACGCTTTACAAGAAGATGAAAATTTTGAATTTTATTGTCCAAATAATAAGGAAAATATAGAAAATATAAAGAAAGTTTATAATACTTATTTTAGTGAAATTGATTTTGATGGAATTTTCTTAGATAAGATAAGGTATGGTTCTTTTTCAAACAAATTAAATGGTGTTTTTAATTGTTTTTGCAAAGATTGTTTACCTATTTATAAAGCAAGCAATATTGATAAAAAGTCATTAATTATGGAAATGAAGAATATGTCTAGTGAAGTTATAGGCAGTGAAAATACCCCATTTGGTATAACAGAATACACTAATGGAAAATACAAATTTAAAAATAAAATATGGGAAGATTTTTTCGAAATAAAAAGTAAAAATATATGCAATGCGTTAGCAGATATAAGCAATTATTTCAAAAACAAAGGATTGAAAATAGGTATAGATACTTTTTCTCCTTTTATTTCTTACTTTGCAGGTCAAGATTTAGAAAGATTACAAGACGTAGCAGATTTTATAAAACCAATGATGTATAGAGTTACAAAAGCTCCAGCAGGTTTGCCATTTGAATTTGAAAGATTGGTTGATGAATCTATATATAGAAATAAAGAACTTGCAAAAGAAAGTTTCTTAGAAATTTTAGGAATCAAAGAGTATCGAGGAGACGTATATCCTATAAACTTTGTACTGGAGGAAATCGATTTTATGACGAAAAATCTTGCTACAGATATATATGTAGGCATTGAAATAAATAAAAAAGAAATTATAGCTCCTGTTACACCTAAATACATAAGTGAGAATATTTCAAATATAAATAAGACAGCAGTAAAAGGGTATGTTCTATCTTGGGATTTATTATCAGCACCAAAAGAAAATATTGATGAAGTTATAAAATGGTTTAGGAATTAGTGAGGTGATATAGTGAGTAAAATACTGGAAATGCAACAAATATATAAAAGCTTTGGTAAGGTAGATGTTTTAAAGGGTATAGATTTTGACTTAAAAAAAGGAGAAGTAAGGGCACTTTTGGGAGCCAATGGAGCAGGTAAGTCTACACTTATTAAAATTTTAGGAGGCGTTCATTCTCAAACTAAAGGTAAAGTGATTTTAAATGGCAATGAAATAATATTTAAAAACCCACATCATTCTAAAGAAAATGGTATTAGCATAATTTATCAAGAGTTAAGTCTGATACCAACACTTACAGTACTTGAAAATGTTTTTCTTGGTAGAGAAACTTTAAAGGGAATCGTGTTTTTAAATAAGAAAGATATGCTAGAAGAATATATTAAGATTTGTGAAGATTTTGATTTTAATATAGACCCATATATAGTAGTGTCTAATTTGAGTGTGGCAAATCAACAAATGGTTGAGATAATGAAAGCTGTTTCATGTAATTCTGAAATTATCATAATGGATGAACCGACAACATCACTTACTAACAATGAAAAAGATGGACTATTTAAAATAATAAATAGATTGAAAGCTAAAGGCAAAACAATAATTTACATTTCTCATATATTAGAAGAAGTTTTTAAGGTATGTGATAGTGCAAGTATAATGAAAAATGGAACTATGATTGGAACTTATGATGTAAAAGACTTAACTAAATTAAAAATAACTCAACTTATGACAGGAAATGATAATCATAAACTCATTGAGAAAAAGGATTATACATTTGCAAACTATGAAGAACCTCCAGTACTAGAAGTTAAGAATATAAGTTGGTCCAATAAAATAAAAAATGTTTCATTTAAAGTTTATAGAGGAGAAGTTGTAGGTCTAGCAGGTCTTGTAGGTTCAAGAAGAACTGAAATTATAAATTTGATATTTGGGATAGATAATAAAGATAGTGGAGATATATTTATAAATGGTAAAAAAGTAGATATAACTTCTCCTAAAATTGCTATAAAAAATAAAATAGGGTTGATTCCTGAGGACAGAAAAAATCTAGGGCTAATTTTAGAGCAAGCTATATATACTAATTCAGCATCAGTACAAATTGATAAATTCAAGAAATTTTTGTTTATAGACAGAAATAAGGAAATTGAATTTTCTAAAAAGGGTGTTAAAGAACTAGGAATAAAAGTTAGTGATGTAAAGCAAGAGGTAAAAGAGCTTAGTGGTGGAAATCAACAAAAAGTAGTAGTTTCTAAATGGTTAGAGAAAGATTTAGATTTAATAATATATGATGAGCCGACAAAAGGAATAGATATTGCTGCAAAAGAAGATATTTTTAATACAATAAAAGAATTTTCAAGTAAAGGAATAGGAGTAATATTTATATCTTCTGATTTAGAAGAAGTAATAAGAGTAAGTGATAGAATTTTAGTAACTAGAGAAGGTTCTATTGTAGATGATTTAAAAAATGAGAATATAAAGGTTCAAGACATAATGAACAGTATATTTAATGTATAAAAAATGAAAATGGAGGACTGAGATGAAAAAAGCTTTTGAGAAATTAAATTTAAGAGATTATGGAGTATTACTAGGTTTTTTGGCTTTATGTATAGCTATAAGTATTGCAACTCCATCATTTTTAGGTAAACAAAATATACTTAATCTTTTACGACAATCTTCTATAATCGGAATAATTTCAGCAGGTATGACTTTTGTTATAATATCTGGAAACTTTGATATATCAGTTGGAGCAGTAGCAGCTCTTGCAGGTGCTATAACAATGAAATTTGCAACTGGTGGAACTAATTTGTTTGTATCTATGATTTTAGGTATAGCAATTTGTGCAGTAATAGGATTAATCAATGGGATAGTGGTTGCAAAGATAAATGTACCATCACTAATAGCTACTATGGCTATGGTCACTATTGTAAGAGGATTGTTATTGATGCTTACAGGAGGATATCCAATTACTGAAAATATACCAATACTTGATTACATTGGGAATGGATATTTGTTTAATATACCAATACCAGTAGTAATTTTCTTTATAGTAGTATTTGCTTCATTTATTGTACTTAATAAAACTAAGTTCGGTAGATATGTTTATTCTGTAGGAGGTAATCAAGAAGCAAGTAAACTTAATGGTATAAATGTAGATTCTCATAAAATAAAAGTATTTATTATCAATGCTATACTTGCAGGGATAGCTGGTATTGTGCTAACTGGAAGACTTGGAACTGCCACTGCGATTGCAGGTGAAGGATACGATATGGATGCAATTGCATCTGTTGTAATAGGAGGTACATCCGTGGCAGGAGGCTCTGGGTCTGTACTTAAAACAGTTATAGGTGTATTACTTATGAGTGTTATAAACAACAGTTTTAATCTTCTTGGAATAGATGTATACTTCCAGTACATATTTAAAGGATTAATAATCTTAGCAGCGGTTGGATTTGATTCTTATAGCAAGAAAAAACTTGCTTCAAGATAAAAAATAAGAGGGGGAATTTTTTTATGAAAAAATTAATGAAACATTTAGCGTTGTTACTATCACTTATTATGATATTCAGTCTAGTTGGATGTTCTGATGGTGGTGGCAAAGAAAAGAGTGGAGAAAAGAAAGTAGCAGTATTACTACCAGGTTCAACAGGTTACTTTGTAGCAACTAAACAAGGGATAGATGCAAAATCTAAAGAATTAGGCGTAAATGTAGAATATGCAGATGCTCAATGGGATGCTAGTAAACAGTTGTCACAAGCTGAAGATTTTATGGCTAAAGGCGTAGATATGATTGCATTATGCGGAGTTGATTCTGCTGTAAGTGAGAGAATAGTTAAAGCTGCTAATGATTCAGATGTTCCTATAATAGCATTTACAAATTCTATAGGAAGTAATCCAACTGGAGAATTTAAAGGTTTAGTTACATATATAGGACAAAATGAGGAAGAGACAGGAGCATTAACAGGTAAAATTGCTAAAAACTTATTAGGAGAAGCTGGTGGAAAGGCTGTATTAATAGAAGGTGTTCCAGGAACTACTCCACAAGTATTAAGAAAAAAAGGTCTTGAGAAAGAATTAAAAGATAGTAATATACAAATAGTTTATAACCAAACTTCAAATTGGGAGAAAGAACAAGCATTAAAGGTAACAGAAGATTTAATTCAAAAGAAAACTGATTTTAATGTTATAATATGCCAAGATGATAACTCTGCCACAGGAGCAGGACAAGCTTTAAAAGATGCTGGTCTTAAAGATAAAGTCAAAGTTATAGGTTTGGGTGGAAGTAAAGATGGATTAAAAGCTATAACTGATGGATTAATAGATGGTACAACTTATATGTCTGCTGTGGAAGAAGGAGCATTAGTTGTAGAAAAGGCATCTAATTTCCTTAAAGGTGAAAAAGTAGAACCTGTTACACAAATTAAACAAGTTGAAGTTAACAAGGACAATATTTCGGAATTTAAGGGTGAATGGTAAAGTATTACAGAAAATAAATAAAATAGCTAGAGTTACTTTATATAGTTTCTAAAGTAACTCTTTTTTTAAATCTAACTTAGTGATAAATTATTGAATAGTATTTCTAAACAAATAAAAAATTAATATAAACAAAGACTTAACTATACTAAATTATAAGTCAAATTAATATAAACTTTTGTAAAAAAGGAAAACGTCTAAGGTGTTGGAAATACTTAAGTGTAGATGGAACGCTAAAAAAACATAAAAAAACATAAAAAAAATGTTGAAAAAAATATAGAAATTTTGTATAATTAAAGATTTGAAAAGTGCTGTATACAAAGCCAATTCTTTTGTATATAATATATATAAATTAAGAAAAAGGAAGGGATATGTATGGCCAGGCGGTTATTTTTAGAAAGGATTGGACTTATATTTTTAGGTTCAGCAATATTAGCATTTGGAGTTTACAATTTTTATTATTTAAACAACATAACAGAAGGTGGAGTGTTAGGTATTTTACTACTGTTAAAAAATTTATTCAATATACAGCCAGCAATAGCAAATGTTGTAATAGATGGCTTACTACTTTTAGTAGGATATAAATTTTTCGGTAAAAAGTTCCTAATATATTCAATAGTAGCTTCTATAACTTTTTCAGTGTTATATGACTTATTTGAAGCTATAGGACCTCTGGTACCACAATCACAAAATATGCTTTTATCAACTGTTTTGGCAGGTGTAACTGTTGGAACTGGTGTAGGTATAGTAGTAAAAGCAGGTTGTGCATCAGGAGGAGACGATGCTTTAGCATTAGTAATTTCTAAGACTACATCTTTGAACATAGGGCAAGTTTATTTAGCAACAGATGTTATTGTATTGTTGTTATCATTATTTTATCTATCAGCGTTTGATATATTTTATTCTTTGATTGCTGTTACAATTAGTGGTAAAGTAATTGATTTTATTTATTATCATGGTAAAAGTTTAGATATGGATATAAGTAATGACATAGTTCCAGAATGTTAATATAAATTAAATAACATTAGATTTTATTAAAGATGGCAAATTTGCCATCTTTTTTTGCGTCTAAATATTTATAGTAGACATTTTCTTATCTAGATTTTTATAAATTCAACATAATGAATTGTATTGGAATCTCTAGGAATACGGTTGCTAGATGTATGTTTTAAAAACTCAATTTTATATTTATGAAATACTAATCAGTAATAGATGTTTCTTAATCCTATCTTTATACCTAAAATGATAAGATAAATGAAGTAGCAATACAAAACTAAAAGTTGTAAAAGAAATTAAATTAAATGGAGGAGTTAAAATGTTGGATATAGTTATGATAGCATTGTTACTCATAGGATTTATTTCCATGAAGTTGCTTGCTGACTGGTGTGGGAAACAAACTGAAAAAAAATAATGTATGGAGGGATTACCTATGTGGTTTCTGGCAGTTGTAATTATAATGTTAGTAATATATTTGGTGTATGCGCTTATTAATCCTGAAAAATTTTAAATAGTATAAGGCTAATAAGTAAGTTGAATTGGGGGGAACAATTTTTATGGTGCAGATAGTAATAGTGTTAGCAATTTTTATGATTTTAGTAATACCTATGGGCAAGTATTTATATCATATAGCCACTAATCAAAAAACATTTGGAGATAGACTATTTGATAAAGTAGACAATTGTATATATAAGGTATGTAGTATAGATAAGAAAAAAGAAATGAATTGGAAACAGTATGCCTTAGCTTTAGTATTTACAAATGCAGCTATGGTATTTATAGGATATATCATACTTAGAACTCAAAGTATGCATATCTTTAATCCAAGTGGAATTAAAGGCATGGAACAAGGTTTATCATTCAATACAATCATAAGTTTTATGACAAATACAAACCTTCAACATTATTCAGGTGAATCAGGGCTTTCATATTTTAGTCAGATGACAGTGATAATATACATGATGTTTACATCAGCAGCAACAGGATATTCAGCTGCGATGGCATTTGTAAGAGGTTTGGTTGGTAAAAAGAAAACAATGGGAAATTTTTATGTAGATTTAATTAGAATAACAACAAGAGTACTTTTGCCAGGAGCTTTAATTGTTGGGATTATATTAGTTACACAAGGAGTACCACAAACTTTTGCAGGAACAGAAACAGTGACTACTATAGAAGGAAAACTTCAAGATATAGCTAGAGGTCCTGTAGCAGCTCTTGAATCAATAAAACATTTAGGAACAAATGGTGGAGGATTCTTTGGTTCAAATTCATCACACCCATTTGAAAACCCAACTATAATATCAAATATAGTAGAAATGTTGTCTATGATGATATTACCAGGAGCTTGTGTTGTTGCATTTGGGCATATGATAAAGAATAAAAAACAAGGTTGGGTTGTATTTGGGGCAATGTCAATCATATTTTTAATAGGTCTAATGGTTTGTTTTAAAGCAGAGAGTTCAGGGAATCCTATTTTATCACAATTGGGGCTTAGTCAAAGTATGGGAAGTATGGAAGGTAAGGAAGTTAGATTTGGTATAGCACAATCTGCATTATTTACAACAGTAACAACTTCATTTACAACAGGTACAGTTAATAATATGCATGATACCTTAACTCCTTTAGGAGGTCTAGTACCACTTTTGAATATGATGTTAAATGTTGTATTTGGTGGTAAAGGTGTAGGTCTTATGAATATGTTGATGTACGCCATAATAGCAGTGTTTTTATGTGGATTAATGGTAGGAAGAACACCAGAATTTTTAACTAAGAAAATCGAAGGAAAAGAAATGAAGCTTATTGCTTTACTTATTATACTACACCCACTTTTGATACTTATGTTCTCTGGTCTTTCAGTTGCAGTACCAGCAGGGCTTGAAGGAATTTCAAATCCTGGATTCCATGGATTATCACAAGTATTATATGAATTTTCATCTTCAGCGGCCAATAATGGTTCAGGATTTGAAGGTCTAGGAGATAATACTATGTTTTGGAATATAACAACAGGTATAGCTATGTTCTTTGGAAGATATGTATCTATTATAATACTACTTGCTATATCAAGTTTATTGGCATCTAAGAAAGCTGTAAATGAAAGTATAGGAACACTTAGAACAGATAATTTCACATTTACAATAATTTTAGTACTGGTTGTTTTAATTGTTGGTGCTTTAACATTTTTCCCAGCCTTAGCGCTTGGACCTATTTCAGAGCATCTAGTGTTATGGCACTAAAAAATTGGGAGGGAGTAAAGTTTTATGGAAACTAAAAAAACAAAGTTTATTACAAAAGATATTTTCAAAACTTCCATTATAGAAGCTTTTAAAAAGTTAAATCCTAAATATATGATGAAAAATCCAGTTATGTTTGTTGTAGAGATTGGCTTTATAGTAACATTGATACTTACAATAATACCTAGCTTGTTTGGTGATGAAGGCAATAATTTAAGAGCCTATAATGGGATTGTGACAATAATATTATTTATAACAGTGCTTTTTGCAAATTTTGCTGAAGCTGTAGCTGAAGGTAGAGGAAAAGCACAAGCAGATACATTGAAGAAAACTAGAAAAGACACAGTAGCAAGGGTTTTAGATAAGCTAGGAAATGAAAAAATGATAAGTGCAAGCGAACTAAAACTTGGCGATATTGTTTTAGTAAATGCAGGGGAAGTTATTCCAAATGATGGAGAAGTTATAGAAGGAATAGCTTCTGTGGATGAATCAGCAATAACTGGAGAATCCGCACCTGTGATGAGAGAATCTGGTGGAGATTTCGCTTCTGTTACAGGGGGTACTACAGTTGTAAGTGACTGGTTAAAAATAAAAATAACAACAAAACCAGGGGAATCATTCTTAGATAAAATGATAGCTCTTGTAGAAGGTGCTTCAAGACAAAAAACGCCAAATGAGATTGCTTTAAATACATTGTTAGTGGGATTAACTCTTATATTTATGGTTGTCTTAATCTCTCTTTATCCAATGGCAAATTATGCAGGCGTGAAGATTCCAATTTCTACTATGATAGCACTTTTGGTGTGCTTAATACCAACTACTATAGGTGGATTATTGTCAGCTATTGGTATTGCAGGTATGGATAGAGTAACGAGATTCAATGTTATTGCAATGTCAGGTAAAGCAGTAGAAGCTTGTGGTGATGTTGATACTATGATTTTGGATAAGACAGGTACTATTACCTATGGAAATAGACTTGCATCAGAATTTATAGCAGTTGGAAATGCAGACTCAAAAGACTTAATAAACTATTCTGTTATGTGTTCATTAAAAGATGATACACCAGAAGGAAAGTCTATAGTTGATTTAGGAATGAAATTAGGTTCAACAGGTAAAACAAAAGAAGCAGAGCAAGCTGAATTCGTAGAATTTTCTGCACAAACTAGAATGAGTGGGATTAATTTAGCTAATGGTAGCGCTATAAGAAAAGGTGCTTATGATAGCATAATAAAACGAGTAAAAGAATCTGGTGGAATAGTGCCAGAAGATTTAGAAGAAAATGTAAACCGAGTAGCTAAATTAGGAGGTACACCTTTAGTAGTATGTGTAGATAATGAGATATATGGAATTATCTACTTAAAGGATACAGTAAAATCAGGGCTTGTAGAAAGATTTGCTAGACTTCGTGAGATAGGAATAAAAACAATCATGTGTACGGGGGATAATCCTCTAACAGCAGCTACAATTGCAAGAGAAGCTGGAGTAGATGGATTTATTGCAGAATGTAAGCCAGAAGATAAAATAGATGCTATAAAGAAAGAACAATTAGAAGGTAAAATAGTAGCTATGACAGGTGATGGAACAAATGATGCTCCTGCACTTGCTCAGGCAGATGTAGGTCTTGCTATGAATAGTGGTACAACATCTGCAAAAGAAGCAGCAAATATGGTAGATTTAGATTCAGACCCAACTAAGATATTAGAAGTTGTTGAAATAGGAAAACAACTTTTAATAACTCGTGGAGCTTTGACAACTTTTAGTATAGCAAATGATGTTGCAAAATATTTTGCAATTATACCAGCTATATTTACTCTTGCAATACCTCAGATGGAGATATTAAATATAATGAAACTTTCTACATCATTTAGTGCGATATTATCAGCTTTAATATTTAATGCTATAATCATCCCATGTTTAATACCTCTTGCAATGAAAGGCGTAAAATATAGACCTATGAAATCACAAGCTATGTTAATGAGAAATATGATTATCTTTGGTCTTGGAGGAGTTATAGTTCCATTTTTAGGAATAAAATTAATTGATTTATTAATTACACCTTTAGTAATGGTTCTTAATTTAGGTTAATAAATGGAGGATATAAAAATGAAAACATTAAAACCGGCACTGCTTGTAAGTCTTGTATTGTTAGTTGTTTGTGGACTTGTATATCCACTTGCTCTGACAGGCGTAAGTCAAGTTGCATTTAGAGATAAAGCTAATGGAAGTATGATAGAAGTAAATGGTGTAAAAGTAGGTTCAGAACTTATTGGTCAAAACTTTACAGATGCTAGATTCTTTAAAGGAAGAGTATCATCAATAAACTATAATACTTATACAAAAGAAGATTTAAAACCAGATAAAGATGGAAATGCATCTTATGGAGGCGTTTCATCAGGCTCTTTTAATTATGGAGCTACAAATCCAGAACTTCGTGATAGAGTACAAAAAGATATAGAAAAGTTTTTAAAGGATAATCCAACTGTCAAAAAAGGAGATATACCAACAGACTTACTTACAGCGTCAGGTTCAGGTCTTGACCCTAATGTAAGTCCAGCTTCTGCAAAGGTTCAGATACCTGCTGTAGCAAAAGCATCAGGGATATCAGAAAGTAAATTACAAAAAATTGTAGATGATAATACTTCTAAAAAACTGTTTGGAGTTTTAGGTGAAGATAGGGTAAATGTGTTAAAGGTTAATATAGAGGTAGCAAAAATATTAGGTCTTGTATAGTATTTTGTAGACTTTTGTAGCAAAGTATTATGTATGACTTAGTCTAAAGCTTTATATTTAAAAGGTGGAAATCGATAATGATTTTCACTTTTTTTGTTTGAACATTACTAATATTTGGAATAAAACGATTGAAAGTATAAAATCCAAAAAAAGGTTGCATTATCAAAATGATAATACTATAATATATTTATCGTTATCAATTTGATAATAGATTTAGACATATAGGAGGAAGTAGTATGTTATATAATAACGCATTAGAGTTGATAGGAAACACACCTGTAGTAAGGTTGAGCAATTTAGGATGTACTAACGGGTGTTTTAACATATATGTAAAATTAGAAAAAGTAAATCCAGCAGGAAGTATAAAAGATAGAGCAGTTTATGAAATGTTAGAAGGATTAGAGAAAAGAGGCGAATTAAAAAAAGGAGATGTCTTAGTCGAAGCTACTAGTGGAAATACTGGTATTGCATTATCTATGATAGGAAAATTAAAAGGATATGAAGTAATAATAGTAATGCCTGAGACTATGAGCATTGAGAGAAGAGACTTAATGAAGGCATATGGAGCAAATTTGGTGCTTACAGATGGAAAAGCTGGAATGGCAGGTTCCATAGAAAAAGCAAATGAACTTTTAAGAGAAAATCCAAACTATAAAAGTTTAAAACAATTTGAAAATAAAGATAATCCAAACGCACATTATAAAACAACAGCAGTTGAAATTATGAATGATGTTAAAGATTTAGATATATTTGTATGTGGAGTTGGAACAGGTGGTACTTTAATAGGAACTGCAAGGTATTTAAAAGAACAAAATCCAAATATAAAAGTAATCGCACTTGAACCAAAAAAATCTCCAGCTATATCAGAAAACAAAACTGGACCTCACAAAATACAAGGAATAGGTGCCAACTTTGTTCCTGAAAATTATGATTCTAGTGTAGTTGATGAAGTAATATTAGTAGATGATGAAGATGCATTTGAAACAGTTAAATTACTTGCAGCAAAAGAGGGTATTTTAGTGGGTATATCTTCTGGAGCAAATATATTTGGAGCTATGGAAATGGCGAAAAAATATCCAGATAAAAAGATAGTAACAGTAGCTCCAGATGGAGTAGATAAGTATATGTCCATGGGACTATTTTAAAAAATTTATTTTAGGGAGTGAATACTTTGTTTAAGAAAATAAATAAAGATATTGAATATATAATGAAAAATGATCCAGCAGCTAGGTCTAAGATAGAAGTATTTTTGCTTTATCCATCAGTACATGCAATGATAATGCATAGGATGGCTCATGCTCTTTACAAGAAAAAGATGCTTTTTACAGCAAGACTAATATCTCAGATATCCAGATTTATGACTGGTATAGAAATACATCCTGGAGCTAAAATGGGAGAAGGTATATTAATAGACCATGGAATGGGTGTTGTAATCGGAGAAACAGCAGAAGTAGGTAATAGAGTAACAATATACCAAGGAGCTACTTTAGGAGCCACAGGAAAAGACACAGGAAAGAGACATCCAACTGTTGGTGATGATGTATTGATTGGAGCTGGAACAAAGATATTAGGACCTTTAAATATTGGTTCCAATTCAAAAATTGGTGCAAATTCTGTTGTCGTTAAGGATGTGCCTAATGGAGCAACAGTTGTTGGTATACCAGCAAAAATAGTAAAAATAAGAAATTTAGAACCTGTAAAAAAGAATAAAAAAGAAGCATCCTATGAGTATGATGAATTAGATAATGTGTATTATATATAGAATTGGTATGATTATAAAAGAAAATTTATGAAAATTATTTTAAAAGGTATTTTTTTCAAATTTGGGGACATAATAAAAAAGAACTAAATGTTAAAGTTTTGGTTCATAAATCTTTGACAAACAAGATTTTAAATTTGTAGCGTTTAGGAGGATTTTATTATGAAAGCAGATGTTAATCAAGATACTTGTATAGGTTGTGGATTATGTCCATCAATATGTCCAGAAGTATTTGATATGAATGATGATGGTAAATCACATGTTATAGTTGATGAAATACCAAGTGATGCTGAAGAATCAGCAAAAGAAGCTAGAGAAAGCTGTCCAGTTGATGCAATAGATGTGCATTAATAAAATAAATGCCTATAAAAATTGAATTTTCAATTTTTATAGGCATTTGTCTTTTATTCAGTTAAGATTTCAAATCCTGTTTCTGTAACTAAAACCATACATTCCCATTGAGCAGACAATTTACCATCCTCTGTATAGATAGTCCAATTATTTTCTTTATCAACAAAAATTTCATGAGTACCTTCATTTACCATTGGTTCTATTGTAAATATCATTCCAGGAACTAATAACATCTCAGTTCCTTTTTTAGATACATAACTTACAAATGGGTCTTCATGGAAACTTAATCCAACCCCATGACCACCAATTTCTCTTACAACAGAGTACCCATTTTTTTGAGCATAGGAATTAATAGCATCTCCTATATCACCCAAGAATCCCCATGGTTTAGTAGCATCAAGACCTTTTTGAACACATTCTTTAGTAACCTGAACTAATTTTCTTGCATTTTCTTTAACATTTCCTATCATAAACATTCTTGAAGCATCTGAGTAGTATCCATTAAAAATAGTAGAAACATCTACATTGATAATATCTCCATCTTTTAAGATAATATCTTTACTAGGAATACCATGACAAACTTCGTTGTTTATGGATGTACATACACTTTTAGGAAATCCATTATAATCCAAAGGAGCAGGAATGGCTCCATTTTGTAGTGTAAAGTCATGTACTAGTTTATTTATATCCTCTGTGGACATTCCAATTTCAATTTTATCTGAAATATAATCTAAAATTTTTGTATTTATTACTGCACTCTTTTTTATTTCTTCAATTTGTGTTGGATTTTTAATAATATCATGAGTTGGCACAATATGACCTAACTTTGCAAATGAATCTATTTTATTATCCATATCCATATGGCATTTTTTATATTTTTTAGTACTTCCACACCAACAACTATCATTTCTATTCAACTTCATAGCTCTTCATCCTTCTTCTATTATTTATTTAAATTATGGTTTACATAAACTATTTTAAAACATAGCCATTATGAACATTATAACATAAATAATAAGAAATCTTTTAATGATAGTACTTTATCAAAAATATAAATTGTCATCTTATTATTATTTATGAAGAGGGTATAGTTAAATATGTTATTGAAAGTTAGGGTATTTAATAGTTTAATTCAAGTTGTTCAAGAAAATCATATGTTAAAGGACAATTTTCTTTTAAGGTATTTCTTGAAACTTCATCAAGATAGTAGTGTACAAATGACTCCGCAAAAAATTCTTCTATAAACTTACTAATGTAGGCATGTGCAATTTGCTTAGGGTCGTAAAGTTTATATCTTTCTTGAGCAAATATTTCCATAAATTCTTCTGAACTTGATTTTTTATTTAAAACATTTTTGTCTATAGCATGTGCAGTTTCATGTAATTCTAAATTTTTAGCTGAATGTACATTTGCATAGCTAGGATTACTATAGCCTATTTTAACTACGATAGAGTTGTTTCTATATATACCAGGTACATCTTTCCAAGTTTTGCCTGATCTTACCCAACATGGTGGTAACTGATGTTTTAAATCCTTAAATTCTGACTCATCAGTTAAGTTTGAATTTATTAATTTTATTTTTATATCCTTTTCTTTAAGTGTTTGTAAATACTTATTATTTATATTTGCAAGTCTATTTTTCATATTTTCAACTTCATCTTTGTCATAGTCTAAGTCATCAGGAAGTATAAGCATTTGCTCAATTATATCTATATTGTTTTCTTTTATCTCTTCATCTTTTTCATCAAATTCAGATTGAAGAGTATCATTTTCATAGATAGTTATATTTGTATTGTTTTCTATAGGATAAGAGTGGATATTTTCTAAGTCTAAAATATTCATTTGTTGTAAAATATTTTTTGTCTCACCACTCCAAACCACTAAAGAAAGCGAATTAAAGTTAATTAATGGATTTTCTTTTATTTTTGTCTCATTGCTTATATCGACATCAAATACATATTCAATCGAGTCTTCTATGCTAAGACCATCTGTATTCTTTTTAATGTATAAATATGCTTGTTTTAATTCTATATAAATGTCATCTAAAGACTCATCATAAAATTCTGATAAATTTTTGATGAAGAGTTCTTCACTTAAAAGTTCATTTTTATCAGTTATACTTTCGATTAAAGTGTTAATTTCTTTTATCATATCAGAGATACTTATTTTTCTGTTTGCTTTTTCATTAGATACATTGCATGGCGCAAGAGCAATGCAATAAAAATCTTTTTCTTTTTTGTAAAAGGCTTTAAGTGATTTTGACAAAAGTGTAAAATCTACACCTATCTGTAGATTAACTTTAAGTAATTCCTTTTGAGATAATTTAGTATTATTGCTTTTAGCTATAATTAAATTGTTTTCCATAATCATTGCCCCCTTTTTATTAGGGTATCATAATTTTTTTATACGTGTCAATTTATTTTTTTGAAAATTATAATTTTTTTGAAAATTTTATTTTTTATAATTTGTGAATTTTTTATTATAAAAATAAAAACGTTATTATTGTGTCAAATTTTAGCGTTATACTTATATAGAATGGATTTTATACATCTACATTAGAACTAACACTAAGAAGGTTACATATGCAAAATACATGCCATTTTTATCAATTCTATAATATAATATTTATATATTTAATAAGGATGTGATTTGAGATGTATTTTACATATATTATAAGATGTAAAGATGGTTCTCTATATACTGGATATACTAGTAATATAGTTAGAAGAATGAATGAACATAAGTTGGGAATTAATTCAAAATATACAAGGGCAAAGGGATTTAAAAAACTAGAAGTTTATTTTGTAACCAATACAAAAAGTAATGCAATGAAATTGGAATGTTATATAAAGAAATTAACTAGAAACAAAAAATTATCTATAATAAAAAAACCAGAGACACTTATAGATTTAATTGATAATAAAGATGCTTATATTGTTGGAAAAGAAATAGAACAATTAACATAAATATTAGCATTAACATTATAATAAGTGTATATGATGTAAAACTTGACAATAAATACTATTGTAATATAATGAAGTTATAAATATAATAAATTAAAATAGCTAGGGGAGCCAAGAGCTGAGAGGAATACCGACCCTTACACCTGATCTGGATAATACCAGCGTAGGAAAGCTTAGTATAAAACTTAAGTGTATATTATTTATGATATATGCGATTTCTAAGCTATACCTATTGTAGGTATAGCTTTTTTAATTAAGTTATTTAAATTAAACTTTAGGAGGGAATAAATGAGTAATTATAAAATACCAACACTTACAATCGCTGGGTCAGATTCATCTGGAGGAGCTGGAATTCAAGCTGATTTGAAGACTTTTAGTGCAATTGGTACTTATGGTATGAGTGTAATAACAGCTATAACAGCACAAAATACTCAAGGAGTTTTTGCAGTAGAAGATTTAAGTAAGGAAATAATAAAAAAACAGATAGAGGCAGTATTTGAAGATATACCTCCAAAAGCTGTAAAAATAGGAATGGTTTCAAGTCCTGAGATTATACTTGAAATAGTTGAAAATATAAAGAAATACAATCCAAAATATTTGGTAGTAGACCCTGTAATGATATCTAAAAGTGGATATTATTTATTAAAGCCAGAAGCAAAAGAAAATCTAATTAAATACTTGATGCCACTTGCATACATAATTACACCAAACATCCCAGAGGCAGAAGAAATCACAGGAATAAAAATAAATAATATAGATGATATGAATAGAGTAGGAAAAGAAATACTACAACTTGGTCCTAAATTTGTCCTTATGAAAGGGGGGCATTTAGATGGAGAAGCAGTAGATATTTTAGTTGGTAAAAATATGTTTAAAGTTTATAAAAGTGAAAGAATTGATAAAAAAAATACACATGGAACAGGATGTACATTATCTTCTGCAATAACATCCTATTTGGCATTAGGTTATGAAATAACAGAAGCAGTAAATTTAAGTAAACTCTATATAACAGAAGCAATAAAAAATAGTTTTGATATAGGTCATGGAGTAGGACCAGTGCATCATTTTTATAAATTTGAATAATAAAAAATTGTTGGAGGTTGGCTATGTATAATTTAATTAAAGATGTAAAAGAATCAAATCCATTGGTAATTCATTATACTAATAATGTAACTATAAATGACTGTGCCAATGTAACTTTAGCTATAGGAGCAAGTCCTCTTATGAGCTTCTCATATGAGGAAGTAGAAGAAATGGTAAGTATAGCAAATTCTGTAGTAATAAATATAGGAACGATGAATTCAAATATGTTAGATTTATTTTTATTAGCAGGAAAAGCAGCAAATAAGTATAATAAACCTGTTATATTAGACCCAGTGGGAGTATTTGCAAGTAAAGCTAGAGCAGAACTAACAAACAAACTTTTAAATGAAGTCAAATTTAATGTAGTTAAAGGTAATATGGCAGAAATAAAGTTTATAGGTGGTTTTGATGTAAGGGGAAAAGGTGTAGATTCATTTGACTATGAAGAAGATTCTACTGATATAATAAAAAAAGTTTCTGAAAAACTTGAATGTATAGTAGTAGCAACTGGAAAAACAGATATAATAACTGATAGTAAAAATACATATAAAATAAATAATGGAACTGATAAATTAAAAGGAGTTACAGGAACTGGATGTATGACTGCAAGTTTAATTGCAAGTTTCATGGCTATTACTGAGAATACATTAAAAGCAGCTACAATGGGTGTTCTTACAATGTCTTTAAGTGGAGAGCTGGCAAATCTAAATAATCCACCAATAGGAACATTTAAAGAGAATCTTATGAATACTATTTATAAAATGGATATAGATACTTTAAGTAAAAATTCTAATATTGAATTTTTAAATGAATAAAGGTTTAAGAGGAGACTTAAAATGATAGATAAAGAAAACTTAAAAAAAGACTTAAAATTATATTTAGTAACTGACTCTGAAATGCTTGAAGGTAGAGATTTCTATAAGTGTATTGAAGATGCAATAACTTCTGGAATCACAACTGTACAACTTAGAGAAAAAAATGCTTCTGGAAGAGCGTTTTTAAAAAAGGCTATGAAGCTTAGAGAAATAACTAGAAGATATGGTATTAAGTTTATAGTTAATGATAGAGTTGATATAGCACTTATCTGCGATGCAGATGGAGTACATGTAGGTCAAAGTGATATTGATGCGAGAGAAGTTAGAAAGCTTATAGGAAATGATAAGATACTAGGAGTATCAGCAAGAACTTTAGAAGAAGCTATCTGTGCAAAAAATGATGGTGCAGATTATTTAGGTATAGGGTCTATATTTACAACATCTACTAAATTAGATGCAAAATCTGCTTCATTTGAAACTGTCAAAGTAATTAAAGAAAAAGTAGATATACCATTTGTACTAATTGGAGGCATAAAATTGGATAATATAGATAAACTTAAGAGCTTAAATAGCGATGGGTATGCTATAATATCTGCTATATTAAAATCCGAAAATATATCTAAAGAAGTGGAAAAGTGGACATTAAAAATATAAAATTAGTTCTAGTAGTGAAAAAAATGGAAAAATTTGATATAATTTAAGAGTGAATTTAAAAAGTTATAAATGACAAACTTTTCTACATATACTTTTTAATCAAGGGATATGTAGATTTGATTAAAAAGGAGTTATTAATGATTAGGATATTGTTAGTGTGTGTTGGAGGTATGTCTTCTACTTTATTGGTAAATAAAATGGAGAAAGATGCAAAAAAAAGAAATATAGATTGTAAAATATGGGCAGTCGGAGAAGGCGATATAAAATCGGAACTCGATAATTTTGATATTTTACTTCTTGGACCACAGCTTAGATTTATGTTTGATGATGTAAAATCTATAGTTGGAGATAGAGCTCCAGTATCTATAATAGATATGGTAAACTATGGTACTTGTAATGGTCATGCTGTATTAAATTCAGTCTTAGAAATATTAAAATAAATCATCTATAGTGAACTCTATTATATAGAGTTCACTTTTTATTATAATTTTATAATTTAACTTACCATTTCCTTTTTTAGTCTCCACATAGCAAGTGAAAAACTTGCACAGCATAATATTAAAAATAACAGGATAACAGGTAATATATCTCCAATAAGAATAGCCTCGCCAAATATTAAGCTACGTAAAGCATTAATAACATGGGTAAATGGATTGAGCATAACAGCTATTTTTAATCCTCCAGATAAATTTTCTATAGGGAAAAGAGCTGAACTTAAAAAGAAAATAGGAAGTACAATTGCAGTCATAATTGTTTCATAAATTATTTCATTTGGCAATAATAGACTTATAGAATAAGCTAGACTTGATAAAAAAAATGCAGTCATAAATATTAGTATTATCATAAGCATAATTCCTCCAATGCCAGATTCTATCCTTACTGAGAAGAATATACTTACTATACATAAAATAGTTACTTCTAAGAAGGAAACTAAGATAGCTTCTAGTAATTGACCAAAAACAATTGAATATCTACTAATAGGTGCAATTAAAACCCTATAGAAACTTCCACTATTCTTCATTATGAAGTTGATGATACCACCACTACTACATGAGGAAAATATAACTAGAATAATAATACCTGGTAGTATAAAAGCGGTATAATTACTAATATTCATATTACTCATAGTTTGATTTGCAATAGAGCTATAAAGTACAAGCCAAAGAAAAGGTTGTAATATAGTAACTATAAACGAGATTGGATTTTTAAAACGCCATTTCATACTACGCCATAAGATATTTAACATTCCCATTCCTCCTTTAAGCCTTTTTTAGAACTTGTTAATGCTAAAAAAACATCTTCAAGACTTGGCTCTACAATTTCTATTGCATCAAATTTTATGTCATGTTCTAAAAGCCACTTATTTATTGAAGTAAAAGCAACTCTACTATCCTGTACACTTATAAAAATTGAATTCTCTCTTATACTCATAAACTTGGCTAATCCAATATTTTTAATTTCATCTTTATATTTTTTTATATCTTTGATATCATGAAAAGCTATACGAAGTATATTTTGTCTGATATAGCCACGTAAACTGGATGGCGTTCCATGTGCCAAATCTTTTCCATTTTTCATAATACAAATGTTATCACTCAATTGTTCAGCTTCTTCAAGATAATGAGTAGTTAGAAATATAGTTGTGCCATACTCATCTCTAATTTTTAATAACATATCCCACATAGATTTTCTTGAATCTACATCCATACCAACAGTTGGTTCATCCAGAAATAGAATTTTAGGAGATGATACCATATTCATAGCTATGTCTAATCTACGCTTCACTCCACCAGAATATGATGAAGTGGGATATTTTAAGTAGTTAGATAACTCAAATTTATCAATTAAAGATTCTATTCTTTGTTTTGCAATTTGTGGTTCTACTTTATACATCTTGCTTTGAAATACCATATTTTCCATAAGAGACAGGTGCTCATCAATAGAGACTTGTTGTGCTACACAAGCAATCTGAGTACGTATCCAAGAAGGATTATCTACTAAATCTTTTCCAAAGACTGTTACATTTCCAGATGTAGGTTTATAAAAGGTGGTCAAAATGTTGATAAGAGAAGATTTACCAGCTCCATTAGGACCAAGTAAAGAAAAAATCTCTCCAGCATTTACATTAAAACTTAGACCATTTAAAGCTTTCACACCATTTTTATACTCTTTTACTAAATTATCTATTTTAATTGCTATCATATGTTATTCCTCCTCTTTAAGTGGAAATATGATTTCTGTAATATATTTATCTGGATTTCCTTTTATCAGCATACCTGGTCCTTTAATGAATACTTCTCTCCAAGGAGTTTGTATTTCTATATTATTTTCATGAATGTATTTAAATATCATTTCGTACGTTTTAGGTAAAGTACTATATGAGCCTATGTGAGTGAAAAACAAAGCTTTTATTTTAGGAAATTCTTTTATGGTTACACCAATGCGATTTGGAGTTTCAGAAGTTGGAACACATAATTCCATTTCTCCAAAACCAGTTTTTTGGTTAACATTATAGTAACAGAAGAATGGAGCCCCATTAGATTTTCCCTTTATAGATTTAAATACATTTGGAAAGTACTTTGTTGCTTCAGTAATAGGTCCGTTATAACGCATAGTAGCTGCTGCGACTGGTTCAATATTTTTGATTTCAATTTTATAACTCATTTGTTTACCTCCTAATATGTGTTAATATTTTTACTAGATTTTTAAGAGTTAATACAGATAAGATTTTTGACTGGTTGATAATATATAATCTTATCTCATTTACTTGTTTTCAAGTCTAACATAACATAAAATATATATCCTCTCATTTGATGCTCCATTTTGTAAAGTTATTATTTAAGCTTTACATTTAACTCTTTAATAAATTAAAGTTAGGGTTAAATAATAAAAAAGTATTTACAAATTAAGTGTATTAATCGTATAATACACTTAATAGAATATTAAAGAAGGTCTGAACTGAATGTGTATTTTTTTAAAGTAAGTGTACTAACGTATTAATACACTAGAATAGGAGGAATCATGAATTTTGAACTAGATAATACAACTCCCATTTATTTGCAAATAGTAAAGCATATAAAAAGACAAATAGTAACAGGAGAGTTGAAACCAGGAGAGACAATACCCTCAAGGAGAGAAATGGCACTTAATCTAAAAGTAAATTTAAATACTGTTCAAAGAGCATACAAGGAGATGGGTGATATGAATATAATAAATACTTTTAAAAACTATCAAAGTAGTGTAACAGTTGATGAGAATATATTAAAAAACTTAAAATTAGAGCTTATAAATGAGTCTTTATCTGTTTTTATAGAAAATATGAAAGCAATAAATGTTACGAAAGAAGAAGTTTTAAAGATAATAGAAGATGAATATTAGCCTTTTAACAAATATAAAACTCAATTTAGAAAGTTTATTGTACAAGTGTATTAAATATGGAGGATATTAAATATGATAGAAATAAAGAATGTCAGTAAAACATATAAAAGGATGCAAGGGATTAAAATAAGAAAAATAGATGCTTTAAAGAGTGTAAGCTTTAATATAGAAAAAGGTAAAATAACTGCGTTACTTGGAATAAATGGAGTTGGTAAATCAACCATGTTAAAAGCAATAGCAGGGCTTATAAGCATTGATAGTGGAGAGATTCTTATAGATGGAGCAAAAATAAATGAAAAGATATATAATAAACTAGCATTTGTCCCAGATGTAGAGTCTCATTTTAGTAATACAACAATAAAAGAAACCTTTGAATTTATGGAAATATTTTATCCAAAATGGAATAAAGAAAAATCAAAAGAAATGATGAACATATTCAGATTAGATGAAGATGAAATAATTGATAATTTATCAAAAGGAAATATTGCAAGAGTAAAATTAATACTTGGATTTTGCCAAGACCCAGAGTATATACTACTTGATGAACCATTTACAGGAATTGATTTGTTTAAGAGGGAAGAGTTTATAGGGGTAATAGCACAATATATGGAGGAAAATCAAGCTATTATCATAACTACTCATGAAATAGTAGAGATAGAAAGCTTAGTCGATGAAGTCATAATTCTTGATGAAGGGAAGATTATAACTTCATTTAATGCAGAAGAATTAAGAGAAAGAGAAGGGAAATCTATATTAGATAAAATGAGGGAGGTATATAAGAATGAATAAACTTCTATATCTAATAAATGTAGATTTGAGAAGAAGCAATAGGTTTTATATAGCTTATATATCATTTTTTTCATTAATTACACTTGGTTTAAATTTATTTGAAATGAATAAATTTAAAAACTCTAGATTTATTATGAACTTAGCAATAGAAGATTTTGGAGGTATATTTTATGGAATAGGTATACTTAGTAACCTTGGATTTATCCAAAATATATTGTTCTTTGGTATGTTGGGAATCTTTATATACTATGTTTTTATGTGGAAAAAAGAGTTCTTTTCAAAAAATCAAAGCATTTATACACTTATGATGTTACCACAGAATAAGTTTAAGATTTGTATAACTAAGTCAATTGCTTTGATAACAATGATATATGGTTTTTTGATAAGTCAGATAGCAATATTATTTATATGTAAATATATATTTAATTTTATTTTTAGAAATATGCCGATAATCAACATGTCTTTCGCACAAGATTTATATTATTTTAATTTAAGAAGTATACCTGTTGATTTTATATCTTTTATGGAGATATATGTTTTTTTACTACTTATAGCTATTTCTTTTGTAAATTGTTGTATATTATTTATATTTTCTTATATAAATAGGCTTCATATAATTTTAATCGCTTTTGTAGTTTTAATAGGCTTATATTTTTCAACAGTATATATAAATATAATCAATTTATTTAGAAAATATTATCAGTTCATTGGAATACAATTTAATACTTTAGTAACTGGTTTACTAAGTTTTTTAATTATAATGTCTATTCTAAATGGAATATCTTATTTTCTAATTAAAAAGAAAGTATCTCTTTAGGAGGGGTGGTATGAAATTAAAATCTAAAATATCTATACTTATTATATTTTTGACTTTAGCAATATATTTTAGTATAGGTTTGTTAAATAATGAAGACAATTTGAAGATAAAAACTATAAAAGGTGACCCAGATGAATTAGACTATATAAACATAAATTTTGGATATGATTTTAATGGATATATAAATTCACATTATACAATAAATGGAAACAATAAAATTAAAAAGACTGAATTAGTAAAACTACAAAAAGATAGTGAGAATACGAATAATTTAATTGATGTATCTAGTGGTTCTGATTTAATTGCTCATGTTGGTTTTGAAACGAATGATGATTCAAAAGAGATAAATTTTGTTATAGATGAGAAAAAAGAAGATTTGGACAAAGGTGTATTTGCATCTGAAGGAAGTGATAAGGGCATTGAATATGAAAAACTAGATATGAATAATTTTACAAGAACAAAATATAAAGTAGATAAAAATACTGATGATTATTATGCAAAGATACTATCATCAAAAAGATATAAAAAAGACTTATATGTGTCTGTCCTTTATGCTGAAAGTGATTCATCAGAAAATAATAAAGAATATTCAAGCACTATAGATATAATAAAAATCAATCCAGAAAATAAAAAAATACAGATAATAAAAAGTATAAATTTAAGTAATTATTTTTCTAAAAAATACAAAAACATAGAAACTATTGGCGTAAGTTATGCTAGCAAATATGAAGATAAGATGTATATTTTAGTAAATGTATCAAAGGCAAGTACAGGTGATAATAGTGATTCTAAATTTAATTTACTTGAGTATAATCTTGAAGAAAATAAAGAAAAAATAATGGAATTAAAAACAGATAGTAAAATGACTTTAGAAAAAGCAAAGTTAGAAGATAATAAATTATACATGGTAATGTCAAATGCTTATGATGATAATTCAAATATAGAGTTAAATTTACTTACCTATAATATGTTAGATAAAAATTTAAGTGAAGATAAATATGTTTTAGAAGGTAGAGATAAAAGAGAAATTGGAAGTGTTGAAATTGATTCAAACAAAATCATTGTATATACATCAAAGCAAAGCTCTATATTATCTTGGGATAATAAATATATGTTATATATAATAAATAAAAAGTCTAAGGAAGTGGTATACGAAGGGGAATTACAATTTAACAGTTCAAATAGTATGCTAGAATTTGAAATAAAGTAGGTGAATTAATGAAAGATTTAATGAAATTATTCGAATTTGAATTAAAAAGAAATATAAAAAACTATGTATTTATAATAATTTTTTGCTGTTCTTTTGTGATTTTAAATATAGTAAACAACTTAAATGACTATAATTACATAATAGAAAATGCAGTTAAAAAAGAACAGTTAACAAAAATAGGAGATACAATAGAAACAGCAAATATCATAGGTTTTTCAAGTTTCAGAAATATAATGAGTTCTACAGATTTATGGTTTATATTTGGTATAATCGCATGTATTTGCTATGCTTTTTTTATTTGGTACAGGGATTTTGATGGAAAGAGTAAATCTATATATACACTTATAATGTTACCTAAAAATAGAATCAATATCTATATATCTAAATTATTAAATATATTATTTCTAGTATATAGTTACACAATAATATTTACAATAACTTTGTTTATTATGAGTAAATTGTTGCCTAATTATATGCTGGGGGATATTGTAAGTTATGGATTTATACAAGAAACAATATATAATTTGAAAATATTACTTCCATATAGTTTTGAAATACTGCTTGTAGAGTATATATTTTTACTGATAGGATGTGTATCTGTAGTGTTTACATCAATTCTTATAAATAAGTCTACTTATAAACTAAGCACTTTAATAAGTTTCATGTTTTTAGTTTTGGAAATTTTAATATTTATAATTTCTGTAGTATTTATTATACCTTATGAATACAGTAATATATTTATTTCCTTATATTCAAGTATAAACATATTTGTATGTAGTTTTATATCTAATAAACTTTTGAAGCAGAAGATTGACTTTTAGGAGGTGTATTATGAAAGAAAAAAATATAGGAAAATATACAATATATTTTATAATAATGTGCTTATTAATGATTGTCATGACTTCAATATTGAGTTATTTTAATAAGGACAAACTATCTATAAATACTTTAAAGGGTAATATAAAAGATATAGGGAAAGCAAGCTTAGTATATACGCCTAACATAAATAAATTTTCTTATGAAGAGGTAATTGTAAGTAAGAATGGAATAAAAAATGATACAAATCCTAAATTAAAAATTAGAAATGATTATCTAAATATTGATAAGAAATACAGTGATTTTATCAATGATAAAGGATTTGAATTTTTATATAAAGATGATTTAAATATAGGAGAAGCATACTCTTCTGTTAAGTCTAGTTTGGAGCAAGAGAGGGTTAATTTAAATGATTGCATAAAGATTACAAATAAAAATTTAAAAAGTGGTGTAGAAGAAAATTTTGATATTAGTTTAAAGAAATCTGATTTTAAAGAAAATAGTTGGCAAACTGTGTTTAATAAAATATATAAAGGTAACTTATATATGGTAGTTAGTGAAACTAATCTTTCGGGCTCTAAAGTTAATAATATCTGCATATTAAAGATAGATATAAAAGATAAGTCTTATAAATTGTTAAATAGATTTAACTTAGACTTACATAATGGATATCAGCAAAATATCAATGAAATCAAATTTTATATAGGAAGCAAAATCTATTTAGAAATAGTAAACAATAAAAGTACAAATGGAGATATCGAAGGATATGATAATTATTCCAATTTTGTCGTATATGATATAGAAGATAACACTTTTAATATGAGTAATAAATTTATGGATAATCTAAATCAAGAAAAAAATGCCAATCAAAAAGAGATGGGATTATTAAGCAAAACTAAGTTAGATTACGTTGTTAAAAATAGTAAGCTAAATCTTATAGCTACAGATAGTAGTAATTCTATAATCAATCTTGTTTATGATATTAATGCAAATAATATTAAACTAGAAGATTATGAGATACTTGATTTTAAAGTAGACTATAGTGATACATCATCTGGAATTAGGAAAGTTAAGTTATTAGATGATAAGATATATTCTATTTCAAGTATAAAAGAGAATCTATCAGGAGAAAAAAAAGGAAGTAGAGGGGTTTTTGATGTAATTGGAACTAAACCAATAAAATTTCAAGTATTTGATATGAAACTTAGAAAGATATTATATGAAGCTGAGTTAATAAATGGAGATGTGAGTTTACACGATAAGTTATTTTTTGTTGCTAATTAGATGGTAGTATTAATTGTATCACTTTAGGTTGCTATATATTTACTATAGATTAAATATAAATAAGATGAGATAATCAAAAATATATTTTGATTATTTTGTCTTATTTTTAAATTTAATATAAAAATATTTTTTAATATTTTCTGTGTTATATCATTTTTTAACTTGTATTTAATTCACTAAGATTTGAAATAGAATGAGTATAGTGGTAAAATTAATTATTAGAATATTAAAAATAATAAATAAATAAAACATTATACTTAAAAGGGGGAGTACTTTAAGATGAACAAAAAATATATTAAAGCAGGAAATTTAATTGATTAAAAAATAGCTACGCACACTTGTGACTTTAGTCGTGAGTTAGTAGCTAAAATAGTCAGCATATAGGGAAACGTATATGTAGAGATAGGATAGAACCTATCCAATACTACTTGAATTGCTGGAAACCCCTAAAGCTAACCAAACTAAAACATAAGGATGAAATAAACCTAAGTGTGAAAGTTACGAAAGTAGAAAAAATTGGTTAGATGGTATAAGGTTAAACCCTAAGTACTTTAAAATGGGCAATCAGCAGGTAAGCTCCAAATAGGAGAAACTTCAACGACTATTCCTCTTGAGGGAAGTACACTACAAGCTATTGGTAGTGGAAGTGGGTAGACCTTAACGGATAATGCGAAGGATAAGATATAGTCTGTGCTTCATGAAATGTAAGAAGTTCATAAGAGAACTGCATAGGTAGTAGCGAACTTATGTGAACGACAACCTCAAAAA
>NZ_AVHW01000060.1 GCF_000449425.2 Clostridioides difficile CD160
TTAGAATATAAGGCTAATTGGTATGGTAGACAAATTGTAAAGGTAGGTAAATTCTTTGCAAGTTCACAAATATGCAATAAATGTGGGTACAAAAACGAGGAAGTTAAGAATTTAAATATAAGAGAATGGATTTGTCCTTGTTGTAATGTAACTCATGATAGAGATATAAATGCAAGTATAAATATATTAAAAGAAGGATTAAGACTAATAACAGTTTAAAATAGATAACTTATGTAAGAACCGTAGGAACTACGGGGATAGCCTGTGGAGAGTTTGTAAGACATATTTTAGTATGCAAAATTCTATGAAGCAGGAACCCTGTGACTTTAGTCATGGGAGGTTCAGGGAACAGGAAATAGTATTATGAAAAATAAGGGTGTAATTATTGAGGGAGATACTATAGTTGGAATTGAAGATATAAGAGAAGATTTAAATGGATATGATGTGTATGATTACTTAGATAAAACTGTTATGCCAGGAATTATGAATTGTCATGTTCACTTGACAATGGAGCCAGTTGGAAATCCAAAGGTTTATTATGAGAATGTATCAGATGTAGAGCTTGTAGTGAATACAATAAAACAACTTGATGCTTATTTAGATTCAGGAGTAACATACATTAGAAGTCTAGGTTGTCCAAAATATGTTGATGTACAACTTAAAAATCTTGTAGACAAAGGGTCTATAGATGGTCCTGGTATAGTTACTTCAGGTCCAGTTATATGTATGACAGGAGGACATGGATACTATTTTGGCATTGAAAGTGATGGAGTAGATGAATGTAGAAAATCAGCTAGAACAGTTTTAAAGAATGGAGTAGACTGTGTAAAGATAATGGCAACTGGAGGTGTAACGACTGATGGAGTTGAACCCGGTTCACCACAGCTGACTTTAGAAGAAATGAAGGTTGCTGTAGAGGAGGCTATAAAAGCAGGTAAAATAACTGCTACACATGCACAAGGAAGAACTGGTATAAAAAATGCAGTACTTGCAGGTATAACTTCTATAGAACATGGTGTTTATTTAGATGATGAAATAATTGATTTGATGCTTGAGAGAGGAACATATTTAGTTCCAACTGTAGCTGCTCCATATTTTATTCTAAATGCAGGAAAAGAAAGTGGAATAACTGAGGCTACTCTTAGAAAATGTGAAATTGTTGCTATTCCGCATAAAGAATCGTTCTTAAAAGCATATAAAAAAGGAATTAAAATTGCAGTTGGTTCTGATGCAGGAACTTCTTACAACGAACATGGTAAGACATATTATGAAATGAAACTAATGTCAGACTATGGTATGGATAATATGGATGTAATAGTGGCTGCTACAAAAACTGCATCTGAGCTTTTAAGAATTGATAAGAATTATGGAACTTTAGAAAAAGGAAAGAAAGCAGATGTTATAGTTGTAAATGGAAATCCTATAGATGATATAGATGTACTAGCAGATGTATTAGCAGTATTTAAGCTTGGTAAAAAAGTTAGATAGAAATCAATAAAAATAAAAAAGAGGGTCTAAAGTTATTTTTAAATAGACACTCTTTTTTATTAGTGATAATCAAATATTTTATTTTTTAAAGAATATATGCTATTTTACATTTAAATATAGTTCTTTAAAGTGTTTTATGCAATATAATCTATAGAATCTACACATACAAAGTATATTCTTGAGTCATTAGAGTTTCCAAGCACTAGAACATCGTTTTTCTTACCTAAAACTTCAACACCAGTTAGAACTAAACTACCAGCTACTACAGTAACTTGATTATTTATTTTTGAAGTATAAAGGTTATCAAGTATACCTTTATTACAACAGCAATCATCACAATCGCAGTTGCAATTGCAGTCTTTATATTGTTTTTTATCAAGATAATATCCTAAAGCTGCTACAAAGTCATTATAATCTCCAGGTGAAACATTAAAAGCAACAGCTTTAAGAGAACATAATGATGCTAATTCTACAGTTGTTAGTGGATTGATTGTAGCAACTATATAATCAATTATATCATCAAGTATTGAATTTACTATAGCTCCAAGGTTTATATTAGCAGGTACTGCTGCCTCTATAAGGTCAACCAACTCAGATATACCTGGAATAGTACCAATAGAAGTAACTAATCCACCAAGTGTCAATGGAATAGGTTTAGGATAATATATTTGACCAGAGATATCTATTAAATCACAGTTACAAGCTGAAAATCTTTTAAAAGTAGCATTAAGACCAGATAGATTATCCTTTGGAGGTAGTGAGTAGTCTATACCTACTAAATAAGCACCAACTATAAAGAAATCTGAAATAAAAGCAAATTGATTAAAATTAACAAAAGGTCTTATAGCGTCATATCTTAAAAGTTCTAATGCATCTTTCATACTTTTTTTGCAACAGCAATGTTCGATTATTTTAGGTTCTTTGCATTTGTTTGGGTAATTATAGTATCTATCATCTGCTTGATAATTGTCATAATATCTGTCTTCTACTTGATAGTTGTCATAATATCTATCATTTGTGTTTAGATAGCCTTCTTCATAGTCTTGAGAAAATCTAAAGTTTTCTCTACATTTATTATTTTCCATTAAATTAACTCCTTTTATATTTTGATTTAAATGTATAGATAATTAAGTTTATCTATATAGTAATATTATATTTAATATGTAAAAAAATGTTACAAAAGATATTATAAAAGAATAAAAAAAGGTAATTTGTCAAATGGATGCCTAAACCTTTTATAAATAATCTATTTTAAAATAAAAAACTGTATATAAAAAAGGTTTATATGATATATTTATATAAATATACCTATAAACAAGAAAGGAGTAATTTGATAAATGATTGAGGTTGATAAATTATGTAAGTCTTTTACAAGAGTTGTAAAAGATGATAATAATAAAAATTCAATAAAAAAGTTAAAGAAAATAAAAACTAGAAAGGAAGAATTCTTTGCTGTGAACAATGTTTCTTTTAAAGCTGAAGAAGGAGATATTGTTGGAATATTAGGTCCTAATGGTGCAGGAAAAACTACATTACTTAGAATGTTAGGAGGTATATTAACACCAACATCAGGGAATATAAGTGTTTCTGGATATGATTATTCAATAGATAGGAATTCAGCAAAAAAAGAAATAGGATATTTATCTGGAAATACAAAATTATATGGGAGACTTTCTCCTAGAGAACTTCTAACGACTTTTGGAAGTTTATATGAAATGTCAAAAGAAGATATAGAAGAATCAATTGAAAATGTTGTAAAGATAATGGATATGAGTGAATTTATAGATAATCGAATTGAAAATCTATCAACTGGTCAGACTCAAAGAACATCTATAGCTCGTTGTTTAATACATTCTCCAAAGGTGTACATCTTTGATGAACCAACACTAGGGCTTGACGTTTTAAGTAGTGCATCAATAATAGATTTTATGAAGAATGAAAAATTAAGAGGTAAAACTGTTCTTTATTCAACTCATTATATGGAAGAAGCAGAAACTTTATGTGACAAGATTTTTATGATTCACAATGGAAAAATAATTGCATCGGGAACACCAGAGAGTTTAAAAGAGGAATCTGGAGTAAATAATTTGAGAGATGTATTTATAAAACTTGCTAGAACGGAGGAAGTTTAGATGAGAAGTAAGATTGTAAAATACATATTTAAGAAAGAAATGTTAGATATATTGAGAGATAAAAAGACATTATTTATGATGATTGTTTTACCACTTCTTTTGTATCCTCTACTTATGATATTGATGATTCAGGTAATGAATATGTCTGCAAATAGCATGAATAGCAAGGATATTAATATAGCTTTTGATAGTAAACCAAATAAAGTATTAGTATCGATGATTGAAGATAATAATTTGGATAGAGATACTGAAAGTAAAGATACTGCAAATGATAAAGGCAAGATAAAGATACTTGATGTTGATAATTATAAAAAATCTTTAGAAGAAAATAAAATAGATGCTTATATAAAGATAGAAGAAAAACAAGCATCTACTAGTTATAAAATATATATGAATTCTTCACAAGAAAATTCTTCTAATGCAGTAAAGAGGATTGAAACTGTTTTAGATAAATACAAAAGACTTACTGTGGAAAAAAAGTTATCTGAGAAAGGTTTAGACGTACAATCTACATTGGAGCCATTGACATATAGTACTGTTGATGTTGCAAAGACAGAAGAAGTGGCAGGCTATTTTTTAGGACAAATATTACCATTCATATTGATAATAGGAGTTTTGCTTGGCTCAATATATCCAGCAATAGACGTTATGGCTGGAGAAAAGGAAAGAGGTACCTTAGAAACTCTATTTACACTTCCAATATCAAATTTAGAATTGGTTATGGGAAAATATATGGCAGTTTCTCTTAGTGCAATAGTAACAGCAATTTTAAATATTGTATCTATGGGATTGACTATGGCATTTATTTTGGTTAGTGGAGGTCTTAGCAGTCAATTTGGCTTTGGAAATTTCAACTATGGAGATTTAATCTTACCAATTATAACTACTTTAATTTGTATATGTCTATTTTCAATGGTAGTTGCAGCAATAAGTATGTGTGTATGTTCACTGGCAAAAAGTTTTAAAGATGCTCAAAATTACATAACGCCTCTAATGTTAGTTATTATGATACCATCATATGTATCTATGATACCAAATATAGTGTTGGATAGAGTAACATCTGTAATACCTGTGGTAAATATATCTCTACTTATAAAAAGTGTATTATCTTTTAAAAGTGATTTAAATTTAATAGCTCTGGTTTTAGTATCAAATATAGCTTTTGTAATATTGGCAATCATATTACTGTCTAAGATGTTCAATTCTGAGGAAATACTTTTTGGCAATAGTAAGAGTTTTTCTTTCTTAGAGAAAAGAAGTAATATAAAAAAAGGGTCTATACCAACTATAAGTGATGGTATTATTTTATATGCAGTAGGATTAGTTCTTTTAATTTATGTTGGTTCTTTAGTACAGATTAAATTTGGTATAGGTGGTATAGTAATGACACAATTTATGATAATTTTATTACCATTAATATTTGCATACTATATTAAAGCTGACTTTAAAGAAGTATTTAGCTTGAAAGTTCCTAAATTAAAACACGTATTTGGAAGTATTGTTCTTTGGATTGGTGGATATATACTTATTATGATTATAACACAACTACTTTTATTCTTGTTTCCTCAAAACATGGAGGTTGCTGAAAGTTTAAATGAAGCACTTTTTATGAAAGATAAGTTTTTATTAAATTTACTGATAATAGCTTTATTACCAGCGATATGTGAAGAAATGTTTTTTAGAGGATTTATATTTTCTTCATTTAGTAAATCAAAAGATAAAAACAAGTCTGTTAAGTTTGCTATAATATGCAGTGGTGTATTATTTGGTATTATGCATATGGATTTTATAAGAATAATTCCGACATCTATATTGGGTATTATATTTGCATATAGTGTATATAAATCTGGTTCTATATTTGTATCAATGTTATTACATTTTTTTAATAATAGTATAGCAATCATAGTAAGTCATTATACAACTGGAAATATAGCTAATCTGTATAAATTTATGGAAGTAGATTTTGCGAATTTAAATACACTTAAGTTTATTTTAATTCTTTTAATAAGTTTTATATTAGTTATATTGGGAGTAAGAATTTTATATAGAAAATCTTTAAAAAGTTAAATGTAGATTTAATATATATATTAAAATATTGATTAGCACTAAAGTATATAAATATATCTTATATATAAAATACTTTAGTGCTATTTCGTATATTTACTTTATCTTTTAATTATATGAATGCTTTATTGTTTCATTTATATAATATTCTCATTATATAAATGAAACAATAAAGCATTTTAATTTTAGAAGTTTATATTTAAAAAATCAATTATGAAGTAAGATAGTAAAAAATTTAAATTAGATATTTTTTATTTAGTTAGTTATAAAATTTTAAAATTGGTTTGTCGAAAAAAAATATAAGAAAAAATAGAAAAAATAAAGTATGAATATGTTGCAAATACTGCTTTTTAGGGAAAAGTAGTCATTTCTTGTAAAATGGATAGTTTTGAAAAGAAAATAGTAAAATTATAATATAAAAATAAAATTTTTCGGATAATTTGAAGAAAAATAAGTACCTTTTATCAATAATCATATGCCAAAATAATCCAATTTATTTTCTATTATACCGATATGAAATGTATAAATCAATAGTTAAGACAACTAATATACTACATTCTATAATTATAGTAGCTGAAAATTTCACCAAATTTAAAATAAATATAAACTATCCATTTTACAAGAAATGGAAACTTTTGAGATATGCTTATTTATTAACAGTTTATAATAAAATAGAGGTGTTTTAATGGGAGGAAATTT
>NZ_AVHW01000061.1 GCF_000449425.2 Clostridioides difficile CD160
TCATTTCTTGTAAAATGGATAGTTTTGAAAAGAAAATAGTAAAATTATAATATAAAAATAAAATTTTTCGGATAATTTGAAGAAAAATAAGTACCTTTTATCAATAATCATATGCCAAAATAATCCAATTTATTTTCTATTATACCGATATGAAATGTATAAATCAATAGTTAAGACAACTAATATACTACATTCTATAATTATAGTAGCTGAAAATTTCACCAAATTTAAAATAAATATAAACTATCCATTTTACAAGAAATGGAAACTTTTGAGATATGCTTATTTATTAACAGTTTATAATAAAATAGAGGTGTTTTAATGGGAGGAAATTTTTATGAGGAATTTACAAAAAAAATTAATGTTTTTTTTATTTATATGTATAATTTTACAAATTACACATACAATACCAGTTTATTCTTTAAATGAACTTTATAAAAATAACTCCCTAAATAACTTCGAATCTATTATGTTTAATAATCAATTTATTAGTGAATATTCATTACAGATAATATGTACTATGACTATAATATGCATAATACTTATTTTCTATATAATATATGATAAATTAAATGTTAAAATTAAGCTACAAAAGATAGCCTATACAGATAGTCTTACAGGAGCAAGTACTCTGGATAAGTTTGTCATTGATGCTAATAAAGTATTATGCAAAAATACTCAAGAGAAATATGCTCTACTATATATAGATATTGATAAATTTAAATATATAAATGACTTGTTTGGATATGAAGTTGGAAATGAAATTTTACGTAACTTAACTAAGATTATTAAAAATAATATATTTGAAGATGAGATATTTGCAAGAATATCTGCCGATAATTTTACTATAATCATGAAGTATGTAGAAGAAAAAGATATAACAAATAGATTAAATAATATATTTGAAGAATTAGATTTGTTTAATAATAACCAAGAGGAAAAGTATAAACTAGTTTTAAGTTGTGGAATCTACTTTATACTTCCAGAAGACAAAGACATTAACTCAATAATAGACAGGGCTAATATACCTCATAAAATGGCAAAGGGAGGGCATAAAAGTTCTTATGCATTTTATGATAATAAGATTCATGACCAAGAAATAAAAGAAAAAGAGATGGAAAATACAATGTTCTCAAGTTTAGAAAATAAAGAATTCATTGTACACTTGCAACCTAAGATAGAGCTTGATACAGGAGAAATACAAGGTTCAGAAGCACTTGTTCGATGGAAAAGCCCTGATAAAGGGTTAATACCTCCAAATGAATTTATACCATTTTTTGAAAAAAACGGTTTTGTAATAAACTTAGATTTATATGTACTTGAAGAAATCTGTATACAACTTAGAAAATGGATTAATGCAGGTATAAATCCAGTTACCATTTCAGTTAATGTTTCAAGAATACATCTATATTGTAATAATTTTATAGAAACATATAAAAATATAATTGATAAATATGGAATACCAGCAAAGTATATAGAACTTGAACTTACAGAGAGTATTATATTTGATAATTTTGATATTTTAATTGATATAATGAATAATTTAAAAGAAATAGGATTTTTAATATCTATGGATGATTTTGGTTCAGGATATTCATCATTAAATATGCTAAAAGAAATTCCTATGGATATTTTAAAGCTTGACCAAAAATTTATTATGGAAACCTATAATAGTAATAGAAGTAAGATAATTGTTACTAAAGTTATAGAAATGGCGAAAGAATTGGGAATGAAAGTAGTATCAGAAGGGGTTGAAACAGAAGAACAGTTTGAACTTTTAAAAGAAGTAAAGTGTGATATGGCACAGGGATATTTATTTGGAAAGCCAATGCCAATTGAAGAATTTGAAAAGCTGATTATGTATAGCTCAATAAAATAGTAATTAATTTATATTATAAAAAATTTAATAAATTATGTTAAAAATGAACTCTAATATAGAGTTCATTTTTTTGTCAGCTTTTTTATATATACACAGACTCATTTTATTAAAAAGATATTTTAGCTGTCTTTATAAATTCATATATAGAACTACAATATACATAAATATTTTCATGATTTTATTAAAAATTAGTTGACATATAAATTGTATTATTATATTATTGTATTAAGATATTAGTACAATAATATAATAAGGAGGTATGAATATGGAATGGGAACTTGATAATAACAAACCTATATATATACAATTAGTAGAACATTTAAAATTGAAAATAATTTCAGGTGAGATTGTGATAGGCTCTAAACTAGAAACGGTAAGAGCACTCGCAGAAGATGCTGGAGTAAATCCAAACACAATGCAAAAAGCTCTAACAGAACTTGAAAGACAAGGTTTAGTTTACAGTCAGAGAACTAAAGGAAGATTTGTAACCGATGATAAGGAAAAAATAAAAGCTATGAAAGAGGAAATAGCTAATGTTGAGATAAATACATTAAAAGATACTTTAGAAAAGCTTGGGTATGATAAAGATGAAATGCTAAAACTTATTACAGAAAATCTGAAAGGGGAATTATAAAATGGATAAAAATATAAATAATATTTCTCAAGATGGAATAGTTGAATTTAAAAGTGTAAATAAAAGTTATGGAACTAAGAATGTTTTGAAAAATATTCAACTGAATATACCAAAGGGAAAAATAGTTGGTTTGTTAGGTCCTAATGGAAGTGGTAAAAGTACAATGATTAAGTTAATGAATGGATTATTACAGCCTGATAATGGCGAAATTGTAGTAAATGGAATGAAACCATCCATAGAAACTAAGAAAATAGTATCGTATTTGCCAGAAAGAACATATTTAAATGACTGGATGAAGGTATCGGATTTACTAAAATTTTTCTATGATTTTTATAGTGATTTCGATGTTAGAAGAGCAAATGAAATGATTAAAAGTTTAGATATTGATGTAAATGAAAAGTTAAAAACAATGTCTAAAGGAACTAAAGAAAAAGTTCAACTTATCTTAGTTATGTCAAGAAAAGCAAGTATATATATACTGGATGAACCTATTGGAGGTGTCGACCCAGCTGCAAGGTCATATATACTTAAGACTATATTAAAAAATTATTCTGAAGATAGTACTTTATTGATTGCTACTCACTTAATAAGTGAAATAGAGAATATATGTGATGAAGTAATATTCATATCTAAAGGAGAAATAGTATTACAGGGAGATGTTGAAACAATAAGAGAAGAAAAAGGAAAATCTATAGATGCATTATTTAGGGAGGAATTCAAATGTTAGGTAAATTATTAAAATATGAGTTAAAAGCAAGTGGAAGAACCTTCATACCATTATATATAGCTATATTGGTAGTAGCTGTATTCAATGGAATATTTATAAATACAGATATATTTCAAATACAAGGAATAGGAATATTGATATTGATGAGTCTTTTCATGGCATTAGGTGTTTTAACTATTGTAGTTACAATTCAAAGATTTAGAAAAAATCTTTTAGGTGATGAGGGATATTTAATGTTTACTCTTCCTGTTAGTACCAGTTCACTTATATTATCTAAATGTATAACAGCACTTATATATGCTGTACTTAGTTTTATAGTTTCAATGCTTACATTTGGAATGCTTATGCTTTTTAGTGCTTCTGGAATACACTTACCTGAATTTTTAGATTTTTTCAATACTGTTTTTACTAGGGGTTCTGAATACTTTTTAGATGTTGTATTATTTTCAGTAACAATGCTTATTTCGTATTCATCATTTATTTTGTTATTATATACATCAATTTCAATGGGACAATTGCCAAAATTTAATAAACATAGAAATTTAGTAGCATTTGTTTCTTTTATAGCTATAAATATAGTAATATCAAGTGTTGGAAATGCTATAGAAAGAATTTTGCCACATAAAGATACAAATATGATATACCATTTTTATCAAAGTCCTCATTTTGCACTCGCAATACTTGGTAGTATTGCAGTTGTAGTAATATTATTTTTCGCTACAAAATATATATTAGATAAAAAATTAAATTTAGAATAGATATTTTTATAGAGAGCCATCTTTTGAGTAATGTTCAAAGATGGCTTTTTCTATTTAAGGAGTTAATTTATATATATAACGGGAATGAAACTTTATTTCTAGTTAAATATGTATATATGTAGTATAATGAGACTATATGTTAAAATTTGTAATAAATAGATGTATACTTGATAGAATCGCTTAGAAAGCATGAATTTCATAGAGTATATCAAGAAAATTTAAAGCTATGTAGATTTGAGGGAGAAAATATGAAAAGTTATACAAAGGCTAAATGGAGTGTTTGGGGCATAATTACATTTTCATTCATTTTAGTCTTATTTTTAAGGATGTCAACTGCTGTTGTTTCAGACAACTTATCAAATGAGTTAGGTTTTAATTCTATACAAATTTCAAATATAGCATCTTTTTGCCTCTATGCATATGCATTTATGCAAATACCAGCAGGAATCTTAATCGATAAATATGGAGCAAGAAAAATTAGTAGTCTTGGAATAATAATGGCAAGTTTAGGTTCTATTTTATTTGGATTGATTCAAAGTATAGAGTTAGCATATATTTCTCGTATAGCTGTAGGTGCAGGGACATCAGTAATATTGCTTTGTATTTTGAAAATTCAGGGTAGATGGTTTAATAAATCAGAATTTGCTTCTGCAACAGCTAAATTTTCATTTGTAGGGAATTTAGGGGGAGTTCTTGCTACTTTTCCACTTGTGTTTCTATCTGAATTTGTTGGGTGGAGAAATTCATTTTTATTGATAGGCATAATTGGTGTTGTAATAGGATGTTTTATGTATATTATTGTTAGAGATACACCAAAAGAATATGGATTCAATATAGATATCGAATCTCATGAAGAATCAGAGAAGATTAGTATTGTTGATGGAATTAAGTCTGTTATAAAGAATAAATCAACATGGTATAATTCAATGATAATGTTCTCCTTTGTAGGTCTGACAAGTGCATTTACAAGTCTATGGGGAGTAAAATACATAATGGATGTTTATGGAGTTAGTAAGAGTTTTTCTGCATTTATAGTATCATTTTTTACATATGGATTTATATTTGGTTCAATAATTATGGATTTTGTATTTGCCAAAATAAAATCCAGTAAATTTAATATAATAAAATATGGAGCAATAATAGATTTGTTTATATGGATTGTAATTGTAGTTGTATACAAAGTAAAACCACCAATAATGGTTTTGCCAGTAGCATTTTTTATTATGGGATGTATAGTTATGTCTCATCTACAAGTTTTTAATGATGCTAAGTATAAAAATAAAGAAATTTATTCTGGATTGGCAACTAGTGTTATCAATACTTTTGAATTTATAGGTAGTGGAATCATTAATTTAATTATAGCTGTATCTTTGCAAGCAAATTCATATAATGTAGTTGATGGATACAAAAGAGGATTTATGATATTTATAGTACTCAGTATTATAACTATAACAGCATCTCATATAGGCGTAAAAAACGATAATTTTAATGCTAAATAACATTTTATTAGTAGTTTGATTTAGTACAATACTTTGTGGATGACAAAGGGTTTATATTTATACTGGAGGTATAATTGGAATATAAATCTTGTTTACTATGTCGAAATGATATTGTATTATATTAAATAGAAAATAAGAACTTTAAACTATAATATTGGTTCTAAAAATATAAGGTAAGGAGTTTTTTATGGATAAGACAAAAATAGATGATATAAGCAAGTTGGATTTAAATAATCTAGATATTAATAAAATAGATATGGGAGGTATAATGGAAAGCCTTTTAGAATGGGCAACTACAAGTGGAGTAAAACTTATAATAGGTATACTTATACTATCCATTGGATTCAAAATAATAAAGAAATTTGTAAACCATGTCATGTTATTACTTGGTAAAAGAGACCTTGATTTAACTTTAAGAAGGTTTTTGAAATCTCTTCTTTTGAGTGTACTTAAAGTTGCTGTCATAATCATTGTTTTAGAATATTGGGGAATGAGTTTATCTAGTTTTGCTGCTGTGATAGCATCAGCAGGGGTAGCAATTGGTTTAGCATTACAAGGTAGTTTATCAAATTTTGCTGGAGGATTTATCATACTTTTGATTAGACCTTTTAAAGTAGGAGATTACATAGAAGCAGCAGGTCATGGAGGAACGGTCGAGCAAATAGGTCTTTTTTATACACAATTGGTTACTCCAGATAATAAACAGATACTTATACCTAATGGTTCTGTATCAAATGACAGTCTAATAAACTATTCAGCAAAGAATACTAGACGAGTTGATTTAATATTTAGTGTAGGATATGAAGATGATATATTACATGTAAGAAAAGTATTGAAAGAGATTGTGAATAAGCATAAATTAATAATAAATGAACCAGAACCATTTATAGGAATAGTGGAACATGGAGATAATGCCATTAAATTTGCAGTTAGAGTTTGGTGTAATACAGAAGATTACTGGGCGATTTATCTTGATTTATTAGAAGCTGTTAAAGTTAGATTTGATGAAGAAGGAATTACAATTCCTTATCCTAAAATGGATTTAACACTAAAAGAATTAAATAGAATTTAATACTATAATGTCAAAGCACCCTTTAGATTCAATCTTTGGGTGCTTATTTAGAATTTTTTACTTATTATAAATTAAGTATTTTCATATTGCTTACAAGATATATATGTATAGAGTATCTATTCAATAAAGTAGTATATAATTTTTCATTTGTTTTTCTTATAAAGGATAATTTAATACCCATAAGAATAGCATTTTTTTATTTAAAATAATTACCTAACTGCATTTCATATTACATATAGGAGTTTTTACTTTAAATTAAAATGATATTTTATTTTTAAATGATTCAATGTCATTAAATGGCTAGAAATAATCTTTGTTTTCGACAACATATAATATATTGCTGTTATATAATTTAATTATAAAGATATTATAAGGGGGGATATTATGAAATCAAGGAAGTTATTATTACTAGGATTGGCTATGTCAATGTTTATTGCTGGCTCTCCTGTATCTGCAAATGCACTTGATAAAATTGATAAATTTCAAGGGGAAGATAAATATGAAACTGCTGGGCTTATTGCAGATAAACAAAATTATACTACTGTAATACTTGTAAATACAGATAGTACTATGGCTGATGGTCTAAGTGCGAGTGGGCTTGCAGGAGCTACAAATTCACCAATTCTTTTAACTAAAAAGAATAATATACCAAGTGCAACTCTAAAAAGAGTGGAAAAAGCCAATAAAGTGTACATAATAGGTGGAGAAAGCTCTATTGACAAAAAGACTGAAAAAGTTTTAAAAGATAAGAATATAGAAGTTAAGAGGCTTCAAGGTAGCGATAGAATTAAGACAAGTTATAATGTAGCTAAAGAAATAGGTGCTATTAATAAAGTTAGTAAAGTTATATTAACCAATGCTTTTAAAGGTGAAGCTGATGCTATGAGTATTGCATCTGTAGCTGTTAGAGATAAATCACCTATAGTATTAACTGATGGTAAAAGTATACCATTTAATACTACTGGAATAGAAAGTTATGTAATAGGTGGAACTTCATCAATGAGTGATAGTTTAGTAAAAGATACTAATTCAACTAGATTAGGTGGAGTAGATAGATATGATACTAATAGGAAAATAATAAATAAGTTCTATAGTGGAGCAAAGGAGTTTTATGTAGCTAGCGGAACAGATTTAGCATATGCACTTATTGGCTCTACAATAGCCCAAAATACTCCAATAGTTCTAGTTGATGATAATAGCAATAAGGCTGTATTAAAAAGTGCAACTAAATTAACAGTAATAGGAAATCTAAGTGATATTGTGTTACAGCAGTGTTTAAATGTAACAAAAAATATAGGAAATTCAGATACTGGAAGACAATATACAGTAGAGGATGCTGCTAATATAGTGAAAAAGTTCCTAGGTGTTGATAAACTTTATTATAATGAAAATTATCCAGAAGATGAAGACTTAATATTTTTATCAGATACTAACTTTGAATATTCAGGAAAAAATTTCTACGTATTTGGTTATGTAGTAGAAAATTCTGAAAGTGATATTAGATACTGTGTAGAGAAAAACGATATGAGCAAAATATATACATACAATACTAGTGGTGTTATGGAAGTTTGTAATCCAGCTGATTATGAAAATAGAAAAATGATTACAGAAGAAAAAGCAAAAGAATTAGCATTAGCAGAATGTGCTAGAAAAAATAAGGTTAGTGTCAATCTATTAAGTGTAAATATTGCTTATATTGATGATATTAATGATATAAAAGTATATGCTGTAAGAATAGATTCAAAAACACAATCAAAACAGACTTATGGATGGTATTTCATAGATGTTTATAGTGGACATGCTTATAAAGATATTTGGAATAACATTTAAGAAAGTATTTTTGAAAATAATTACAAATATTTTCAAACCTCTTCCTTCTGTAAAAGATAATAAAGCAATAATTAAAAGTATTAATAGAATTAATGAATAATTTTATAATTACAATTAAGCATTCTTATACTGGGGAATGCTTTTTTTATTTATACAAACAACATATTTTGTTTCAGTAAATTTATTTTAGTAGATATAAATTTTATAGTTTTAAAACTAGTAAAGTAGGAAGTAAATTTAATATAAAAGGGTAAATAAAGGATTTAGAGGGCATAATATAGAATAAATTAATTATTTAAGGAGGGTTTTTATGTATAAAAAAACATATTTATTAGTAGTGAGTATACTAGTTGCAGGTTTATTGACTGCATGTAGTGGAAATCCAACTACAGATTCAGGACAGGCACAAAATAATACAAATAAAGAGGCAAATACGTCAAATAGTGCTTTAAAAGATGAAAAAAATAATGAAAATTTAAATGAACAAGATTTTAAAGTACCCTACACAGATGCAATAAACATATTTAAAGATAAGTATAAAGATGCTGATATAGTAGATTTAAGCCTTGAAAGAGACTTAAATAAATTTGTCTATACTGTTGAAGGTGTAGATGATAATAATGAGTATAAAATGAAAATAGACGCTAATACAAAAGATGTATTACAGGATAAAACAGAAAAACTGGATTCAGATGATTTAAATGGAGTAGCTAGAAAAGAAAAATTAGATTTAAATGACATAATAACACCTCAAAAAGCTATGGAAATTGCACTAAAAGAGCAAAATGGAATGGTGAAAGAATGGAGTTTAGATAAAGATTTAGATGTTACTTTTTATAAAATAAGAATAGATAAAGATAAAAATGAATATGACATAAAGGTAGATTCTAAAAAGGGAACTATATTGGAGGTAGAAAAAGAAGATTAGAAGCTCTATTTTATTTTTAAAGTAATTTCTTTTTTGAATAAATTTTGTTTAAAATATAACAATCAGGGTATAAAAAGATTAAATAACTATTTTAGGAGGAGTACGGTATGTCATTGAAATCATTAAAAATAAAAGAAAATTTATATTGGGTAGGTTCGCTTGACCCTGACTTAAGAGTATTTGACATAATTATGTATACACCTTATGGAACTACTTATAATTCATATGTATTAAAAGGGACAGAAAAAACAGTTTTATTTGAGACAGTTAAAGATAAACATTTTGACAATTATGTTGAAAGATTAAATGATTTAAATATAGATTTTGAAAAAATAGACTATATTGTTGTAAGTCATACTGAACCAGACCATGCAGGAAGTGTTGAAAAACTTTTGGATTTAGCTAAAAATGCAAAAGTAGTAGCATCAGAAACGGCAATTAAATATCTTAAGGAAATCGTAAACAAAGACTTTGAGTATATTGCAGTTGCAGATGGAGATACATTATCAATTGGAGATAAAACTTTAGAATTCTTCTCTGTGCCTATGCTTCATTGGCCAGATACTATATACACATATATAAAAGAGGATAAAACTCTTGTAACATGTGATTCATTTGGAAGTCATTATAGTAATGATAAGATAGTAAATACACTTGATGAAGACGAAGAAAAGGATTACTTAGATGCTTTGAGATACTATTATGATTGTATAATGGGACCATTTAAACCATCTATGGTAACTGCTATAGAAAAGATAAAAGATTTAGATATAGACACTGTGTGTCCAGGTCATGGACCTGTATTAACTGAAAATCCTAGAAAAATTATAGACCTTTATTATAACTGGAGTGTAAATGAACAAATAAAATTAGAAAAAGAAGTTACAATTTGTTATGTTTCTGCACATGGATATACAAAGATAATGGCAGAAGCTATAAAATCATATATTGAACAAAATAGCAATTATAAAGTAAATTTATTTGATGTAATAGAGAATAAACAAGAAGATATTTTAGCAAAAATAGCAGTATCCCAAGGTGTATTATTTGGTACACCAACAATATTAGGAGATGCATTAAAGCCTATATGGGATATCTTAGTATCTTTAAATCCAGTCATTCATGGTGGAAAAGTTGCTTCAGTATTTGGTTCATATGGATGGAGTGGAGAAGGTATAGAAAATGCCATGGAGAGAATACATCAACTTAGAATGACAGCGGTAAAACCATTTGCTGTTAACTTTAAACCATCAAATGAAGAGTTGGATAAATTATATTCTTATACAGGTAAATTCTTAGATAAATTAAATTCTACTTTTGGAAGTAAAAAGAAGACTAAGAAATTTAAATGTGTAATTTGTAATGAGGTTTTTGAAGGGGATAGTGCTCCTAGTGTATGTCCTGTATGTGGAGCTAAAGAAGACCAATTTATAGAAGTTGAAGAAGATGAAGTTACTTTTAGAAAAGACACTGATGAATACTTTGTGATAGTAGGAAATGGGGCTGCTGGTTTTTATGCAGCAGATGCTATAAGAAAAAGAAATAAAACTTGCAAAATAACTATGATTTCCAATGAAGATGAGTTAACTTACTATAGACCTGCACTTTCTGATGGAATAAATGAAGAGTTGGGTTCAGATTTCTATATGGAAGACAAAGCTTGGTACGACGAAAATAACATAGTAGTAATATTAGGAACAAATGTAGATAAGTTAGATGAAGTAAATAAAACTATTATAGTAAATGATGGTGCTATTAAATTTGATAAGCTTGTAATAGCTACAGGAAGTAGAAACTTTATACCACCAATTAAGGGTCATGATTTAGAAAATGTGTTTACTCTTAGAAATATAAAAGATTTATATAGTGTAAAGGAAGCCTTAGAAAAGTCTAAGAAAGTTGTAGTAATCGGTGGTGGTTTATTAGGACTTGAAGCTGCATGGGAATTTAGATTAAAAGGATTGGAAGTAGTTGTTGTTGAAGCAATGGATGGCATATTATCAAAACAACTTGATAAAGAAGGTAGTAAAATATTAGAGCAATGTGTAAGAGATACAGGAATAGATGTAAGATTAGGTGTAGCAGTCGATGGTATTGATGGTAATGGAAAAGCTCAAAAAGTCATATTCAAAGATGGGGATAGTGTTGAATGTGATATGGTAGTATTTTCAATTGGTGTAAGAGCAAATACACAAATGGTTCAAGATACATCAGTAAAAACTGATAGAGGTATTGTTGTAGATAAGACATTACAGACAACTGTTAAAGATATATATGCTTGTGGAGATGTTGCACAAGTAGAAAATACTAGCTTAGCTATATGGCCATCTTCAGTGGAAATGGGAAAAATAGCAGGTGCAAATGCAAGTGGAGATAATTTAACATTTGAAAGTGATGTATATCCAGTTTCATTGGATGCCATGAATGTAAAAGTATTTAGTATAGGTAATATACAAAATTTTGATAAAGAAATTTCATCAAAAGATGATGGAAAAAGAATCTACAAAAAATTATTTATGAAAGAAGGCTCATTAGTAGGAGCTATACTTATAAATGATTTAAGTTGTACTGTTAAATTGATAAGATTAATATCTGAAAAAGGTGATTTTGAAGATATTATGAAGGCGGATATACTATAGTTTAAATATATCAGAATGGAAAAGTCTTAAAATATGACAATTCATATTTTAAGACTTTTTTGTTATAATATATAATAAACTAATTATACCTTAACTGTAAATTTATATAGATTGTTTACTTTTTAATATTAGATTCCTTTTTTGAGATTGGTATATAATAACAATATAGAGTAGATAATAATAGTTAAAGTTAAAAAAGGGGAAAAGCAATATGCAGTATATACAAGAATTACTTGATTTGACTCAAAACTATTGGGCATTAGCCACAATAATTGGTTTGTTAAGTGCATTTATAGAAAGCTTTATACCAGCTCTACCGCTTGTTGCTATAGTTACAGCAAATGCTGCAATACAAGGATTATTGCTTGGATGTTTGTTATCGTGGATTGGCTCAGGACTTGGGACAACCTCATTATTTTTATTAATAAGCAGATTTAATGACAGTAGGCTTTTTAATAAGTTAAGAAATAGTAAAACTGAAAGAGCAATAAGTTGGATGGACAAACAGGGATTTAAGTTATTATTTATAGCATATGCCTGTCCGTTTATGCCTGGGTGTTTAGTTACTATTGCATCAGCTTTTGGTAAAAAAGATATAAAAGATTTTGTGCCAGCGATGCTGGCAGGCAAATTTGTGATGTTTATAGTAATAAGCTATGTGGCAAGTGATATAGAAGGATTTATAACAAGTCCTTTAAAGATAGCATCATTTATATTATTGGTGTTTTTATCATGGAAGATTGGAAATAGAGTTAATAAAAACCTTGAAAATCATAATTATGATTTTCATCATAAAAAACACCAAAATGATAGAGATAACAGAAAGATTTAGTTTGCTAAAAAATAAAAAGTATCAAAAAATGATTAACTTCTAAATTATTATTTTAAGATACTTTTTATTTTTGATTTTATAAGGAACAATATATTTGTAAAAACTATTAAACATAAATGTGAACTAACATAAGTTTGTAAAAAAATATTGAGAAATAACTTTTATGGAAAAATAGTCACTAGCACTATAATAATATAAGGTGAGTTGCTTTGATTACATGTATGATTAAATTATACTTAATAGATAAAATAAGAAAGAAAAGAGCAGTTGATTGCAATAGATTAACTGCTCTTTTACATGTAATTAAACTTATTTTGGAAAAATTCTTTGTTACAGTAACAAAATTAGTATGTATTTACCATACAAAGTAAAAATATGTAAAACTTATTTGAACTTACTCTTAAATAATTTTACCTATCAATTATAAATATAACTATAGCAAAATATAAAATTGATATCCAATCAAAAAAATAACTATGAAATTCAAGAGCTTAGATATGAATTTTTCTGTTTTTGAGTTAGTTTTTATAGGTAGTAAAGAAATGTTTATGGTAATGGGATAAAACAATTCAATACCTTCTTTAGTAATAAGGTCAAGGCACAGGTGAGATAGATATCCTATTATAAATCCACTAGACAAACATGAGAAAACTATATTATTGTGAGTAAAGATTGTTAGAGATTTAAAAAAACTATAAAGAAGCAATAAAGCAATTAAGCTATGGGTAAATCCTCTATGTCTAAACCTGCTTCCAAATAATTTGTATATCAATATAAATTTTTTACTTATGTGAGAGCCTCGCATATCTATATCTGGAAACAAAGAACCTAAATATGCAAAATAAATGTAAACTATAATTAATACTATTTTATATGTAATATCGTATTTGACTAAATATATATTGTTTATAAAGGGGAGTATCAAAAGTGCAAATATATATCCTCCCCTTTCATGTGTTTCTTTTATCATATAAAAATCCTCCTGAATCGTCACTATAAACATAATATTGGTAAATTTAGACTATCTTCTTTTATATTATATAGCAAACATAAGTTTTTTTCAAAAGGATTTTAATATTTAATTAATCTTGAGATTTTAAATTTTTATAGTTTTCTAAAGCACCATTCCAATTGACTACATTAAACCAGTTGTCAATGTACTCATTTCTTCTATTTTGATATTTTAAATAGTAAGCATGTTCCCAAACATCAAGTCCTATTATAGGTGTTAAATTTTTACTTATAGGGCTATCTTGATTTGGAGTAGTTATAATAGATAAATTACCATCTTTAGTGGCTACAAGCCAAGCCCAACCAGAACCAAAAACATCTAAAGAAGCTTTTTTGAATTCTTCCTTAAATTTTTCAAAAGAGCCAAAGTCTCTATCAATTGCTTCTTTTAAAGATTCAGAAGGTATAGTTTTTTCAGGCGTCATTATATCAAAAAAGAATTTATGATTATAAGCACCTCCTGCATTATTTCTTACTGTTGTAGCGATATCTTTAGGCAAAGAATCTAAATTTTGCAATAATTCACACAAAGAATACTTGTAAAGCTCAGGATATTTTTCAAGAGCAGCATTTAATTTATCAACATAAGCTTGATAGTGTTTATCATGATGCAACTTCATAGTTTCTTTATCTATATAAGGTTCAAGTGCATCGTATGCATAAGGTAATGGTTTAACCTTAAACTTATTGTTTTCAGGTGTAAAAGCAAATGAAGTTATACACTGTGAAATTATAAATAAAGACATAATAACTGGTATTAACATTTTTTTCTTCATAAAAATCACCTCCTAATATAGTATTTCTAGAAATAAAAAAAATATGAAGGATTAACAAATAATTTATAAAAATTTGATAGTAATTTTCTTTTAAATTGAATAAGTTTTAAATCTAAAGACAAAACTATGAGATATAGAATAAGATTAAAAGATAGGAAGGAATTTTGATAATATGGATGGCAATATTTCAATTTATTATAAAGGAGATATATCTAAAAGAGAAGATATTAAATTTAAAAAAAAAGAGTCTATAAATAATATGAATAATGTAGACCTTGATAGTAGAAAAGAATTTAAAAATGATGAAAAAACTTTTAATTTTGATAGATTCAATGTAATAGATGTTATTTATGGAAATAAACCATTTGAAAAGGATGGAAAAGTTATTATCTTCAATGGAAATATCTATAATTGTCACGAAATAAAAGCAGAATTGGTCGAAAAAGGATATACTTTTACTACAAATGATGATATTGAAATCTTATTGACATCTTATATAGAATTTGGTAAGAATTGTGTACATAAGATAAAAGGTATGTTTAGCTTTATAATATATGATAGAGCAAGTGAAAGTATATTTGGAGCAAGAGATTTATTTGGAATAAAACCACTTTATTATATAAATAATGAAAAAGCAATACTTTTTGCCTCAGAGTATAAATTTATGCTTGAATATATAAAAAATTTAAATATAAATGAAAGAAGTTTGCAAAGTTATTTTTCATTCCAATATGTACTTCCTGAAGATACGATGATACAAGGAATAAGGTTGATACCAGCAGGTCATTATTTTAGAGTGGAAAATGGCATATTATCATTAAAAAGATATAACAAACTTGAATTTAGAAGTAGTACAAAATTTTTTTATAATAAAAATCATCTAGGAAATAGGGATGTAAATGAAGAAGAAGTAAGAAATATAATAATCGATTCAGTAAAAAGTCATATGCCAGAGAATACACCAATGGGAACATTTTTGTCTGGTGGTATAGATTCATCCATTATAACTACTTTAGCCTCGCAAATTAATCCAAATATAAAATCTTTTTCTGTAGGGTTTAATGTTAAGGGATATAGTGAGCTGGAAATAGCAAAAAAAACAGCTGATAAGTTAGGCATAGAAAATATCCAGATTAATATAACACAAGATGAATATATAAAAGCATTGCCAAAAATAATTTATTCTTTGGACGACCCTGTAGCAGACCCTTCAGAAGTTGGTCTTTATTTCTTAATCAAAGAAGCAGGTAAACATGTTAAAGTGGCATTGTCTGGAGAAGGTGCAGATGAATTATTTGGAGGATATAATATATATAATGAATACAATAATATGAAATCCATTGTAAATTCACCTACTTATATTAAAAGTGTATTAGGAAGAGTTTCAGAACTTATGCCAAACATGAAAGGAAAAAACTATTTTTATAGATCTACAACACCACTAGAAAAAAGATATATAGGAAATGCAAAGGTTTTTGAAAATAGTGAAGTAAAAAGATTTTTTTCTAAGTACAAAGAGAAGAATATATATGAATATTTATTATATAATTTGTATAGAGATGCACAAAAAAATAATTATGATTATATAAGTAAGATGCAACATATAGATATAAATACATGGCTTCAGGGCGATATACTTCAAAAAATGAGTAAACTTTCTGCATGTGAGCAACTTGAACTTAGAGTACCGTTTCTATATAAAGATGTCTTTGATGTAGCAAAAAACTTGAGAATGGAGCAAAAGACAACCAAGAATAATACAAAAGTTTTGCTTAGAGAGGCATTTAGAGATATAGTTCCAGAACATGTTATTCAAAGAAAAAAATTAGGATTTCCAACACCAATAAGAGTTTGGTTAAAAGATTCCTTAGGAGAAATTGTAAAAGAAACTATTTCTAATTCAAATGTAGATGATTTTATAGATAAAAAATATGCAATAAACCTTTTAGATACGCATTTTAAAGGTCATAGAGATAATTCAAGAAAAATATGGACTATATTTATCTTTTGTTTGTGGTATCAATTATTTATAGAAGACAAGAATATTAAATACTAATCTTGTATTATATTTTGTTTGCGTTACATTTTAAAAATAGCTAGAATTAAATTTTTTATACATGTTATCATGGGAAATTTAGTTCTAGCTATTTTATTAAGAGTTTATTTGAATATATTTATTTTATTATCTCAATAAAATTATTGGCAAACATTTTGACAAGGTCGCTTTCTACTGCTAAATTTAAGTTTTGGCCATCATCATAACCAGCAGAAATCAACCCTAGTAAATTTCCAAACATATCTAAAAGTGCTCCACCTGAACTACCACTAGAGATTGGAGCTGTAAACTGTATCATTTGAACTGTTTCAAAATCACGAAAAGCTGAGATAATTCCATCCGAAACTGTATTAAAAAGACCTAAAGGGCTACCAATTGCAACTATTTTTTGACCTCTTACGGGTCTTTTACTAACTTTAATAGGTATTGGCTTACATTTTCTATCAACCTTTATTACAGCCAAGTCATAGTCTGTGTGATACTTTATAATTTGGTAAGATGTATAGACATTGTCATCATTTTCAAATCTAACTAAAAATGAGTAACCATCATTAACTACATGAAGATTTGTAAGTATATAACCTTCATTATTTATTACTACTCCAGAACCACTCTTGAATGGCTTGTCCTCATTATTACACACAACAATCATAACAACAGAAGATGATAACCTTGCAAGTTCTTCATAAGAAAGTTCTATTTCTTTATTTTGTATAGGCTTTTTAGATATATGATTTGTGTCAATAAATGTGCTTTCAGAGTTAGGCCTATCTGTAGAGGTGTAAGTCTTATTGGTATCTTCTTTATAGCTTATATTTGAAACATATTTTTCAAAGGGTAATTCTAATATATTTTGATTCTTTTTAGAAAGTTCAAATAGAGTAGAAAAATTTGAAATTTCAGGATATAAATCAATAATATCTTTACATGGATTTAAATATAAAATATCACATCCAAGTTGTGATAAAAAATATAAGAAAAAAAGTTCTTGTCTCTTTATATTTCCAAAGTACACTATTTTTGGAGAAATATTAGTTTTTATTTTATTATAAAATAACTTAGGTAGAAAGTATTCTATCCAACACAAAAGTTTAACAGCAAAGTTTTTAACAATAGAAGGTGTTGAATTTGGCATACTTGTAGCAAATAAATCCAGTGTATTTTTAAATGCAATCTTTTTAGTCCAATCCAGAGTATCATTTTCTATCTTACATGGAAAGTCAATATTATATAAGTTCCAACTGTTAAATTTAGCTTTATCATAAATTTTAAAAATTTTAAGCATGTTATCTATTTGTAATTTGTCAAAACTTATGTTTAAGTTGCTTAATCTAATGTAAGGAATTGTTGGATTATTAAAAAAATAATTGTCTATGTTTTTAATTTTTTCTATGTATTTATCAATTGAATCATCAACACCTATATATCTTGTAAAGTAAACTTCTTTAATGTATGAAGAACTCTTGTTTGTATATGGCATATTAGACATAAATTCAATTAGAGGTTCATTTGACTTTTTTACTAAAATCTTTAATGGTTTAATAGTACAAAGCATATTTTTTCTCCTATAAAATAAGATGATATAATCTATTATAAAACAACTTAAAACAATATAGTACAAGAATTTTGTAGTTTCAAAATAAAATATGTACTTGTTTATACAAATGATATATAATTACATATTAAACATAGATTTTACATATTTAATAAAGTATGTAAAATCTATGTAAAAAGTAAGAAATATAAACATTTTTTTAATTATATTTTAAAAATATCAAGTAAGTTTTCTTCACAAATGAATAAAAAATGATATAATATGATTAAAGAAAAAGATAAATAATTAGCAAGATTTGTTTAGCTAAAATTAACAAGGGAGCGATAAATTATGGGTATAACATTATCAAAAGGCCAAAAGGTTGATTTAACTAAAGGAAATCCAGGCCTTAAAAATATTTTAGTAGGTTTAGGATGGGATACTAACAAGTATGATGGTGGATTTGACTTTGATTTAGATACAGCAGCATTTTTAACAGGAGCAAGTGGAAGCGTTACTAATGATGGAGATTTTGTATTTTACAATAATTTAAAACATACATCTGGAGCAGTTGAACATCTAGGAGATAACAGAACTGGTGAAGGTGATGGAGATGATGAACAAATAGTTGTTGATTTATCTAAGATTCCTGCAGAAATAAGCAAGATTTCTTTTACAGTTACAATTCATGATGCAACAGAAAGAAGACAGAATTTTGGACAAGTAAGTAATTCTTATATAAGAATAGTAGATAAAGATACGAATGAAGAACTAATAAAGTATGAACTAGGAGAAGATTTTAGTATAGAAACAGCTATAGTAGTATCCGAAATATATAAGCACAATGGAGAATGGAAGTTTAATGCACTAGGCTCTGGTTTTGAAGGTGGTCTTGCTGCACTATGTGGAAACTTTGGAATAAACTTATAATTTCAATATAATAATAAACTAGAGGGGGTATTTTCCATGGCTATAGTATTAAAAAAAGGACAAAAAATTGATTTAACTAAAGGAAATCCAGGTCTTAAAAATATAAAACTTGGACTAGGTTGGGATACAAATTCATTTGATAGTGGATATGATTATGACTTAGATGTAAGTGTTTTCATGGTAGGAGAATCTCAAAGGGTTGAAAAAGATGAAGATTTTATATTCTATAATAACTTAAAACATATCTCTGGAGCAGTAGAACACTTAGGTGACAATAGAACTGGTGAAGGCGATGGAGATGATGAGGAGATATTAGTAAATTTAGATGTAATGCCAAAGCATATTCAAAAGATAGCTGTAACAGTTACAATATATGAAGCCGCTGAAAGAAGACAAAATTTTGGACAAGTAAGTAACTCATATATAAGAGTTTTAAATTCTGAAAATGACGAAGAAATATTAAGATATGACTTAGGTGAAGAATTTAGTATAGAAACTGCAATTACAGTATGTGAGATATATAAGTATAATGGAGAATGGAAGTTTAATGCAGTTGGAGCAGGATTCGAAGGTGGTTTAGAAGCACTTTGTAGAAACTATGGATTAAATGTTTAATTTGAGTAATATAATATATTAAATATAAATAACCTATACAAATAATGTATAGGTTATATTATATAAAATTTTGTGGAGGTTTAGTATGTCGATTAATTTATCAAAGGGTGATAAAATAGATTTAAAAAAATCGAACCCTGGACTGAGTAATATACTCGTAGGATTAGGATGGGACCCTGTGCAACAAACAGGTGGAGGATTTTTTAAATCTCTATTTGGTGGAGGACAAGCTGATATAGATTGTGATGCGTCTGTATTTATGCTTAATCAAGAAGGAAAATTGAGTGGAATAAAAGATTTGATTTATTTTGGAAATCTAAAAAGCGCCTGTAAGTCAGTGTTACATACAGGAGACAATTTAACTGGTGAGGGTACAGGTGATGATGAACAAATCCTAGTTAATTTGGATAAAGTTCCAGCAAATATTCACAAATTATTATTTGTAGTAAACATATATAATTGTGTGGATAGAAAACAACACTTTGGTATGATAGAAAATGCCTATATAAGAGTTGAAGACCAAAGTAATAAGAAAGAGATAGCTAAATATAATCTATCTAATAATTATTCTGAAAAAACTACTCTTATAGTAGGAGCTATATATAGAAAAGATGGAAGTTGGCAATTTAAAGCAATAGGTGAAGGAACAAAGGATGCGGGCCTTAAGGAAGTAATGCAAAATTTAGACAGGATTGAGTGTGCATATGGAATTTAATAATGATATCAAATATTATAATGTAGATAAAGAAGAGGTAACAGAAGACTTATCTGTTAACCCTGAAAAAGGTTTATCAGAATCAGAAGTCAAAGCTAGAAGAGAAAAGTATGGTTTAAATGAGTTTACACCAAAAGAGGAAGGAAGCTTTTGGGATGATTTAAAAGATAGTTTAAGTGAACCAATGATAGTTATTTTGATTATTGCGGCAGTAGTGAGTGCAATCATTGGAGAAACTCATGATGCAATAGGGATTGTAGGAGCTATAGCAATAGGTATAGCAATAGGTATGATTACAGAGGGTCGTTCTAAGAAAGCAGCAGATGCCCTTTCTAAGTTGACTGAAAACATAGAAGTTAAAGTATTGAGAGATGGAGAAGTACATCAAATTTCTAAAAGTGAATTGGTACCAGGAGATATAGTATATGTTGAAACTGGTGACATGGTACCTGCTGATGGTAGACTTATAGAAACTATAAATCTTAAAGTTAGAGAAGATATGTTAACTGGAGAATCTGATGATGTATCTAAAAAGAGTGATGTAATAGTTTCTATGGAAGAAATAGAATCTAAAGGTGCATTAGTAGTACAAGAGCCAATACCTGCAAAACAAATAAATATGGTATTTGGTGGTACACTTGTCGCTTATGGTAGAGGAACTCTAGTTGTAACTTCAATTGGAGATAGTAGTGAAATGGGTAAAATAGCTCAAAATCTGTCAGATACAGATGAGCAAACTCCACTTCAAATAAAGCTTGGAAATTTAGGTGGATTGATAGCTAAAGTTTCTAGTGCAGTAGCAGGATTATTATTTATATTTATGGTTTTCCAAATGGTAAGTAAGAATGTATTAAATGTAGATATGTCTGGAATATTACCATTTTTAGAATCAATAGACCCTGTAAAAACAGCATTTACAGTATGTGTTGCGTTGATAGTTGCAGCAGTACCAGAAGGTCTTCCAACTATGATAAATATGACACTTGCAATAACAATGCAAAAAATGGCTAAAATAAATGCCTTAGTTACTAAAAAAGAAGCTTGTGAAACTATAGGTTCTGTTTCTGTAATATGTTCAGATAAAACTGGTACACTAACTGAAAATAGAATGACTGTAGAAGTTGCATATATTGATGGAAGATATATTGAAAGTTCAGAAGAAGAAATAAATAGTTATTTTGAAGAAAACTGTATGATAAACTCTACAGCTGATATAGAGCATAATGATGGTGAAGTTAAGTATTTGGGAAGTGCTACTGAATGTGCATTACTTTTATACTACAAAAACGTAGATTATAGACAATTTAGAAAAGATTGTAATATAGTAGCTCAAAATCCTTTTACTTCTGACTCAAAAAGAATGACTTCTATTATGGGTCAAGATAATCATCATGTACTATTATCAAAAGGAGCACCAGAAGTTTTACTTGAGCTATGTTCACATATCCAAAGAGGAAAAGACATAGTTCCAATAACTGAAAATATAAAACATGAGATTTTAGAAGAAATAAAAAAATTACAAATAAAATCAATGAGAACTTTAGGGTTTGCATATAAAGAAATCTCACAAGCTGAAGAAGAAGCAGCAGTAACTGCTGAAAGTGATGCTATGAATGTGAGTGCAATGGAAAGTAATTTAGTATTCAGTGGTTTTGTGGGTATAAGAGACCCACTTAGAAAAGATGTTATAGAGTCTGTAAATACGGCAAAAAAAGCTGGTGTTTCTGTAAAAATGCTTACAGGAGATAATATAAATACAGCAAGAGCTATAGGTGAAGAATTAGGTTTATTAAAAGGAAATATGAGAGCAGTTGAAGCCTCATATATAGATACTTTAGATGATGAAGAGTTAAAACAAGAAATACAAACTATCTCAATCGTTGCAAGAAGTAAGCCAGATAGTAAAATGAGAATAGTTACAGCTCTACAGAAGAGTGGAGATGTTGTTGCGGTAACAGGTGATGGTATAAATGATGCTCCAGCACTTTCAAAGGCAGATGTTGGTATAGCAATGGGTATCTCTGGTACAGAGGTATCTAAAAATGCAGCAGACATAATTTTAACTGATGATAGTTTTAGTACTATTGTAAAAGGTATTAAATGGGGTAGAGGAATTTATGATAACTTCCAAAGATTCGTTCAATTCCAATTAACAGTAAACGTAATTGCCTTTTTAGTGGCTATAATATCTCAGGTTATGGGACAAGAGATGCCATTTACTACAATACAATTATTATGGGTAAACATAATTATGGATGGTCCACCAGCACTAGCATTAGGTCTAGAGCCTGTTAGAAACCATGTATTAAATAGAAAGCCTGTTGATAGAAAAGCCAATATAATTTCTAAATCAATGGTGTATACAATAGTATTAAATGCAATCTATATAACAACAATACTAATGCTACAATCTACATTTAACTTCTTAGGGGTTGATGAAGCTCATAAAGGAACTGTAATGTTTGCATTGTTTGCATTTAGTGCATTATTTAATGCATTTAACTGTAGAGAATTTAATGCAGATAGTATTTTTCCAAACTTTACACATAACAAATTAGCACTACAAATAATAGTTTTAACAGGAATTGCACAAGTAATATTTACTCAGCTATTCCAAGATTTCTTTAACTCTGTAGCTATGGATGTTATGACATGGGTAAAAGTTTTATGTGTAGCAGCAAGTGTGGTTGTAGTCAATGAAGTTGTAAAATGTATAATAAGACTAGTAAAACCAAAGAAGACTGCTTAAAATAAATTTTTAGAAGATAATGGACTGACTCAAAATGTGTATTTTGAGTCAGTTCTAAATAAACATTTAAATTGGGAGGATAATTATGGGTGACTCAAAGGTATTTGAAAAAATATTCTCCAGCCAATCAGATAGAGGAAATTACACTCCTTCAAAAGGATATTTAAGTTATTTTATTTCATATATTGGTTTAGAAGATGAGATTTTGTACAATCTTGAGATATTTAAGGCAAAACAAAATATTGACAGCAAAAAAGATATTGTTTTATTTACTGATGCTATAGCAAATCCTAGTGACTTTGATATTATAAATTATTTTAAAAATGGACTTAAAAAATATAGAAACAGCATGGAAGACATAGATATAAATATTTTAGGGTTCGATGAGATTGATTATAAGCTGAAGCAAGCTATAGATAGGGTATTAAAAGAGGAAGAAAAAGAGTTTACAAACGATAGAGTTAAACAAAATTTTATAGTGAAAATAATGGCATGGATAAAAATCTATATCGGTGCTTTAGATATAAATAAAAATGAGGCTCCAAAAGTAATATTTTATGGAGATATAAAAAAACATGAAGTTTATTTACTCTTAATATTGTACTTGGCAGGCTTTGATATTTTATATCTTAACCCAAATTCAAAGAGTAATATAAATGTTTTAAACCTAGAAAAATACAAGATAGAGTTTGAAGAAGCCAATATAATAGAAGAAAAAGTTGCTTTTGAAGAAAGGGTTATCTTAGGAGAAAAAATAGACAAAGGTTCTGTAAAAAAAGCTTTTACTGTCGGGGCTGAAGCATCAAAACGTATAAGTGAAGAATTATTAAATGATGCAGGATTTATAAAACCCTGGCAACTTCAAGATAGAAAAATAAAAAATTTACTTTTAAGTTCAACTGTTGATGAAATATCAATATACTGGAATCAGCCATTAAAATTGAGACCAGGATTTAAGTTTAATGATACCACAGTAGAAGCTCCAAATTTTCTTTCTAAGATTAATGGAATATATAATGATAAAAGTGAATATATTAAGTTTTTAGATTTATTAAGAGATTCGGAAAGTTCAACATTTATTGAATTTAATGGAGATATAGATAGATTTTCAAAAGAATTTACAAGAGAAGCTTTTAGTTTGTCTTTTTTACTGAATTCAAAAGGTGTTATAGATAAAAATTCTGTTTTAAATAATAAAGATTATTCCATTTCAACACTGACATTAAATCAGCAAATTATGATTTTAGAAAAAGTTGAAGAGCTATTAGAAGGAAATATGTTTTTGAATGGTCTAAGTGGAGAGGACAAGATAAAAGGTCTATTTACAGTACTGCATATGGATAAGAAGCTTGTTCATATGATGAATAATTTTGATTATTCTCTTATAAATCCAAAATTGATTATATACATGTACAAGAGTATAGTATTTGATAAAGAAATAGTTTTCCTTATGCTTTTACTAAGTAAAATTGGATTTGATATTATTATTTTATGTCCAGGAGGAGAAAATAATATAGAGAATGTTATAAATAACCAATTGATTGATATACACAGATTAGATAAAATGGTATATGACCTTAGATTAAATTTACTTGAAGATGATATACCTTTACTTAAAAAAATTTTTGGAAAGAGGAGAAGATTTTAGATGGGGATAAATATAAATAGTTTTTCAAAAGATAAGAATTCTGTAGAGGTTACTGAAAATTTACCTACAGTTGTTCAAGAAGAAAATTTTGATATAATGGAATATACAAATAATAAAAAAAATGAACTGAGAAAGTCTAAGGAAGTTGAAGCATTGACATCTCTTATAGAAGTAGAAAATCCAGATACAATTTTACAATTTGGTAGAAAAGCATCTGAAGGAGTAGCAAGGGTTTCTGATAGTCTTCTAAACACAATAAAATTAAATAGAAATGAAGAAAATTCTAAAATGTTGGTTCATTTAACTAAAATAATGGACAAGTTTGATTTAGATGATTTTCAAGAAACTAAGGAACCAAATTTTGTTCAAAAACTTTTCAAAAAAGCTAATAATGCCATTGAAATGATGTTTCAAAAGTATGAAACATTGGGAGGAGAAGTTGAAAAAATCCAAATTGAGCTTGAGCAATATGAGAGAGATATAGCACTTTCTAATAAGCAAATAGGCTCTATGTTAAATGAGAACTTTGAGTTTTATAATGAACTTCAAAAATATATTGTTGCTGGAGAAATGGCACTAGAAGAAATGGATAATGAAATACTACCTTTCTTTAAACAAAAATCAGAAACTAGTGGAGACCAAATGGATGTTGTTAATTATCAAGAGCTATTAAAAGTTTATGATATGTTAAATCAAAGAATCTATGATTTAAGAATAGCAGAAAATATAGCTATACAGACAATACCTATGCTTAGAGGTATGCAACATAATAATTATGGTTTAATTAGAAAAATAAACAGTGCATTCGTTGTAACTTTACCAGTATTCAAACAATGTTTATCTCAAGCTATATTACTTAAAAAACAAGAACTGCAAGCAAAATCTCTAAAAGCACTTGATGATAAAACTAATGAATTATTACTTAGAAATGCTCAAAATGTAAGTAGTCAAAGTGCACAAATAGCTAGAATGGCTGGAACGAGCTCTGTTCAAATAGAGACATTAGAAAAAATGTATACTACTATTAAGAGTGGTATAGATGAAACTATGAGAATAGAAGAAAATAATAGAGTTTTGATTAAGGATAATACAAAGAGATTAGAAGAATTAAATACAGCTATAATTTATAATAAGTAGTATATTAGGGGCTAATTTGTACAAAGTTGGCCCTTTCTATGTATATGAGGAGGCCATACATTGAAATATTTCGATTATATCTGCAAAGATGATTTGGAGAGAATTTTTTTGAAAGAGCCAGAAGATTTTAATGCTAAGACTGAAAAAGATGTGTTGAAATATGCACTAGGTGCTTTTTTATACGTTCCAGCTACTCAATATAATATGATTTATAAGAGTATTATAGGAGATGTCAAGGGAGTTAGACCATTAGCTATCTGCTTAGAAGATGCTGTTGGAGTAAACGGAGAGTTAGAGGCTATAGAAAATCTTAGATTAATTTTGAAAAATATTAGTGATGAAAGTATAATCAATAAAGATGGAATACCATTAATTTTTGTAAGAATAAAAGATGTGGAGCAGTTGTTGAGGATTAAAGATATTATAGTTAAAAATAGTCATACTATAACAGGGATATTAATTCCTAAAGCAAATTCCGAGTTAATAGAGAATTGCATAGAAGCCTTGAATTATATGAATCTTCAAGATATGTATGTTATTCCAATAATAGAGACAAGAGAGTTTATATATAAGGAAAGTAAAGAACTGAGTTTTAATAGTTTGTACAATACTATTTTAAGATATAAGTCAAGAATACTTAGCATTAGAATAGGTATAACTGACGTATTGGGTATGTATGGTATAAGAAGAGACAAAAACTTTTCTATATATAACAACTTGATTTGTTCATCATTTATACTAGATATAATCACATATCTTCAAAGACCAGAGCTAGATATACCTATAAGTGGAGGCGTGTCAGAGTTTTTTGATATGACGAATGAAGAGATAAGAAGTAAGTATGTAGAAGAAATATTGTTGGATAAATTTCATGGGTTAATTGGAAAGACAGTAATTCATCCAATGCAAATTCAAATTGTACAAGCACTATCTGCCATATCATATGAGGATTTTACTGATGCCTTGGATATATCGAATAGTACAGATAGTAAATATGGCGTAAGTAAGGGTGTATTAGGAGAGAGAATGAATGAAACAAATCCACATTTTTTATGGGCTAAAAAAACATTGATTCTATCTAAAATATATGGTGTATTAAATAAAGGAGTAGACTATGAAGAATTGCTTAAATTTTAATTGTGAAATTGACATTATTGACAATCCATTAAATTTAGAATTAAATGATTTTTTAGATATAGGAATAAGAAATAATAGTAAAAGACGTTTTTTATTTATATCAAAGAAACTTGGTAAGCATCTAGCATGTAAACCAAGTGAGATGGACAATTTGGGAAAATTAATAGCCACAATTTATAATGAAAAAAATAAAGTAACATCAAATGGAACTGTTATAGCTTTTGCTGAGACTGGGACAGCTATTGGGCATAGTGTTTTTGATTACTTATGTGGAGAATATGAATTTATTCATACCACTAGAGAACAATTTGATGAGTTAGAGAATCTAGAATTTTTAGAAGAACATTCTCACGCAACAGACCAAAATCTATACTTTGGTATGCTTAGCAACTTTAAAGCTGGAGATGAAGTAATATTAGTCGATGATGAGATTACCACAGCTAATACGTGTATGAATATAATTAAGAAGGTTCAAAGTATTTATCCTAAAAAGAAATACACTATATGTTCAATACTTAATTGGGTGAGTGATGATAACTTAAGAAAAGTTGCTAATTTGGAAAAAGAGCTAGACTGTAAGATAGAATTTGTATATTTATTTAAAGGAAACTTTAAATTTGACATAAATGAAGATGTTATTTCAAATTACAATGATAATTATACTATTGATGAATCACATACTATTTCAAATGATAAAGTAAATTTAGTAGTGAATCATATTGATGTTGATTTAGAAGATTATATTGGAAGTAAGAAATATGTTAAGTATACTGGTAGATTTGGAATTAATAGAAGAGAACAATCTAGATTAAAAGAAATTGTAAAGAGAGAAAGTAAAAAAATAACTATGGATAATAAAGAATCTTTAGAAAATGAAAATGAAAAGATTCTATTTTTGGGTACTGAAGAATTTATGTATATACCTATGTTGTTTGCGAAGGAAAAAGAGAATCAATGTGATGTATACTATCATTCAACAACAAGAAGTCCAATTATTGATATCGAAAAAAATAATTATCCTATTAGAAGTAAGTTTAAGTTAAAGAGCTTTTATAATATAGATGTTCAAAATTATATTTATAATATAGATAAGCATAATTTTTCTAAATGTTATTTATTTGTAGAGTTAAATAAAAGTGAAAATTCTTATCTGGAATTTATTGATATAATTAAAAGTACAAGTATAAAAGAATTGACTATAGTATGTTGTAGCTAAATGCTTTAAGAGAATTAAAGTATATCACAGTTTTAAGATAGGAGTTGGGCCATATGGAAGATTTTAGCACATATTCTAAGGATGATGTTATCTTTTTATTAAAAGATATATCAAATTTAATTGAAGAAGAAGGAAATAAAGAGAGAGAATTAAAAATACAAAATGGTAGACATTATTCAGAAATGATACCAATAGAGTATGAAGTTAGTGAAGATTATCTGAATTTATATCATGATAAACTAGAACAAAATAAAAATAAGCTTGCGTTTTCCATAGGTGTTATGTGTGAAAAGATAATTAAAAAAAATGGGACTGATGTAGTATTAGTTTCACTTGCTAGAGCAGGTACACCTATTGGTATTTTGGCAAAGAGATATCTAAAAAATAAGTATAATCTAAATTTACCTCACTATACAATCTCTATAATAAGAGATAAAGGAATAGATATGAATGCAATTGAATATATAGTAAAGAATCATCCAAACTCAGAAATTCAATTCTTAGATGGGTGGACTGGAAAGGGAACTATATCAAAAGAACTTGAAAAAGCATGTGATGAGCTTAATGCTAAATTTAAAAAGCCTTTTGACTCAACTCTTGCTGTATTAGCTGACCCTGCTGGATATTCAGGACTTTATGGAATTAGAGAAGACTTCTTAATACCAAGTGCATGTTTAAATTCAACAGTTTCTGGATTAATAAGCAGAACTGTATTAAGAGAAGATTTAATTGGTAAAGATGATTTTCACGGAGCTAAATTCTATAAATATTTAAAAGACAAAGACGAATCTATAAATTATATAGAGACTATAGAAGCATGTTTTAAAAATCAATTTAAGAACATATCTGATGAAGTTGATAAATGGCAAAGTGATATTATAACAAAAGATGGGTATTTTGATGTTTTAAATATAAAGGAAAAGTACAGTATAACAGACATTAACTTTATCAAACCAGGTGTTGGAGAAACAACAAGAGTTTTACTTAGAAGAGTTCCATATAAGATTTTAGTTAAAGACTTAAATGACAAATCTTTAGACCACATACTTATATTAGCTAAAGAGAAAAATGTTGAAGTTGAACAAATGAACTTAAAGGCTTATAAATGTTGTGGAATAATAAAAAATATGAAAGATATTTAAAAAATATATTAGACAGGAGAATACTGAATGATTGTTTTTTCAGATTTAGACAGGAGTATTATTTACTCTGATAAATTTTTAGATACTGATAAGGAATATACTAATATAGAGATTTATAGAGAAAAAGAAATATCTTATATATCTTTAGATACTATAAATCTAATAAAGCAAATACAATATTATGGTATGTTTATACCGACAACTACTAGAACAGTGGAGCAATTTAGGCGTATAGAATTTAATAAATATGGGATTCATTTTCCTTTTAGTATAACTTCAAATGGAGCAATTATACTTAAAGATAATAAAATATTAAAATCGTGGAGTGAAGAAATAGATAAATTAAAATCTAATTATGAACCTATTGAAAGTATGATTGAAAAATTTAAAGATTATTTAGATATAGAAGGAATAACTAACTTTAAAGTTGCAGAAAATACATTTTTTTATATAGTTGTGGATTTTGCAAAATTTAATTTGGATTCAATCAAAGAATATCTAAATATATTGGAATCAAAAAATTGGAAGTTCTATGTGAGTGGTAGAAAAATCTACTTTATACCAAAAGAAATCTCAAAAGAAAATGCTATAAAATACTTAACTAAAGAATTACGAATAGAGTCTTTTTATGCAATTGGAGACTCTGTTATGGACTATGGTATGCTCAATATTTCAAATAAAGCATATGTATTAAAGCATGGTGATATAAATAAAAATGAAACAGAAAACTCATTTATATCAAGTACTTTTAATGGAATGAGTGGAACTGAAGAGATACTATCTAATATTTTAGATGAAAGTTGTCTACTTAATATATAATGACAAATATATATAATTAATAAACCAGAAAAATCTGAAATAAATTAGAATAAAATTTATCATACTAATTTATTTCAGATTTTTATTAATTTATATTTAAGTGAGAATTTAATATATTAAAATGAAGGTGGAGTCATTGCCCAGACTGATATACATATATCATCGTCATAATTTTCATATACATGTGGAATGGTACTGTTAAAATAAAAACTATCTCCTTCTTCCAATACATATTCCTTATTTCCAAGTATTATCTTCATTTTTCCCTTTATTATATATCCACATTCCTCGCCTTCATGCGTTACAAATTCACTACTTTTTTTTGTATGACCATCTAGTGTAACAAGTAAAAATTCTATTTTCTTGCCAGATAAATTAGGAACAAGAAGTTCATAAAATTTTGTAGAATCATTAGTTACTATTTTTTTTCTATTGTTTTTCTTTACTATTATATTAGAGTCTTCTTTTTCAATCTCATCAAAGAAATAACCTATATTTATATCAAGAGCTTTTGATATTTTCCACATTGCTACAATTGACGGAACAACCATATTTCGCTCAATTTGACTTATTAAACCCGTACTTAAATCTGAGTTTTTTGCTAAAGTAGATATACTGATATTTTTAGATTTTCTAAGAGCTCTAATTTTGCTTCCGACATCTATATTCATTAGATACAAACCCCCTCAGACATGATTATAACATATAATTTGTAAAGAGTAGTAAAATAAAAAAAGTTTTATTATACATGTATTTTCCCTGTTTTATTGAATTTTCTGAAAAGATGAATTATAATAGTATTAATATTCAATATATTGAATATTAATATAGATATTTTAATTTAATGAAATGGAGGTAGTTAAGATGAAGAGTTTTGTAAGTCCTGATAATATTTGGGTATTATGGGCAGTTATAACTGGATGGGCAGCATTTAGTATTTATTTGGAACAAAAGTACAATTGGGCATCGAAAATATCAGGAGCAATAATAGCTCTTGTAGGAGCTATGTTACTATCAAATCTAAATATCATACCAGTAGAGTCTGTTGTGTATGACCAAGTATGGGGATATGTTGTTCCTTTAGCTATAGCTTTACTGTTATATCAATGTAACATTAAAAAGATATGGAAAGAAAGTGGAAGATTACTCGTAATATTTCTTGTAGGCTCTGTCGGAACTGTGATTGGGGCTATGGTTGGATTTTTACTATTAAAAAATGCAGTACCAGATTTAAATGTTGTTGCAGCTATGATGACAGGTTCCTATATAGGTGGAAATGTAAACTTCGCAGCCATGTCAGGAGCATTTAATGCACCTGGAGAATTGGTATCAGCAACAGTTGTAGCAGACAATCTTTTAATGGCATTATATTTCTTTGTTTTAATAGCTATCCCATCAATTGGATTTTTTAGAAAACATTTTAAACATCCACATGTAGATGAGATGGAAAGTATGGATGTAACTGAAGGAGAAACAATAGCAGCAAATTATTGGGGAAGAAAAGAAATATCTTTAAAAGATATAGCAATAGCTATTGGTAGTGCCTTTATAATCGTTGCAGTATCTGTAGAATTATCAACTTGGTTTAAAGCTATAATACCAACATCAAATCCTTTTTTAGCAATGTTAAATACTCTATTTGGTAATCAATATTTAATAATAACTACTTTGACTATGTTATTTGCTACATTTATGCCTAAATTCTTTAGTGATATAAAAGGAGCACAAGAGATAGGTACATTTTTAATCTATATATTCTTTGTGGTAGTAGGTGTTCCTGCTTCTATAACATTAATAATCCAAAAATCACCATTATTGCTTTTATATTGTGGAATAATGGTACTGATAAACATGTTAGTTACATTTATAGTTGCCAAAATATTTAAGTTTACTTTAGAAGAAGCTATTCTTGCATCTAATGCAAATATTGGTGGGCCTACAACAGCAGCAGCTATGGCAATATCAAAAGGATGGTCTAAACTAGTAGGACCAATACTTATAGTTGGAACATTTGGATATATAGTTGGCAATTATTTTGGCCTTTTAGTAGGAAATATTTTAATATAATTCTATACGAACTAAAAAGTTTATTTTAAGAAAGACTTTTATTTAACTGGAGGTTGTTATGATTTTCGATGGACATTCAGATACTTGGGCAGATGTAACAATAAGAAGACTCAACGGGGAGAAAGATGTATTTAGAAGAATTCATCTTGATAATTTTAAAAAAGCAAATATAGAAGGAGCTATTTTTGTAATATGGATAGACCCTCCATATGATAAAGAACCTGAAAAAAGAGTTAAACAAATTATAAGCTCTATAAAAGATGAAATTGAAGATATGAAAGATATTGTAAATATAGTAAAAAGATATTCTGATATAAACAAAGGTATAAGTGAAAATAAAATAAATATTTTAATTGGAATTGAAGGATTAAGTCATATTGGAAAAAATATAGATTTGATAGATTATTTTTATAAGGATGTCGGTGCAAGACATGCATCATTAACTTGGAATGAGCAAAATGAACTTGCTACAGGTTGTTTAGGAGATAAAAGCAGAGGTTTAACTGAGATAGGGAAAAAAGCAGTAAATAAGATGGAAGAATTGGGAATGATAGTAGATGTATCACATCTAAATGAGAAGTCATTTTGGGATTTGATGTCTATTGTAAGTAAACCAGTAATAGCCTCTCATTCTAATGCAAGAAACTTATGTGATGCTAAAAGAAATCTTACAGATAATCAATTAAAAGAAATTTCAAAGATAGGTGGATTAGTAGGAATAAATAGTTTTAGGGGGTTTACTAATAGTAATCCGAAGAAGCAAGATTTGATACACTTAGTTGACCATATAGATTACATGGTAAATCTCATAGGTATAGAGCATGTATCTTTTGGTTTTGATTTTAGTGATTACTTAGGAGTAGAGACTATAGGTTCTTTTACTGAAAATGCCAGTATCCCAAGTGTAGATGGTCTTGAAAGTACACATACAGCACATAACATAATAATAGAACTTGAAAATAGAGGTTATAAAAAAAGAGATATAGATTTAATTTCTAGTGGTAATTTTTATAGACTCTTTAGAAATATATTAAAATAATATAATAAATA
>NZ_AVHW01000062.1 GCF_000449425.2 Clostridioides difficile CD160
AATAAATAACTTAAATTTACAAAATATTTATTATATTTAATGGGAATACTTACATATTTAAATTAGCATTTATAATTTATTTTATTAAATTAAATTTTAATGTTACTAGGAGTTTCAATTCTAGTAACATTTTTTATGTAAAAAACAAATATATATACATGTTGACAATGATAATTATTATTGATAAACTATAAAAGTAAAAATGATAATAATTATCATTTTAAATGAAGAATAGTTTTTGAGGAGGGAGAATGAAAAAAAGGTATTTAGTCATAGGAATAATAATTTTGTCTTATTTTTCTTTATTTATAGGAGCCGAAGATATAAATATAATGCATATATTTGCAAAAAATCAGCATAAACTTATGATATTTATCATGAGTAGAATACCAAGATTGATAAGTATATTGATTGCAGGTGTAGGGATGAGTATAGCGGGTCTTATAATGCAACAGATAAGTAAAAATAAATTTGTATCACCTACAACAGGAGCTACAATAGATGCAGCTCAATTTGGTATAGTAATCTGTATGCTTTTAATACCAACTGCATCTATTTTTACAAAGACCATAATAGCATTTATATTTTCTCTTATAGGTACTTTTATGTTTATGAGAATAATAAGAAAGTTGCAATTTAAAAATATAATATTCGTGCCATTAGTAGGTATAATGTTTGGAAATATAATAGGCTCTATGACTGATTTTATTGCATATAAATATGATTTGAGTCAAAATGTAAGTTCTTGGATGCAAGGCGATTTTTCTATGATACTTAAAGGCAATTATGAAGTATTATATATTACAATACCTCTTATAATATTAGCATATATTTATGCAAACAGATTTACTGTTGTTGGTATGGGTATGGATTTTGCAACAAATTTAGGTCTGAGCTATAAAAAAGTTGTTAATATAGGTTTGGTAATAGTGGCACTTGTCACAGTATGTGTAGTAGTTACAGCTGGTAATATACCTTTTATAGGTCTAATAGTTCCAAATATTGTGTCCTTATATATGGGAGATAATATAAGAGCGAACATATGGTATACTGGTTTATTTGGAGCTATATTTGTGCTTATATGTGATATTTTTGGAAGAATAGTTATTTATCCATATGAAATATCTATAGGACTTACAGTTGGAGTTATAGGAAGTATGCTATTCCTTTATTTAATACTAAGGAGGAATATAAATGAAGCTTAGTCTTAATCAAAAAATTTATTTTATTAGCACATTATTATTAATATCAATAGCACTTTTTATAATTTATGGTATAGACATGAATAATGTAGATTATGCACTATCACAGAGGATACCAAAGATACTTGCTATGATATTAGGTGGAGGATGTATAGCATTTACCACTGTAGTGTTTCAAACAATTACAAATAATCAAATATTGACACCAAGTGTACTGGGATTGGATTCATTGTATGTAATGATTCAAACTATAATAGTATTCATATTTGGCTCAACTAGTAGTTTAATTATTAATGAGAATTATAATTTTATTATTAATGTTACTATGATGATTGGAGCTTCAATGTTATTATATAAGACATTGTTTGAGAAAAATAAACATAATATTTTCTTTTTAGTCCTAGTAGGGATGATATTTGGAACATTATTTAAAAGTGCAACAACATTTATCCAAGTAATGATAGACCCAAATGAATTTCTAGCTTTACAAACTAGCATAATGGCAAGTTTAAATAATATAAATACTAATGTACTTTTAATAGCATTTATAATAATTATTGCCATAATACCTTTTATATATGACGAAATAAAGTATTTGGATGTATTATCTTTAGGTAGAGAGCAGGCAATTAATTTAGGTGTAGATTTTGATAAAGTAGTTAAAAAGATGATAATACTAATAGCAATTTTAGTTTCAATATCAACAGCACTTATTGGTCCAATGACATTTTTAGGACTTTTGCTTGCCAATATAACTAGAGAAATTTTTAAAACGTATAAGCATACATATTTAATTTTTGGTTCCATGTTGATAGGAATGATTACATTAATAATTGGTCAATTTTTTATACAGCATGTATTTAAATTTGATACTACTTTAAGTGTAGTAATAAATTTTATAGGAGGAATTTACTTTATTCAGTTATTGTTAAAGGGGGCAAATAGGTGATAGAGATAAGAAATATATTTAAAAAATATAAGAATAAAAATGTTGTAGAGGATGTCTCTTTTAATATAGAAAAGGGAAAAATAACATCTTTTATAGGGCCAAATGGAGCTGGGAAAAGTACTGTATTATCAATAGTAACAAGGCTTATAGGAGGTGATAGTGGAGAGGTAATAATAGAAGGAAAGAGCTTAACTAGTTACAGCAACAAAGAATTAGCCAAAAAAATAGCTATTCTTAAACAATCTAATAATATAACTTTAAGACTCACAATAAGGGAACTGGTTGGATTTGGAAGGTTTCCATACAGTGAAGGAAACCTAACTAAAGAGGATGAAAAGTATATTGATGAAGCGATAGAATATATGAAATTGACTGATATACAACATAAGTATCTAGATGAATTGAGTGGAGGACAAAGACAAAGAGCTTATATAGCAATGGTAATAGCTCAAGATACAGAGTACATATTGCTTGATGAACCACTTAATAATTTAGATATGAATCATTCAGTTCAAATGATGAAAGTGCTTAGAGGTCTTTGTGATGACCTAGATAAGACTATAGTGTTAGTAATGCACGATATAAACTTTGCATCATGTTATTCAGATAATATAGTTGCATTAAAAAATGGAAAAATTGAGAAAGTAGGTCGTACAGACGAGATAGTCAATGAAAAAGTTTTAGAAGATATTTACGAAATGAGCTTTAATATTAAACATATAAATGGAAATCGAATCTGTATTTATTTCTAAATTATGATATATAAAAATAAATAAACCTTATAATAAATTCAAATTAAAATAGAGATTAACAAGAAAGAGGGAGATATCATCATGAATAAAAAAGTAGCGATAGTAGCCGCAGTAGCCATAGTAGGATTAGTGACAGTATTTGCATTAGGTGGAGGTAAAAAAAATGAGCCTAAGACATTAGAAAATTCAAATGATACTATAAAGATAACTCATAGCTTGGGAGAAACAGATGTAAAGTTAAACCCTAAGAAAGTGGTAGTATTTGATTATTCAGCTCTAGATACAATGGATGCATTAGGTGTAGGGGAGAATTTAGTAGGGCTTCCAAAGTCAAGCTTACCAACATCTTTAGAAAAATATAAGGATGAAAAGTATGCAGATTTAGGAGGGTTGAAAGAGCCAGATTTAGAAGGTATAAAGTCAGCAAATCCAGATTTAATTATAATAAATGGAAGACAAGAAGATTTTTATGAGCAATTATCAAAAATAGCACCAACAATAAGTACAAGTAAAGATGATAAGAAGTATTTGGATTCTGTTAAAAATAATATAGATAAAATAGGAAAAATATTTGGAGTAGAAGAAAAAGCTAATCAAGAATTTAGTAAAATTGAAAAAAAGATAGAGGCTCTAAATAAAAAAGTAACAGAAAAAAACTTAAATGCTTTAACGCTAATGGTGAATGAAGGTAATTTAAGTGTATTTGGTGAAGAATCAAGATTTAGTGTATTATACAAGAGTTTTGGATTTGAAAATAAAGATAAAAATATAAAAGAATCAAGTCATGGTCAAAACATTACTTTTGAGTATATAGCAAAACAAAATCCACAAGTTATGTTTGTTATAGATAGAGGAGTAGCTACAGGTAGTGATGTAAAAGCAGGCTCAACAGCAAAAGCTGTTTTAAACAATGATGTAATAAAATCTATGGATGCATATAAAAATGATAACATAATATATTTAGATTCGCCAACATGGTATGTAAATGATGGAGGTCTAACTTCTTTAAATAAAATGATAGATGATGCGTCACAAGCAGTTAATAAATAAGTCTATTATTTACGATGAACATGTTTTATTTATTGCTATTTAATCAGCCACTTAAAGTGGCTGATTTTTTATAGTTTAAATAATAATGTGAATTATAATAATATAAATATATTCAAAATATAATAAAATACAAAGTTATACTAGACAAAAAGAATAATTTTTAAATATAATTGAATTATATAGATATATAGGTTGTCGCAATTATATAATTTTAAGCAGAGTTTTATAACTAAAAGTAATATAAACTGTATCTAAAAAAAGAGTGATTTCTATAAAAACGTTTTTGTAAATAGATATAATACTAAAAATAAACTATGTAAAATAAGCATTTCTATATCTTAATTGTATAGAAATTTTTATTGGAATTTCATGCTTCTTATTTGAAAAAATGATTATACACAACTTTGTTGAGTTGATTATAAAGAATATTTAATACATGAAAAACTACATAGAGGATAGGGGTATTTTATGAAGAGAGTTTTGAGGGTAACTATCTTAGTCTTATTTATTTTATTAATTTCTATAAGCTCCATTTCGATTAAATTGATTCGTAATATTGCGGACTATGGAAAACTAATTAATTATGTTGGTATCGTCCGTGGAGCGAGTCAACGTTTAAGCAAATTAGAGATGGACAATCAACCAAATGATGAGTTAATCGACTATATAGATGGAATTTTACATGAATTAATTACAGGGGATGGAAAGTACGGTTTGGTAGTTACCGATTGCAAAACATATAACGATTATTTATTTTTACTAGAAAAAAAGTGGAAAGATTTAAATAGTGAAATAGAAAAAGTAAGAATGAATGAAGAAAACAATCATTTATTAGACACAAGTGAAGACTTTTTTTATCTTGCAAATAATACAGTGTTTGAAATAGAAAATTTTTCTAAAGAGAAAAGTGATTATCTAATGACTTTAATAATCATTATATCTATTATAGGTATGTTAGCATGGATTATATTGATTATACAATACAATAGAAAATTGATTAGTTTGGAAAAATTAAATGTAGATTTAAAAAACATTGCGTATAAAGATGAGCTCACAGGAGCAAATACTATAGAAAAGTTTAAGCTAGATGCAAATCAAAATATTTATAAGTATAAAGACAAGAAATTTGCTGTATTCTATATTGATTTTGAAAATTTTAAATACATTAATGACATATTCGGATATGATTATGGTGATATGATATTAAAACGATATGCTAATCTTATGATGAATGATATTGGAAAATATGAGATATTTGCAAGGGAAATTGCAGATAGATTTATTGCTTTAAGGTGCTATGTGGATAAGGCAGACTTAGTGATACGACAACGAGTTGTAGATGAGAAACTGATTAATATTACGAACGAAATTAAAAACAAATATAACATTACGATTGTCAGTGGAATTTGTTGTATTGAAGATGTAATTGAAAAACTAAACATAGATGATTTAATAAATAGAGCAAACTTTGCACAAAAAACTGTTAAAAATAAACCAGGTACTAATTATGCTTTTTACAATGAAAATATTCGTAAAAAAATGATTGAAGAAAATACAATCAAAAGTAGAATACATGAAGCCATTGAAAATAAAGAATTTATAGTTTATTTTCAACCCAAAGTTAATTTACATAATCAAAAGATAGATTGTGCAGAAGCTTTAGTACGTTGGTTGACTCCAGATAAAGGTATCATATCTCCTGCAATATTTATTCCAATACTGGAAAAGGATTTTTTTATTGGTTTGGTAGATAAGTATGTTTTTGAAGAAGTTTGTAGGTGGATTAGAAAGAGATTAGATGAAAATAAACCATTTGTTCAAATATCAGTTAATGTTTCTAGAATACAGTTTTATAATATCAACTTTGTGGAAACTTATTCAGAGATAAAAAAGAAATATAATATACCTCAAAACACTATAGAAATTGAATTTACTGAGAGTGTTGCTTTTGAGAATCAAGAACACTTTTTGGAAATTATACATGACTTACATAAAAATGGATTTACTTGCTCTTTAGATGATTTTGGAAAAGGGTATTCATCTTTGGGTGTCTTAAAAGATTTACCATTTGATGTTTTAAAACTTGATTCTATGTTTTTTAATGCTAGCTTAGACAAAGATAAAGAAAAAACAGTAATAAAAAATATTATACATATGCTAAAAGAATTGAATATTACAACAGTTGCAGAAGGTATTGAATGTAAGGAACAAGTTGAATTTCTAAAAGATGTTGGATGTGATTTAGTACAGGGATTTGTATTTTACAGACCAATGCCCATGTTAGAATTTGAAGAAATATTGGATAAAGAATTTGTTCATAATAGTTAGAAAGTAAATAAATATAAAAAAAGAGACTGTGAGTGAATTTACTCATAGTCTCTTGATAATGTACTTATTTTCTTCCTGCAACCCATTTTAAGCCCCAATGGAACTCATTGTCCATTTCTTTATGGCCTTTAAAGTATTTAATGACTTTTTCAACACTGAATGTCTCATCATTTACATTTTCTATCAATGCTATTGAACACATGTTATAGCCATTTTTATGTTCATCAAGTTTAACAACTAAATCTGAATCTTGTTTTTGTTTGATTGTTACAATTCCATCAGCCTCAGACCAATTAGCTACACCTTCATAGATAAAAGCATAAATAAGTATTCTCTTTATTTCTTTTATTTTATTACCATTTATTCTTATATTTTCTCCTTGTGTATTGCTACCTGTTCTGTCATCTCCATCTAATTGAGAAAAAGGGGGATTCTCTAAACTACCAAAAGAATTACCTAATGCTTGTACAGCACCTTTTACACCGTTTTTCATTTCAAACAGGCAACCTAAATCTAAATCTATATTACTGCTTTTTAGAGAGCCAAAAAAACCTTTTTTTTGTATTTTTTGATTCCAATTTAAATTAACTAAGATTTCACCTAAATCACTATTTTCTTTTTTTGTAAGGTTTATTTTTTGTCCCTTTTTTAATTCTATAGCCATAGTAATCTTCCTCCATAAACATAGATTTACTTAAATGGTAGCACTTAACAAGTCAATATTCAACAAGATTAGAATAATAATATTAAAATTATACTAAATATACTAGAAAACAGGAATTACAATACCTTTGTATTTCTCTTCAATTATACTTCTTGCTTTATCTGATGTAAGAACATCTTGTAGAACTTTAATTTTTTCACTATCTTTATCTTCAGTCCTAAATGCCAAAAGATTTGCATACTCATCATTTATAGGAGCTGTATAAAGTCCATTTTTCTTAGCATCAAGACCAGCAGGTACTGCGTATGTAGTATCTATAAATGCAGCAGTTACGTCTGGAAGAGATGATGGAATCTGAGCAATATCCAATTCTTTAAATTGTATGCCTTTTGGATTTTCAATTATATCTTTAGGACTAACTAGTCCATCATCTTTAGGTAAAGTTAAAAGCCCAATACTTTCAAGATATCTAAGGTCTTTAGAACAAGAAGATGGATTGTTGCTTATTGCAATTGTATCTCCTTTTTTAAATTCATCAATAGATTTTATCTTGTAAGAGTAAAGTATTGCTGGGCATACATATAGTTTTTTTCCAGCCATTATTTTATACCCTTTAGCTTTGACAGCTTCTTTTAGATAAGGTTCATGTTGGAATAGATTTGCATCAATTTCTCCATTATTTAAAGCTTCGTTTGGAAGTATGTAATCATCAAAATTCTTAATTTCTAAGGTATAACCTTTTTCTTCGATAAGTGGCTTTAATTCTTCTAATAATTCTCCACCTGGTACTAAAGTAGCACCAACAACAATTTTTTTGTCATCGTTAGCTTTAGAGCATCCAACTATAGATAAAGTGAAAACTAGACATAATAATAAACTTAATAATTTTTTGAATTTCATATAAATTCCCTCCTGAATATGATTGATTAGTTAAAAATAAAATACCCTCTTTTATCACACTGCAAAATAAAATAAGCCTGAGTTTAAACTCAGGCTTTAAAAGCTAATTTAGACTCATCTTTCAGTATAATACTGCAGGATTTAGCACCAATGTATATAAAAATATACTGGTTGCTGGGTTTCATAGGGCCAGTCCCTTCACCACTCTGGATAAGAAGTATCAATTTTTAATTATGTTATAAATATTATCATGATTTTTTATATATGTAAACACAATTTTATAAATATTTTAAAATCTTTAGTATTTCTATTTAACACCTAAGATTCCAGAAACTAAAATATCAGTATCAGCACCTAAGAAATAATCATTTATTTCAATTGAATTTAAAACATTTCTTAAAGCATTTTCTTCATGCTTTGTGCCAACAAGTTTGTCTTCCACAAATGAAACATCACGTTTTCCAAAAAAATCTCCAAAAAATTTTATAGTTGTTATTATGCCTTTATCAACATTTAGATTAAACTCAACATTTCCACCAGAATATTTTAACTCATTTGAAAGAGTATATTTTGGTGAATTACCAAAGTTCCAATCCCAAGTTTCATATTTTAATTTAGTAAGTTTTTCTATTTGTTCTATGTCATACTTACTTAAACAATAATTAGTATTATCAATATTAGTTTTAGATAAATAATCCATAATTGCATCTTTAAATTCCAGTATATCCATTTTAGATTTTAGATGTTCACTTATATTAGTTACACGAGATTTTACAGATTTTATTCCCTTTCCTTCAAATTTTATAGGCTTTACTTTTAAAGCTTTTGAAAGGTCGTTTATCTCAGATGAAAATAACAACGTACCATGGTGCATTACCTTGTTTTTGTAGTTGTACTGGGCATTTCCAGAAAATTTCTTACCATCTATAAGAAGGTCATTTCTTCCAGAAAATTCAGCGTTGACATCTAATGTTTTAAGCAAGTCTATTATTGGTTGAGTGAATCTTCTGAAATCACTAAAGCTATTATTATTGCAAGCTATGAATGTAAAATTTATATTTCCTAAATCGTGAAATACAGCTCCACCACCAGATTGTCTCCTAACGACAGGTATAGAATTTTCTTTTATATATTCTAAATTTATTTCAGAAAGTGTATTTTGATTTTTTCCAACAATTATAGAAGGTTCATTCCTCCATAAAATAAATAAGTCTTCGTCAAGATTTTTAAGAAGATACTCTTCCATTGCTAAATTGAAGTAAGGGTTTGTCTTTTCATTGTAAATTAATAACATTAAAGTAATTCCTCCATATAATTGATAAAATTTTTTTGTTGGTCTTAGTACAATTAATTTTATAATTCGACAATAACTTGAAAAGTCCTTTAAATTAGAAGTTTTAAACAAGAAGATAATCGTGTGTTAATAGAAGTGTCCATTAAACAAAATCAGAATAAAATGGAATTTCATGTAAAAAATAAAAAGGATTTTTAAAAACCACCTTGCAAAGTTTAAATAAATAATATATACTCAAAATATACTTAATAAAAGTGAATAGAAGGGTAGAGGCGCAATAATCTATCAGTACTAATAATGAGTTAAGCACAGAGATTTATTAGGAAAGGAGATATTGCCGAAGTTTTATAATCGATGCTTTAAGATTATATTGCTGGGGGTACATAGAAAATATGTACAACTGTCACAGGTTTATTTGTGGTGAGCTATCATTTAAGGAATTATATTATACTTATTTTAATATTGTTGATGTATTGTAATTTTTAAGCCTTGAGTGTTTAGCACTTAAGGCTTTTTTAGTTTTATCAAATACCCTGTACAATTCACAAAACTAAAAAGAGAGGGAGATTTATATGAGAAATAAAAAAATTAATATTATTTTTCTGACGACAATTATGTTCATAATGTCAACAGTAATGGTTTTTGCGGAGGAAGATATAGACACTATTGCACTAGCTAATGCAGAAAAATTTGGAATTTTAACTTTAATACCACCATTAGTTGCTATAATACTTGCATTTATAACTAAAAACGTAATAATTTCCTTACTTATAGGAATTCTTTCTGGTAGTTTTATAATTAAAGCTAGTGGTATAAATGTGTTTGCCACACTTATACAATCATTTTTAGATTTAGTGGACAGAGCTTTGGTATCGTTATCAGACCCATGGAATGCAGGAATAATACTACAAGTTCTAGCAATTGGAGGAGTAATAAATCTTGTTGCTAAAATGGGAGGAGCTAAGGCGATAGCTGAAGCACTTGCCAAAAGAGCGAAATCAGCAAAAGGTACACAACTTATAACATGGTTTTTGGGTCTTTTAGTATTCTTTGATGATTATGCTAATTCATTAATAGTAGGTCCTATGATGAGACCTGTTGCAGATAAAATGAAAATATCAAGAGAAAAATTAGCCTTTATAATAGATGCTACAGCAGCACCAGTTGCTGGATTAGCCATAATATCTACATGGATAGGTCTTGAAGTTGGTTTAATACATGATGCTTTTGAAAGTATAAGTGTGGATGTTGATGCATTTGGTATATTTTTAAATACAATACCATTTAGATTTTATAATATATTAATATTAGCGTTTATTGTAATATCAGCATTATTATTAAAAGAATTTGGGCCAATGAGAAAGGCTGAGATAAAATCTAGAAGTAGAAAAGTTGGTACAGACCTTGATGAAGGCGTTGAAGAATTAGATGATTTAGCTCCAAAAAATGGAGTAAAATTGAGTGTGTGGAATGCTATAATTCCAATTGGAACATTAATAATAGTTGCTTTAGCATCATTCTATTATAGTGGATATACATCTATAATGGAAGGTGAAGATAAAGCTCTAATACAACTATTTACAAATTCACCATATTCTTTTGGGGCAATAAAAGAAGCATTTAGTGCATCTGATGCATCTAGAGCATTATTCCAATCTGCACTTGTTGCAAGTTTAGTTGCTATTATAATGGCTGTAGTAAAAAAGATTTTTACAGTATCAGAAGCAATTGATGTCTGGATAGATGGAATGAAAAGTTTAGTAATTACTGGTGTAATATTAATACTTGCATGGTCATTGAGTTCAGTAATAAAAGAATTAGGTACAGCTAAATTTTTAATACACTTATTATCAGGCTCACTACCTCCATTCTTATTGCCAAGTTTAATATTTGGTTTAGGAGCAATAATATCTTTTGCTACTGGAACAGCTTATGGAACTATGGGTATACTTATGCCACTTGCAATACCACTAGCATACTCATTAAACCCTGATATGTCCTATGTAATAGTAAGTACAAGTGCAGTTTTAACAGGTGCAATATTTGGAGACCATTGTTCTCCAATTTCAGATACAACAATACTTTCTTCAATGGGAGCTGGTTGTAATCACATAGACCACGTTAATACTCAAATGCCATATGCTATATTTACAGCAGTAATCACTATTGTATTTGGATATATACCAGCTGGATTAGGATTGCCAATATATATAGTATTACCAGTAGCTATAGCTGCTGTATTTGTGGGTATTCAAATAATTGGTAAGAAAGTTGATGAAGCAGAGATAGAACTTGCAGAATAAGGATATAAATAAATTTCACCTTTTATTATCATTGTTTTGTTAGTTTTTAGATAATTTTAAAAAGTTATTGAAAATAATAGCGAAATATAGTAAAATAAAAGAGTGATAAGCGGATGTGGCGGAATTGGCAGACGCACTAGACTTAGGATCTAGCGCCATTGGCGTGGGGGTTCGACTCCCTTCATCCGCACTCTACAGTGCTTAGTTGTGCTGAAAAAAAACTGGGGTTGCTGGCTTTCGGAGTGGGCTATCCCGTTTTTATTTTTTGAGAAATAAACCAAAATACAATATGAATATATTTCTAAAGATATTTTCTAATAAATATACAAAAGCACATTAAGTGCTTTTTTTGTTGTCTGAAAATGTGTTTACATATAAATTTTAAGACATTTGTTAAGAATATAAAATCTATAATAACGTATTTCTAAGAAACAATTTAAAGTCACAATATAATCTGTTTTTTATAAACTTATAAAAAATATATCTGTTTAATAAGTTTAATTTTATTTAAAAATGTTCTATTTCAAAATCTTATTTTTCACAAAGATAAAATTGCAAACGATTCTATTGTGTGTATGAATATATCTTTAACATAATATAGTAAATTACAATATAACTTTACTTTTAGTGTT
>NZ_AVHW01000063.1 GCF_000449425.2 Clostridioides difficile CD160
ATTTTATATTAACTAAGTGGTATGTAAAGTATAGTACTAGATATATGTATATGCAGTTGGAACTTATTTTATATTAACTAAGTGGTATGTAAAGGCCTTAAAGTACCCTTTGCTAGTTTTAAATCATTCTCATTTTATATTAAGTGGTATGTAAAGATAGACCCTCCAGTTGATTTATTTCCACCATTTCCTATTTTATATTAACTAAGTGGTATGTAAAGTTTTCTCCGATTGACGGTGTGTAGCCCTGCTCCCCTTATTTTATATTAACTAAGTGGTATGTAAAGAGGTTATGGGTTGGAATTACAAGAAAGAAGAATGTAGATTTTATATTAACTAAGTGGTATGTAAAGTAATGCCAAGAGCAATAGGAGCAACAGCAGAAATTGATTTTATATTAACTAAGTGGTATGTAAAGATAAGAGTAGTTTAAAAAGTAATTAATTTTTAATCTGATTTTATATTAACTAAGTGGTATGTAAAGAAAGAAATTATGTCGAGTTTTAGCTTTGAAACATATGATTTTATATTAACTAAGTGGTATGTAAAGTAGTAAAATCTTGTGTTCTTTTCCAACCATTAGAGCATTTTATATTAACTAAGTGGTATGTAAAGGGAATTAAGTTTAACGCTTTTATAACTCCATTTATACATTTTATATTAACTAAGTGGTATGTAAATTCAAATATAAAAGACTTTACATCTTTGCCATCGATTGGTTTTATATTAACTAAATGGCAAGTCAGCATTCTAAGTGGGTGGTAAAACACCATATACCTCGTTTTATATTAACTAAGTGGTATGTAAAGATTACATGGGTAGTATTAGGCATTCTAGCTTTTATAGTGTTTTATATTAACAATGTGGTATGTAAAGTCGTTTATCATTGCTAGCCTAGCATTCGTACTGGTCAATTTTATATTAACTATGTGGACTTAAAATTAAAAATAATCAAAAAACACTTACTCAGGTAGGTGTTTTTTGATTGAAAGAAGGTGATTATAATGTAAAAATTTTACTGATATAGTATAATAATCCTATAAATTCATTATAATAAAGGGGGATATTATGGGATTATTTAGTGGAAATGAAAGTTGTTGTATATGTGGAGAAAAAGGTAAACAAAAAATATCTGATGGTGTAATATGTTCTGAATGTTTAAAAAAATATAAAGATACATTTTCTATAGTCGAACCAACAGATGTAATTAAAAAAATATCTTCTGAGGAAATAAAAAAATCAATAAGATTAACACTTGAAAATAAAAAAAGATTTGAATCTTTTAACGCAAGTAAAAAAGTAGGAATTTATTTATTAGTAGATGAAAATAAAAAACAATTAATTATGTCTGATAAAATAAGCAATTTAAATAAGAATAAGAGAGTATATGACTTTAGGGATATTATTTCATTTGAACTTTTAGAAGATGATGAATCTATAATTAAAAGTGAAATAGGTGGTGCTATTGGAGGAGGTCTTTTATTTGGCGAAACAGGAGCTATAGCTGGAAGTATATTAGGAAAGAAAAAAATAAAAACTTATGTAAATAGTTTAAAAGTAAAAATTACAATTAATAATATAAAGAATTCTATAAAATATATATACTTGATTAATTCTAAAACCTCTACAGACTCAAGTTTATATAAAGAATCTTATAATTATGCACAAGAAATTTTATCAACTTTATCTATAATAACAAATTACGAGGATGCAGAAGATAAAAAAGAGTCTATGTGTGGTTCTACAGCTGATGAAATACTAAAATACAAACAATTATTAGATTTAGGAGCAATAACAGATGAAGAATATAATAAAAAGAAAAAGGTATTATTAGAATAGATAATATAGTAAGCACTTACAAATATGTAGGTGCTTTTGTTTTGCTCAAATTTGGTCGGTTGGGTAAAATAATTAGAAAAAATTGGATATATCATTGACTTTTGTTGCTACATAAATTATAATATAATTGTAGCAACAAAAGTGAGGTGAAATAAATGCCACAAAAAAAGATGGGTCGTCCAACAGAAAGTGTAAAAGATACTATGATTAGAGTAAGAGCTGATAAAGATACTATTGATAAGTTAGATGAATGTGTAAATTTATTAGATAGTAATCGTTCTGAAATAATAAGAAAAGGTATAGACAAAATATATGATGACCTAAAAAAATAACAAAAATAGAGTGTTCGCCCGACCAAGTTTGAACACTCTATTTCCCACAAAGAAGTTAGTACTTCTATATGAAATATTCTATCATATAGAGAAACTTCTTTCAAACTAATTTGAGGAGGAATTTATATGAAAACTAATTTAGAATTAATCAAATCAGAAAATTTTGGAGAAGTCGAATGTAATTTTTATGAAAATGATACTAAAGATATATTAATGACTAGAGACCAAATAGGAATGGCTTTAGAGTATACAGAACCAAGGATAGCTATAAGTAAAATACATGAACGTAACAAAGATAGACTTGATAAATTTTCAACTGTAGTCAAGTTGGTTACAGTTGAAGGGAATAGAAAAGTATTAAGAGATACTATAGTTTATAATACAAAAGGAGTAATGGAAATATGTCGTTTTAGTAGACAGCCAAAGGCTGATACTTTTATGGATTGGGTTTGGGATGTAGTAGAATCTATATTCAAGACTGGTGCATACATAACTGATAATGCTAACCCCGAAAAACTAAGAGAAAAAGCAAGTGAGCTTGAAAAACTGCAACTAGCTTATAATAGTACATCTATGTTAAAAGAATTACTAGACAATGCAGGATTTGACAACAAATCAAAACTATTAACAGCAAAGACATTATATAAAAAGGCAGGCATTGATTTACCAATTGAGATAGATGAAGAAGAACATTACTTTGATACAAAGCAAATAGCATCTAAACTTAAAATATATTCTAAGAGTAATAAACCAGCACAGATGGCTGTTTGTGAGATTATTAAAAAGATTGATTTAGAAGATAGTGAAGTTAAGGGAGTTTGGGAAACAAATGGCTCTTGGACTGGTACTGTAAATAAGTATACAGAAAGTGTAATAGAGAAGATTAAGTGTTGGATAGATGATAATAATAAGCCTGCTAAGATACAAGGTGAAAAGAAGAATTATCATGTAGTATACAAGATTGAGTAAATTCTATTGTATTAAATAATATATTTTAGTTTAGTTTTGAGGGGGATTAATGCAATGTATGAGAATTTACTTGATATGGATAGAATAGAACTTATTAAAGAACTTGGAAGTATCTTTGAAAAAATGAGAAATGAAAATCCAGAAAGATTTTATAGATTTGTAAATTTAGTGAAAGAAGAAGTTAGGAAATCAGAAGAAAAAGAGAATAAATAATATAGATAAAGCACTTGGATATTCTGTTGTTTCAAGTGCTTTATATGTTAAAAAATGGTATAATATAGGTAAGAGTTTTGCAGTGTTCGATTTTTATGTTTAAGTATGCTTTAACAGTTGAAATACAAGGTATTGAGAGTATACGATAAATGTTATCAATTGCACTACTAGCCGCTCACTGCAAATTTAAGAGATTTGTATATGTGTAGGTATTGAAAATACTTAGTTTATTTTGGGATTTTATATTAACTATGTGGTATGTAAAGAAGACTTGAACAAGTATATACACACATGTGTAACAGATTTTATATTAACTATGTGGTATGTAAAGGTTAATGGTTCATACTTATCAGTTTTACCATTACCTAATTTTATATTAACTATGTGGTATGTAAAGATAACATAAAGAGCAGCTACTAAAATTAGTAACTGATTTTATATTAACTATGTGGTATGTAAAGTTGTTACGCCCATTTCATCTGCCCAAATCTTCGGAAATTTTATATTAACTATGTGGTATGTAAAGTTTTATATATATTATTAATCGAGTTTTTTATTATATATTTTATATTAACTATGTGGTATGTAAAGTTGGGGAAAGTGTGCCAACCCCAAATAAAATATAAAATTTTATATTAACTATGTGGTATGTAAAGTGTTCAACTTTCTTAATATTGTTCTTGTACTCCCTCATTTTATATTAACTATGTGGTATGTAAAGATAACATCAGATGGGAAACTAAGTGCTAGAGATTTAATTTTATATTAACTATGTGGTATGTAAAGCCCTCTATTGGTGAAAGGTTCATTATTTTACGCCATGTTTTATATTAACTATATGGTATGTAAAGTTGGAACTGTAAAGAAGATGTTAGAATATGTTTGCAAGTTTTATATTAACTATGTGGTATGTAAAGTCTTTATTTATTTCAGTAACTCGTTGCAAAGTCCTATTGTTTTATATTAACTATGTGGTATGTAAAGTACATTGGAGTAGCTGCAATTAGTAAGATTCTTAAAGGTTTTATATTAACTATGTGGTATGTAAAGATGTCCCCACATCAATTTTCCTCCGCACGAAAAAATCGTTTTATATTAACTATGTGGTATGTAAAGCCCTATATATTTAACATTTCTTTATTTTTTGCTATCAGTTTTATATTAACTATGTGGTATGTAAAGGAATTTAAGGCTGAACTTAAAAAAGAAAATATAAATGGTTTTATATTAACTATGTGGTATGTAAAGTTTTTAGCACTTTTTATATCCTGCTCCAACTGAGGTGTTTTATATTAACTATGTGGTATGTAAAGTAATTGAATCTATCAAAATGCAAAGATGAAGGGTCAAATTTTATATTAACTATGTGGTATGTAAAGTTTTCATATTCAATATAAGTTTGATTTATAAAACTTTATTTTATATTAACTATGTGGTATGTAAAGTTTAAATAATTTATTTTTTCTATTATATAAAACTTGAATTTTATATTAACTATGTGGTATGTAAAGGACATTGTGTATCTATTTTGCAATACCATTTCATATTGTTTTATATTAACTATGTGGTATGTAAAGTTGTATTTTCATGGATTTTTGAAATTAGTTTGTCAAGTTTTATATTAACTAAGTGGTATGTAAATAAGCTTTTACTTGCATTAAATTATCTTTCTTTTTAGCCGTTTTATATTAACTAAGTGGTATGTAAAGATGTCCACGTCGAGGTAATCCGCTATACTTTTGATGAATTTTATATTAACTATGTGGATTTAAAATCAAAATACTAAAAACACTTACTTGAATAGTAGGTGTTTTTTTATTGAAAGGATGTGATTATAATGTAAAAATTTTACGTATATAGTATAATAATCTTATAAAATTATTGTACTAGGGGGATTTGTTATGTTTTGTTCAAACTGTGGTTATGAGATAACTGGTGCAGGAAAATTTTGTTCAAACTGCGGAACGCCTGTATTAGTAAATACAGTTAACAATGATGATTTCTTTATAAATATTCATGGAAAAGAATTAAATCTGACTAATATTTATAAAGAAACTAAAGGAGATAAAATTTTAGCAATTGATATTGTAATGAGGCTACTAGAGCTAGACATAAAAGAGTGTAAAAATATTATATATCCAGCTTTTAAAGAATTAAAAGAGTTAAGTGAAAAAATAAATATTGAAGAAGAAAAAGACGAATTAAGGGAAGATAACTATAAAAAATTTAATGAATTTGAGAATGATAATGTAGCACGTTGCCCCAAATGTGGTTCTGTTTCATTATCTGCTCATAAAAAGGGGTTTGGTATAGGAAAAGCTGTAGCTGGAGCAACTGTTGTAGGAGGACTTGGTTTAATGGCAGGCAACTTAGGTGCAAAGAAAGTTAGAGTTACTTGTTTAAATTGTGGGAAACAGTTCTGGGCGTAAATAAATGACTAAATATAAATTTATAAGCACTTGCTTGAAAATAGGCAAGTGCTTTTATTGTGGCATGAAAGAAGGTGAGAAAGTGGCAACAATACAAACTTCTATAAAAATATTTGATGGAATGACACCCGCTTTTCGTAATATGACTACATCTATTAATACGACAATTAATAGTCTAGAAAGACTACAAGGGAGATTGAATAATCCACTCAACACAGGTGGGATACAGACATCTCAGCAGAGTTTAAACAATATAGAAAGTATTCTCACAAGGATAGAACAGAAAATTGGAAAAAATACAAATGAACAAGAAAATTTTAACAATAGTATAAAACGAGGAAGTGAAGCAAGTTCTGTATTGGTTTCTAGGCTTAAAAATATCGCAGGTATGTACATTGGAATAAAAGGAATAGAAAGTATTACAAAAGCAGCAGATACAATTGCAAGTACAAAAGCACGTTTAAATCTAATGAATGACGGATTACAGACAACAGAACAACTTAATAAGATGATTTATTTATCAGCTCAAAGTGCTAGAGCAAGTTATGCAGATACAGCAGCACAGGTATCAAAACTAGGGATACTTGCAGGAGAAGCGTTTGGAAGTAGTGCAGAAGTTGTAAAGTTTGCAGAGTTAATGAATAAATCATTTGTAATAGGAGGAACATCAGCATCAGAAGCAAGTGCAGCAATGTATCAGCTTACACAAGCCATGGCAGCAGGAAAATTGCAAGGTGATGAGTTTAGGTCAATTATGGAAAATGCACCACTTTTAGCTACTAAAATTGCAGAGAGTATGGGTAAAGGTAAAGAAGCATTAAAGGATTTGTCACGAACGGGTGCTATAACAGCAGATGTAGTGAGAAATGCACTATTTAAAGCAAGTAATGAGATAGAAAAGAAATTCGCAAGCATGCCAATAACTTTTTCTCAAGCTCTTACAATGATGAAAAATGATGCCTATATGATTTTTGGGCAAACCCTCGGAAAGATAAGTGGAGCATTGCAAAGTGTTAGATTTAGTGAGATTGTTGTATCTATGAGAAATGTAATGATTGCAATATCTTCAAGTATTTATGACACACTGAATATTATAAAAAACATTTTAAATAGTGAATTCTTCTCAAGTTTTATACAAGGAGTTACATTAGGAGCTGTATTGATAATTAAAGGTCTTGGAGGAATTACTAATGCAGCACTAAATGTTGCTAATGTGTTTGCCCAAAATTGGAGCATGGTTGCACCTGTTATATATGGGGTGATAGCAGCAATTGCGATATATAAAGGAGTATTACTTGCAAGTACAATTGCCACCACGGTAGCATCTTTTGTAAATTCATTGTATGCAGTAGCTGCATATAAAGCTTGTGCAGCTTTAGCAGCACAAGAATTTGCGATATTCGGAAAAATATCTGCGCAAACCATGGAAGCTTTGGTAACAGCACAAGCAACAGCAGCACAATGGGGATTTAATGCAGCATTATTATCTTGTCCAATTTTTTGGATAATAGCAGGTATTATAGCATTTGTAGTAGTAGTTTTTGTTGCAGTAGCAGCAGTAAATAAATTCGCAGGTACGAGTCTAACTGTACTAGGAGTAATAGTAGGTGCAGTATTTGCAGCAGTAGCAACAATACAAAATATAATGATTGGACTTTTAAATGGTTGTATATTTGTAAACGAAGCTATTGCGAATGGATGGAATCAGTGTGTTTTTCTTATGAAACAAGCTATTGCGAAGGGTGTAATCTTCATAATAGAAAAAATGGTATCATTAAATGACTCAGTAAATAATGCTGGAAATGCGCTTGGGAAAGCATTCATAGACGGGGCGAACATAGCAATCAGAGGAGTAAATAAGTTAATCGACCTAATAAATAAAATACCAGGGATAAACATTGGAAAAGTTGGAGAAGCAACATTTACACCAGTTAAAGCTGATAATAGCTATATACAACAACAAATCAACAGTTTAAACAAATGGGTAGGAAATGCACCAGAGAAAGTTGTACTAGAGCGAATGGGATATAAAGACATTGAAGGTCAGTTTAAAAAAGGAAATGCACTTGGAACTAAGTGGCAAAATGCTATAACTGATAAATTTAAAGATACTTTTGATATTAATAAGATGCTAGAAGATGCAAAGAAAAAATTAGGATTAGACGACTTATGGGATAAAAAATACGGACTTGGTGATGGAATTGGTTCAGCTGGTTTAAATTCTCCACTGAACGATGCCGCCAAAGGAGCAAAAGATACTGCGGGAAATACTGCGAAAATGGCAAAAACAATGGATAAAAGTCAAGAGGATTTAAAATATCTTAGAGATATTGCAGAGCAGGAAACAATAAACCGATTTACAGGAGTCAACATAAAAATTGATATGAACAATACAAACAACATAAATAGTGATACAGATATTGATGGTATAGTAAATGTTTTAACAGAAAAATTAAACGACGCCATGATTGTATCAGCCGAAGGAATTGTTTAGAGAGGAGGGATATATAAATGGCTTATGATTTTTACTTGGATGGAGTATAATTACCAATTGCACCACCCAAACTTGAGATTAAAGTAACAAATAAAAATAAAACTGTAGACCTAATAAATACTGGTGAAGTAAATATATTAAAAAAAGAAGGGCTATCTGAAATAAGTTTTGAAGCAGAATTTACACACAATAAATTACCATTTTATCGTGGTACTTTT
>NZ_AVHW01000064.1 GCF_000449425.2 Clostridioides difficile CD160
ATATTATTTTACATTAATATATAACATATATGTATAAAAGTTAATAATATAAAAGTAATATAATTGATAATAAAAACTTAACAAAAAAATTAATACATAAAAAAAAATAAATATAATGTGTTGACATTTAATTGAAATATTCATACAATAAAAATGAAAATAAATATTTCCAAATGAGATTAGCGAGAGAGACCTTTATATAAAAAGGCGCCGAAGAAGAAATTTAAGAAATGCCAATTCTTAGAGAAACTTTCAGGCAAAGATATCGCTAGTTGATGGGACTCTGGAGAGACTTAAGTTAATATACTATAAGTCACCGAAGAAGCAAAATAATATTAAATTATTAAATCTTTCAGGTATACAAACAGGGATATATAGGCTAGGATTATTTTCTATGCTAATATATCTTTTTTTTATGAAAAAGTATAGGACATAATATCGAAATTGCTTAAATATAGTGGGTCTAATTTTATAGGGAGGGTTATATATGAATGAATTGAAAAGAGTGCCTTTGTATAATATACACAAAGAGCTTGGAGCAAAACTTGTTGAGTTTGCTGGCTGGGAAATGCCTTTAGAATATGAAGGAATAAATAAAGAGCATGAAATGGTTAGAAAAAGTGCAGGTATCTTTGATGTATCTCATATGGGAGAGGTACAAATAAAAGGTGTAGATTCAGAAAAATTTATACAAAATTTAGTTACAAATGATATAAGCACATTAAAGGTAAATGACATTATATATACACCTATGTGTTATGAAAACGGAGGAGTAGTTGATGATTTATTAATATATAAATTTGGTGAAGAAGATTATTTATTAGTAATAAATGCAGGGAATATAGATAAAGATGTGGCATGGATAATAAAACAAAGTAAAGGTTACAATGTAGATATAAAAAATGTTTCTAATGAAGTTAGTCAACTAGCAGCTCAAGGGCCTAAAGCAGAAGAAATTCTTCAAAAAATCACAGACATAGATTTAAAATCAATAAAATTTTATAAGTCAATTCCATCAACAAAAATATGTGGTTTAACTTGTTTAGTTTCAAGAACAGGATATACTGGAGAAGATGGATTTGAGATATATTGTAAAAATGAACATACAGAAATAATTTGGAATGAAGTTTTAAAAGCTGGAGGAGAAGATATATGTCCTGCTGGTTTAGGTTGTAGAGATACTTTGAGATTTGAAGCAGCTCTACCTCTATATGGTCATGAAATAGGCGAACATATATCTCCAATTGAAGGAGGCCTATCAATTTTTGTAAAAACAAGCAAGGAAGATTTTATTGGAAAAACAATCTTATCAGAAGAAAAAGAAAATGGAGCTAAAAGAAAATTAGTTGGATTTGAAATGCAAGGCAAAGGGATGCCTAGAAATGGATACGATATAAAGATTGGTGACAAAATAGTAGGCTTTGTAACAACAGGATGTGCTTCTCCAACAACAGGAAAGATTTTAGGTATGGGAATTATAGATTCTGAGTATGCAAAAGTAGGAAATGAAATAGGTATAGCAATCAGAAAAAAAGTTGTTCCTGCCATGATAGTTAAGAAACCTTTTTATAAAAAGCAATATAAAAAAGATAATACTGTATTAAATGAAGAAAATAAATTTTCATATATACCTGCCACAAGTGAAGATAAATCAAAAATGTTAAAGGTAGTAGGATTAAATTCAGTTGATGAATTATTTTCAGATATACCAGATGAAATAAAGTTAAAAAGAGATTTAAACTTGGAAAGTGGGAAATCTGAATTAGAAGTAAGTAAAATAGTAAAAAGGTTGTCAGAAGAAAATTTAAGCTTAGAAGACTTAACTTGTTTTCTTGGAGCTGGTGCATATGACCATTATATACCATCAATTATAAAACATATAACTTCAAGGTCTGAATTTTATACAGCATATACTCCATATCAAGCTGAAATAAGTCAAGGGACTTTACAAGTAGTGTTTGAGTTCCAATCTATGATTGCAGAAATTACTGGAATGGAAATTGCAAATGCATCAATGTATGATGGAGCAACTGCTGCAATAGAAGCATGCATAATGGCTATGAATCAGACTAGAAAAAGTAAAATAGTAGTATCAAAAACTACACATCCTGAAACTTTATCAGTACTTAAAACTTATCTACAATACAAAGATTGTGAAATAGTAGAAATTGATTTTTGTAATGAATATGGAACTACAGATATAGAAAAATTAAGGGATTCAGTGGATAAAGATACAGCATGTGTTCTTATACAGACTCCTAACTTCTTTGGTATTATTGAAGAAATGGAAGAAATAGAAAAGATAACTCATGAAAATAAAGCTATGTTAGTTATGAGTGTTGACCCAATATCATTAGGAGTTTTAAAGACGCCAGGTGAAATAGGAGCAGATATTGTTGTTGGAGAAGCTCAATCACTAGGAAATCCTCTTAACTTTGGAGGACCTTATGTAGGATTTTTGGCTAGTAAATCTAAGTATACGAGAAAAATGCCTGGAAGGATAGTTGGGCAAAGCTTAGATACAGAAGGAAAAACTGCATATGTGTTAACTTTACAAACTAGAGAACAGCATGTGAGAAGAGAAAAAGCAACTTCTAATATATGTTCAAATCAAGCTTTAAATGCTCTTGTAGCTTCAATATACATGGCTACTATGGGGAAAGAAGGATTTAAAGAGGTTGGTATGCAATCTATGAAAAAAGCACATTATGCTTATAATAAGCTTATACAAACAGGAAAATATAAGCCAATATTTAAAGGTAAATTTTTCAAAGAATTTACTGTACAAGGAAATCTTAATATAGAGACTATAAATAATAAGCTTTTAGAAGAAAATATATTAGGTGGTTATAACTTAGAGCACAATTACCCAGAATTAAAAAATTCAACTTTACTTTGTGTAACTGAGAAAAGAAGCAAAGAAGAAATAGATAAGTTAGTTGGAATAATGGAGGGATTATAATGAAAGAATATAATAGTTTGTTGATAGATATATCTAAAAAAGGTAGAAAAGCATATTCGCTTCCAAAGTTAGATATAGATGATATAAAAGTAGAAGATATGATTGACCAAAGTATGGTTAGACAAAGTGAATTGAATTTGCCAGAAGTTGGCGAATTAGAATTAGTTAGACATTATACCCTATTATCAAATAAAAATTTTGGAGTTGATACAGGTTTTTATCCTTTAGGTTCTTGTACTATGAAATATAATCCTAAAATAAATGAAGATATGGCAGCACTTCCAAACTTTACTGGAATGCATCCATACCAATCTTCATACACAGCACAAGGTTCTCTCTCTTTAATGTATGACTTATCAAATCGACTTGCAGAAATTACAGGTATGGATGAAGTTACACTACAACCTTCCGCAGGTTCACATGGTGAATTTACAGGTCTTATGATTATAAAAGCATATCATGAAAATAGAGGAGACCATAAGAGAACTAAAGTAATAATTCCTGATTCTGCACATGGAACAAACCCAGCAAGTGCAGCTATGGCAAACTTTGATGTGATTCAGATAACATCTGATAAAAATGGAGCTATAGACATAGATGCGTTAAAAGAAGCTTTAAGTGATGAAGTAGCAGCTCTTATGCTTACTAATCCAAGTACTCTTGGATTGTTTGAAAAAAATATAAAAGAAATAGCAAGTCTTGTACATGAAGCAGGAGGACTTCTGTACTATGACGGTGCAAATATGAATGCCATTATGGGAATAACAAGACCTGGAGATATGGGATTTGATGTAGTTCATCTTAATCTTCATAAGACCTTTTCTACTCCTCATGGAGGAGGAGGTCCAGGAGCTGGTCCTGTTGGAGTTAAAAAAGAATTGGTATCTTTTTTACCAATACCAGTGATTGAAAAACAAGAAGATAAATATGTATTAGATTATGATAGAGAAAAATCTATTGGAAAAATTAAAAACTTCTATGGCAATTTTGGAGTGCTTGTAAGAGCTTACACATATATATTAACTATGGGAAGAGATGGGCTTAAAGAGGCTAGTGAAATGGCAGTTTTAAATGCAAATTATATCAAAGAGAGTATAAAAGATGACTATATATTACCAATAGATACCTTATGTAAACATGAGTTTGTATTAGGTGGGTTACCAAGAGGAGAGGCAAATATAAAAACTATAGATATAGCAAAGAGATTACTGGATTATGGATATCATCCTCCAACAATGTATTTTCCTCTTATCATAAATGAGGCACTTATGATAGAGCCTACAGAAAGTGAGAGCATAGAGACATTAGATAGTTTTATAGAAGCTATGAAAAATGTTGCTAAGGAGGCAAAAGAAGAACCAGAACTATTAAAAACTGCTCCACATAATACCCTAGTTAAGAGAGTGGATGATGCAAGGGCAGTAAAGAAACCTATACTTACATGGTCGCGAAGATAAATAATTAAAAATAGAGATTATAAATATAAAGAAATTTGTATTTATAACAAAAAGCTATCTAACTTAATATAGTTTAGATAGCTTTTTTTGTATATATAATATTTACTACTGAAGTTTTAAATTATATTAGTGCTTATATAAGAATATTAACATGATGATTATTATACCAATATTCATAAAAATTATAGAAATTTATTTTGATACAACTTTTTACTCTTTTGGTTTAAGAGAAACTTAACTAAAATATATCGAAATTTATAAAAATTTAGGAAATCTTAAGAATTATATTATTAAAATCTTTAGATTTATATTTTATTATATAAACTATAGAATAATAAAATATAAAAATTGAGAATTTTATAATATATTTGTAGATTTAAGTATAAAAAAGGGTTAAGTTGAAAGGAGTAGAATATGGATAGTGTTAATTTAAAAAGGTATAATTGCGATATAAATATGGGATTAAGTAGCGTACAACTTCAAAGTAGAATAGATGATAATTTAATTAATGTATTTGATAATGGAAAGACTAAAACATATAAACAAATTTTTAAAGATAATGTGTTTACACTTTTTAATCTCATAAATATTGTTTTAGTTTGTCTATTGGTATCAGTTGGTTCTTTTAAAAATACTTTATTTATATTTATTGCTGTAATTAATACTATTATAGGAGTAATTCAAGAAATAAGAGCCAAAAGATTGTTGGACAATCTATCTGTCATAGTTTCAAATAAGGTATCTGTTATAAGGGAAGAAGAGAAAAAAGAGATTGATGTACAAGAATTAGTATTAGATGATATTATGATTTTAAAAACAGGGAATCAAATTTGTGCAGATTCAAAAGTTTTAGATGGAAAATTAGAGGTAAATGAATCTTTAATTACAGGCGAATCTGATATTATTATAAAAAATGAAGGTGATTTCTTATATTCTGGTAGCTTTGTAGTTTCTGGAGAGGCTTTTGTGAGAGTTGAAAATATAGGAAAAGATAACTATGCAAATAAGATAGCCAATGATGCCAAGATTTCTAGAAAACATAATTCTCATCTTAGAAATTCATTAAATACAATATTAAAAGTTGTAGGTATAATAATTATTCCTCTAGGGATTATATTATTTGTAAAGCAACATTTTGGAAATGGAGATTCTATAACGACATCTGTAGTAGGTACTGTGGCAGCTGTAAATGGAATGATACCAGAGGGATTGACATTGCTTACAAGTATTGCTCTAGCTGTAGGAACTATAAAGCTTGCAAGTCATAAAACTTTAGTGCAAGAATTATACTGTGTAGAGACTCTTGCTAGAGTTGACACATTATGTCTTGATAAAACAGGTACAATTACAGAAGGTAAAATGCAAGTTGATGATGTAGTAATGTTAGACGAAATAGATATTGATGATATAATGGGGAATATATGTAATTCCCTTAAGGATGATAATGCAACAATAAATGCAATAAGAGATAAATACAATATTTTAGATACGTATAAAGTTAAAAGTTTAATACCATTTTCGTCAGAAAGAAAATACAGTGGAGTAGCCTTTGAAGATAAAGGTACATATTTACTAGGGGCATTTGAGTTTATTTTTAAGGATAAACATAAAGAACTTAAAACAGAGGTTGAAAAATATTCTAAAAAAGGCAATAGGGTAATAGTTTTAGCTCATAGTAATTCTTATATGGAAGAAAATCATATACCTGAAGATATAAAACCACTAGCTTTTATATTAATTTTGGACAAAATTAGAGATGAGGCTAAGGAAACTTTAGAATTTTTTTATAATGAAGGCGTAGATATAAAAATTATATCTGGAGATAATCCAGTAACAGTAAGCGAAGTGGCTAGAAAAGCAGGTCTTAAAACGGCTAGTAATTTTATTGATGCAACAACACTTAAAAGTGATGAAGATATATATGAGGCAGTTGATAAATATAGTGTTTTTGGAAGGGTAAGCCCTCAACAGAAGAAACAAATGATTTTGGCATTAAAAAAACAAAATCATACAGTAGCTATGACTGGAGATGGTGTAAATGATGTGTTAGCGCTTAAAGAAGCTGATTGTAGTATAGCTATGGCGTCTGGAAGTGATGTTACTAAAAATGTTTCTAATTTAGTATTGTTGGATTCAAATTTTGCATCAATGCCAAAAGTTGTTATGGAAGGAAGAAAGGTGATTAATAATATTCAAAGAGCATCTTCTTTATTTTTAGTAAAGACAATTTTTTCATTCTTCTTGTCACTATTAACATTATTTTTCTTTAGTAGACAGTATCCATTCGTACCTATACAATTATCACTGATTGGAGCTGTAACAGTTGGTATACCATCATTCTTCTTGGCTCTTGAAGCAAATAAAAGTAGAATTTCAGGAAGTTTTCTACTTAATATATTAAAAAATGCTTTGCCAGGAGCACTATGTGTGACAGTAAATGTAATTATTGTTTACAATATAGTTGAATACTTAGGTTATAGCTCAAGTGTATTTTCTACAATGTGTGCGATATTAACTGGTGTATGTGGTCTTTTAATATTAAGACAACAATGTTTACCATTTAATAAAGAAAGATTATTTTTAATTGTAAGTATGACCATTGCATTTGTTATTGGAATTCTATTTTTGGGTGGATTATTCTCATTTGTAGCATTAAGTAAAGAATTAATTCTTATAACGATGGCATTAGCAGTATTAATGCCAATTATGATAAAAGTAATGCTGTTCGTATTAGATGAGATATTAGATACAATAGTTCCAGATTTAAATTAATTTTAAGATTATATAAAAAAGAGCAGTTTTTCAATAAACTGCTCTTTTCAGATGTGTTTAATTTTATGTAAGAATATGTATGTTTATTAATCGACTATATATGAGCAACAGTAGTCAACAACTTCGTTAACCTTTAAATCGAAACTTGAATCGCTAGGAACATTAAATTTTTGACCTTCTTTATAAGTTATAAACTCATTACTTCCAGGTAATTTTACATCCATACTTCCAGCAAGCATCTCCATTATTTCTTCTTCTCTAGTAGAAAAAGTATATTCTCCAGGTAACATTAATCCTAGAGTTTTTCTTTCTCCATTAGGGAATATTATTACTCTACTACTTACTTTACCATCAAAATAAACGTTTGCCTTCTTTACTGCAGTAACATTTCTAAACTCACTCATTAGATAAAACCTCCAAAATTATTTGTACATATATATTATATAAAAATACTGCAAAAAATACTACATATTTACAAATAAAATTTAGTATTTCTTAAAAAAATTAATAAAATTAAAAAATGAGGAAAAATATAAATATTTATGGAGAAATTTACATTAGATTATGCTATTGACCCTATATTTTTCCAAATATATAATATGAGAAGTGCTTAAGGTATTAACTTTACACCACACATTAAAAACATAAAGATAAGATATAATCTAAATATGCAATCTAAAATTTATAGATATAGAAATGGGGTATAAGTTTGTCAAAAAGGATATTAGTTATAGAAGACGATATAGATATTCAAAATATAATAAAAACATTTTTAGAAAATACAGGATACACTATTATAACAGCAAAAGAGGGGCTTGATGGTATTGAAAAGTTCAAAAAAAATTACTTTGATTTAATTTTAGTAGATATACTTATGCCAAAGATAGATGGTTTTGTAGTTTGTGAAATGATAAGGAATGAATCTAATATTTCTATTTTTGCTTAAAAAGTCTTACAATAGCAGTTGCATATCTTTTAACAGTTACAGTTGTAATTGCAATAAGTTTTATTTTTTACAATAGATTATTTCAATTTAATGATTTTGAAACTCTTGTAAAACCAATACTACTTATTTTAATACCGTCAGTATTATTTGTATCATGTGTAGGTATGTTTATTGGAAATATAAATGGAAACTTACTATATATTTTTATTCCAATAATATTTCTTTTAACAAATTCCAATGCATTATCTATTATATCTGGTAAGAATCTTATAAACGCTGTAATAGAAAATAAAGTTGGAGATAGGATGGGGAATCTTGCATTTGATGTGCCAGTGGAGTTTTTAATAAGTAGAATAGTTCTTGGGGTTATAGGTTCAATCTTAATACTTAGTGTATGTAAAGCATACAACAAAAGTAAAGCTTAAGATTACTTATAAAAAGAGTTATTAATTCTATAAGAGTATAAGTAATCTTGCTCAATATCTAGATGAATATAGATAATCTTAAATGTGAAGAGTAGATTATAGCAAAGAAAATTATATTAGTGAAGAGATGTTACACTCACTAAAATTTATAAATAAGCTAAAAAAGAGTATATTTTAACCTATAGTTTTAGGTTTAAAAGATACTCTTTTATTCATAGTAGTTATGTAAATCAAACAGTTTATATGAACAAATTTCATATAATTAAAATTTTTGTTATAATTCTATATTAGGTTCTTCAATTAATTGTCCACATACATATCTATGAATGATATTTCTATCATCACCAACATAGATAAATCTTTCAAGTCTTTCAAGTATAGAATAATCGGCATGATTTAAATCTGAATCATCAATAATTAATGCATCAAAATCATAATCTTCTTCAAAGCTACCAACTTTTCCAAAAAAACTTCCTCCACTTTTAGTTGCAATATAAAAAGCTTCAGATAAAGATAAGAAATTACACTTCTTACCAGAATTTACCCAATATAATTTAGATAACTGTATTGCAGATACTATAGCTTTAAATATTGACAAGGTATGCCCACCACTTATATCTGAACCAAGAGCTAATTTAATATTATTATCAAGTAATTTTCTAATAGGCATAGCTCCACTACCAACATTAAAGTTAGAAGCTGGGCAGTGAACTGCCATAACATCATTTTCTCTCATTAAATCTATTTCTTCCTGAGAGCAATGAATACAGTGAGCCATTAGTGTAGGAGTCTGGCCAAATAAATTATATCTATTGTAGGCATCTCCATAAAATTTAGATTTAGGCTCTAAACTTTTAACCCATTCAATTTCATCATGATTTTCAGATAAGTGTGACTGTATAGGAATATTATGCTTTAAACATAAATCTCCTAAACCTTTTAAAAGTTCACTTGTACAGCTTGGTATAAATCTAGGAGTTATTATTGGTTTTACAATAGAATCTGTATCATTGTATTTGTTTATAATTTCTTCTGTATCAGCAATAGAATCATAAGTATTTTCTAATAAGGTGTCAGGGCAATTCATGTTCATATTTACTTTACCAACATATGCTCCAAGTCCAACCTCTTTAAATATATCCATAAGTTTCATAGAAGCTTCCTTATGCACTGTAGCAAATACAGTTATTCTTGTAGTTCCAGATTTCCAAACTTCTTTTACAAATTTTTTATACATTTTTGTAGCATATTCTATATCTGCATAGTTTGATTCTTCTGGAAATGTATAAGTTTCAAGCCATGGTAGAAGTTCTTTATCCATAGCCATTCCTAGATTTTTAAATTGAGATGCATGACAATGAAGGTCATTCATGCCAGGTATTATGAGTTTATCAGTGTAATCTACAATTTCTAGATTATTATATTCTTTAGGTATTTCTTTAAATATTCCTTTTACCTTGCCTTTATCCAGTATAATGTAACTATTTTCAAGTACTGTGAAAGTGTTTGAAGTTTTTGTGAAAATTATATTTCCTTTTATTGCCTTTAACATATAAGTCTCCTTAGTTTCAAATTTGTTAATTTTAATATATGTAGGTTATTTTTGGTTTTATAAATTAAAATTTTACCATATGTATTATATCAAATCTGAGATATAAATACTATTATATAATATTAAATAGTAGTGAAAGACAGTTGTTTAGTAGTATATCTTAAGATACATATCACTGACATTTGGCTGATATTTAAGAAAAATATGACGTTAACTGATATTTGACTGACACAAAACTGAACATTATTTGAAGAGAACATTGTTTATATTCTCAGATGTTTCTTTATCTATTTCATCTAAAATGTGAGAATATCTATTCATAGTTATTTTTATATCTCCTAAGTATTTGATGTATCTATCAATTACAGCGATATTGTTTGGAGTAACAAATTTATTGTTGCTTATAGTCGATTTTAATTAAATGTTTTTCAGTATCTTTTTTCTTATGAAGTCTAATTTAACATACATAAGAACACCATCTTTTAAGTTAAAAGGATTATTTAATTATATTTTATAACAAGTGCAAAATTTTTTCATAGTTTATTAAAAAATAATCTATTTATGATATAATAAAAATATAAAAGTTTTGCAGTGTTCGATTTTTTCGATGATTTGCTTGTAGTCATTGAAATTACTGCACTATAGAAGTTTTTATGAAGTGTCAAAAAACACTATTGGTCGGTCACTGCAATTTTAAAAGAATTATGTGGATTGAAGTATTGAAAATGCTCAATTTATTTTGGGGTTTTATATTAACTAAGTGGTATGTAAAGAAGCAAAGGAACAAGCAAAAATAGGATATCTTAGTGCGTTTTATATTAACTAAGTGGTATGTAAAGTTTAATCCTTCGGGAATAGTAAGTATATTACAGTAGGTTTTATATTAACTAAGTGGTATGTAAAGCCTTTAATTATTTATTATATTATTTATTTTTATGTTCGTTTTATATTAACTAAGTGGTATGTAAAGCGCCCTTTTTCTCTATGAATATATCTACTGCTTTTAAGTTTTATATTAACTAAGTGGTATGTAAAGTTATATCTATATACGACTGGTCAACTGTAATAGTAGCGTTTTATATTAACTAAGTGGTATGTAAAGTTGTTAAGAAGAATTGAATTTGCATGTGGTCTAGCATGTTTTATATTAACTAAGTGGTATGTAAAGAACTTCCTATGTTGAGTATAAAAATTAATCCAATCAAGTTTTATATTAACTAAGTGGTATGTAAAGTTATGATAAGTTAAAGCATTTTACAAATACTGATGAGTTTTATATTAACTAAGTGGTATGTAAAGAAACCCAAAGCCTAAAACTAAAGCTCGAAAGTTTTTGTTTTATATTAACTAAGTGGTATGTAAAGCAGCTAACAAGTGAGGAAAGAGCATATTATAGCCAAGGTTTTATATTAACTAAGTGGTATGTAAAGACATAAATGTGCCTACTAACTCTTATAACCTTCCAAAGTTTTATATTAACTAAGTGGTATGTAAAGCCCAAAAGCATTTTTATAGAATCGTGGATTTTCTTGGTTTTATATTAACTAAGTGGTATGTAAAGTGTAAAATCTTCAAAGAAATCCATGAGGGACTTAAAGTTTTATATTAACTAAGTGGTATGTAAAGATTCAAAATAAACTGAATTTTCTTGAATTAATAAAGGTTTTATATTAGCTAATTGGTATGTAAATTCAAGCAAAATTAAATATGGCTTGATAAATAGTAAAACATCTATCATAAATATATTAGTATTAAAAAATATTGAATCAAGTCTAAACAATACATTAGTGGAATTGCCAGAAAAGATAAAACAATCTTTTGAGAGTGGAGATACCAGCACTGAGAATTTAACAAATCAATTAACTTACGCTAATAATTCTATAAATCAGTTAAATACGGAAATTTCTAAACGTGCAAAATTTGCAAAAAGTAATTGTAATTCTTTTGGTGGTTATGCGAGTTTAAATGTTTCTTTAAACTTCACACCTAATTTTTTTATTATTTGTTATATTAATAAGAAATATTATGCATATATTTATTCTAGTTAGATTGCTACTATTTCTGGAAAAATTTATCAAAGTAAAACAGGTGGCATATTTCAAGTTCCACTTAATGATAGTAGATTTACATATAAATTAACCAGTGATTATTCTCAAACTAATAAGTAATGTTGAGTGGATAGCTATTAGAGTATAAAAATCAATATTATAATGAATAAAAATTAATACTATAAATTTTTTTATAAGGTTTAGATAATCTCTAAGTCTTATTTTAATACAAAATAAGGTGGTTTTCATGAATTAAGAATTTTTCAAAGAAAACTTGAAACGATATGAGATAACAATAAATAAAAATAATGATGAAATAGATAAATTAAAAGTATTGTGTGAGAATTTAAACACATTTACAAGTATGTTAAAGTTGCTGATTGGTAAAATGATTACAACTATTGTATGATTCTTTATATTTGCAATACAGAGAGGAACATTTTAATTAAGATGTTAAGAAATGTATCATTTAGTAAACTTCATACCCGAGCATTTACTAATTTTAGTTGCGGCTCCTTATGTTTTACGAATTGGTTGTAAGAAGTATAAACAGTTAGATAACAAGTATATTCCAGCAGTGTTATTAATACTTGATACGTTTTTCAGTGTAATGTTAGAATTAAATGCTACTGAGTTTTACAAGGTGTAATTTATTGGGGTATATCAATAGGTATAAATCAAACTTACAAATGGTTAAAGGAGGAAAAAACAATGAAAATAGCAATAGTACCAGGGCATACACTAACAGGTAAAGGAACAGGAGCAGTTGGTTACATAGATGAAGGAGCAGAAAACAGAATACTAACTGATTTAATTGTTAAATGGTTGAAACAAGGTGGAGCAACTGTATATACTGGGAAGATAGATAAATCGAATAATTATCTATCTGAACAATGTCAAATAGCGAACAAACAAGACGTAGATTTAGCAGTACAAATTCATTTTAATGCAAATAACACAACTCTAGATCCAATGGGTACAGAAACGATATATAAAACTAATAATGGTAAAATATATGCTGAGAAAGTTAATTCAAAATTGTCAATAGTGTTTAAAAATAGAGGTGCAAAATCTGATGTAAGAGGTCTTTATTGGTTTAGTCATACCAAAGCCCCTGCAATATTAATCGAAGTATGTTTTGTAGATAGCAAAGCAGATACAGATTATTATATTAAAAATAAAAATACGATTGCAAAGTTAATAGCAGAAGGAATATTAAATAAAAATATAAATGATAATTCAGAGGATAAGCAGATGTTTAAACATACAATAGTATATAGTGGAGATGATAAGGTATCAGCAGATATTTTAGGATTATATTATAAGAGAGCAAAAGAAAATTATCTAGTTATAGATATAGAAGACTATAAACCATATAGAACACAAAATTTGTATGTAATTGGCGGGATAGCTTGCAATAAGATGAAAGAGTTGGGTAAGACTACAGGAGAAAAATTCACAGAGATTTATTCTGATGATGTATGGTCAACAATGGATAGAACTAGAGAGTTTATAAAAGAAAAATTGTAAGTTATAAATATTTATTTAAATATATATGCGGAGAAGAAGAATTTATATTAAAATAATTTTATGCATTTTTAATTATAAGTGTGATTATTAAAATTATAAAAACACATATTTCTAGAAAAAAACATGGGTTTTGACCATTTATACACTTTTGATGACAAGTTAGACTGAAAATATTGAATATTTTGAAAATTTTATTTATTATTAAAGATAAAGATAAACATATATAAATAAATATATATTTAATTTTTTTTAATAAAATTAAGAGGTGATTTTATGAATTTAGATTTTCACTATTATGGTACATATCTTGCAGCTAAAATAGCTGGCTATAATGATTCTGAAGCAAATACAATAGCTTATTCTGCTCAATATGTGGATGAATCAACTAAGAGTATGATTCTTGAAGATGTAAATTTTACACTCCCTACAGTACAGACAACTTTAGAATTTGAAAAATATTATGCAGACTTTACTTCATGGGGTTATAAATGGAATCTTGATAGTTTGAATGAAATAAGAAAAGTATGGATACCATTTCATTTTTTACCTGGAAATTTAAACAACCAATATAACTATAATGGAGTTAAAGAAAGCACAGGATTTACAACAAACTGGAAATTTAAAGATGGAGATGAAAGAAGATTTAGATTAATGTGTTTACCAAATAGTGAGACTGTGTCTGCTATTATAAATGACCTTATCTATTTTCATAGTACTGAAGAATATAAATTACAATTTATTGGAATGAGAATGCATGTACTTGCAGATACATGGGCACACATGTATTTTATTGGAAGACCTGAATGGTATATTAATGATGTTAAAGAATTTATAGCAGAAGAAAGTAAATACATAGAAGAAACTAAATGGACTAAAGCAGAAGAATATCGTAATGGTAGCTGGCATGCTATTAATGTTTCTGGTACTCCTGGAGTTGGTGGATATGAAGGAATTGCATATCTTGGACATGGAAGAATGGGTCATATACCAGACTATGGATATCTTAATTACAGATATGTTCCAAATTGGAGTTGTACTGATGATAAAGTGAAGGTACAAAAAAATAATCAAGATAATTTCTTTAAAGCATTTTGTCAAATGGTATATGCACTAAAGTGTATTAAGAATGGTACTGATTTTAGCCTAAATCAATATGAGAGTTTAACAGAAAATCAGAAAACAGAAGTTAAAAAAGTAATAACAACTAGAAAAGATGACCAGTCAGATGCATGGAAAAAAGCAATAAAAGCTTTAGGATATAGTTCTTTAGATAAATTTGATAAAAACAAATGGAAAAATGAATTTGAAAAATCTTCTAATAAGCAAAAAACAAACTATTATTATTTTAATCTAGTAGCCAAGAAACATATAGATTATGTAAATAATTTCTTAGAAGAAAATAGATTGAAATTAGATGAAATGTGTAGTGAATATTGTGAATTCAAGACTTTTGATGACAACCAATTTGCTAAAAATAGAAATAAATTAACAAAGATTATACTTAGAGGAGCTTTTATAGTTGATGCTATACAGTTTGTGTATGATGGAAAATACAAAACTCAACTACATGGAGAACCTTTTGGAGGTAGCATAGTATCTATGGATTTAGATACAGATGATTACATAATTAAAATAAGTGGTTCTATAGGATGGTTTACTGGTTTATCTATACCAGCTAGAACAATAGGTAAAATAACTTTTTTAACTAAAAAAGGAAAAACTATAACAGCAGGAGAAGAAAGAGCATTTAAGAAATATGGAAACTTTACTCTGGAACCAGAATCTGGTAAACAAATATTTGCCCTTCAGGGCTCATACTCAGTATATAAATTTAGTTCAGAGTATAGCAAGAGATATTTAGACTGTCTAGGGATTGCTTGTATGAAATAATTATATGAGACAATGTTTAAAAGCCATATTAGAAATTTTTATCTAATAGATAGATTAAAGGGTAACAACTATTGTTCAGTTGCTACCTTTTAGAGTGTAGGTATATAAGAAACTAGGTATAGCAATTTTCCAAATAGCAATGATAGTATAAAACATGAGAGAAATATACCTAATATATACCATAATAAAGCATTTAGATTTTTCATAAGTAATCACCAACTCATATGATATTTATTTTTCTTAATCTAAGTATATCAGTAACATAAGTATAAAAAGTATCTAAAATATTACAAATAAAATAATAAAACTAGAAATATGTTTTTTTGTAAAATAAAACAAGAGAACTATATTTTTATTATTACAATTCTCTTGCTTTAAGTTGTTAATCCTTTATATATTCAAAAATTTCTTCTATACTTACATTAAATACATTAGCAATATCAAATGCTAGTTTTAATGAAGGATTATATTTTCCATTTTCTAAGTTACCAATAGTTTCTCTTCTTACTCCTACTAATGATGCAAGTTCTTCTTGATTCATATTATACCTTGCTCTGTATTCCTTAGTTTTTGAACGAATTATCATTATTCTAATCCTTTTCCTTCTATATGCTGTAAGTATGCAAAAATTCCTATAAAACTAATCATTGCTACAGAAAAACTAATTCCTAGTCCATTTTCTATATTAGAACTTTTGTGTGAAACAATAGATATAATCATAGATGCCGATAATGATGTAAGTGTTAAGAAGAATGCTGGAGTTGCTGCTTTTCTTAAATTTTCTTTAAATAATTCATCTGGCATTATATTAAAGTATCTAAAAAAAACAAAAAATGCACAGAAGCTAATAGTATGTATTTCACCAGTATATAATATACCGATTAGACCTAGAAAACCTAAGAATCCTAAAAATCCAAGCTTATTTAGTTCTTTAAAATTTTTCATTAATAATTCCTCCTATATTATAAAATGTGATGTATTTTTAACTTCTTGTTAAGAATATATAACATTTTATAAATGTTGACAATATAAAAAATAAATTTTGCATAAAAATAAAATATTAAATGGTGTATAGTAAAATATTTTATAAACATTACTTATTTATGTTATTAATAAAATAAGTAGTTTTTTTATTATTTAAAAAGAAATACATAAAACTATAGTAAAGGTTGTAACAATAAAATGAACCAAAATTATCATACTAAAATACGAGAGATAATTATATGTATAAGATGTAGGGAATTCATATAAAATATGTGGATAAAATATTTTACTGACAATTAACTTAGGAAAAAAATATAAGTGTAAAACGTTTATATTAAAAGAAAAAAATTATAATTTTATTAAAAATATGCTAAAAATCCATCTAGAATATATAAAAGAATTAAAAAATAAAAGTGCATTAGCTATATTTAGTATTTTTGATAACTATAATAATAATATAAAAATTGAATCTTGAAGAATCTATATATTTTGCTAGTAAAGGTATATTTTAAAAAGATAAGCAAACAGTATATAAGCAATAATAATAAGTATTAAAAAAGAGTGCAAAAGCACTCCAATTGTGAGAAATATATACATAAAATCATTATTACAACAATAAAATGTACATATAAGAGACATTTTGTATTTATTTTACATGATAACATATTAATGTTAACTAGATGTTTATCATAGTAACATAAAAGAAAAAAGGAGTACTTCATACTCCATTTGTCAAAAATATAAAACTTTTATATAAGATTATTATAACATAATTAATAAAAGTGTAAAGATATATAATAAATTTGTAATGTTAAAGAAAAAAGATAAGTCCTATTTAACAGGAATTATCTTTTTGTATAAGGAATCATTATCCGATTCTTAAACAACTTCTCTAAACTGGGTAATAATTTATTATTACTGTTTTCAGTGTTTTTTCCCCTTTATTATGGTATGTATGTACTGATTCAGCTGAAAAACAAATAGAGTCATTCTCTTTAAGTTTATAAATACAGTCATTTACTTCTAATTTTAATTGCCCCTCTAAAATCATAATGTATTCTTGTGATTTTTCAGAATGACCAACAGATGTGTAACTATGACCTTCTTCTAATTCCATTTGAAATAACTCGAAGTTTCTAACTGGTGTATTGGGATAATAACAATAAAGACGATAATCTTTATTTTCTGAAACTTGTACATCTATATCAGCTTTTGAAACAATGAAAGTTTCATTTTGAGGTTGGTCAAGTATTGCAGTATATGGAACGTTTAGTCCACTTGCAATTTTCCAAATTGTATTTACTGTTGGATTAGAGTCACCTTTTTCAATTTGTGATAGCATGACTTTACTTACACCAGATAATTCGGCAAGTTGACCTAGACTTAGGTTACGTTCATTACGTAATCTATTTAAATTTTTAGCAATAATAGTATTAATACTCATATTAACTCCTTAAAATGTAAATTATTGACAAATATAATTTACGAATGTATAATTTATTTAACGTTATTTATAATTTACAAAGGTATAATATAACGAACGTTAAATATACTACACATCCGTAATATAAATTATACTGCATAAAGGATTGCTTTTCAACGGATGATAGTTGAGAAACTAAGGGGGAATTGTAATGCGTGTACTTAACAATGTTACAGAGGCTATAGGCAATACTCATATGTTATGTTTGTCTAAAATAACAAAGGAATTTGGAGTTGAAGGCAAAATTTATGCAAAGATGGAATATTTAAATCCAGGATTCAGTAAAAAAGACCGTGTAGCGTTACAGATGATTACAGAAGCAGAAAATGCAGGGTTATTAGCTCCAGGTCAAGCAGTTGTGGAATTAACAAGTGGTAATACAGGAACAGGATTAGCAATAGCTTGTGCATGTAAAGGTTATAAATTTATAGCATGTATGTCAAAAGGAAATTCTATGGAAAGAGCAAGAATGATGAAAGCTTTAGGGGCAGAAGTAGTTCTTGTAGACCAAATGCCAAATTCAGTTCATGGACAAGTATCTGGTGAAGATTTAGCACTTGTAGAAATTGAGGCTCAAAAAATAGCAAAAGAAAGAAATGCATTTAGAGCAGACCAATTCAATCTAGAAGCTTGTAACCATGCACATGAATGTTATACAGCAGAAGAAATGTGGGAGCAATTAGATGGGAATATCGATGTATTTGTAGATTTTCTTGGAAGTGGTAGTACTTTTGCTGGTTGTTCAAAAACACTTAAAAAACACAACCCTTCTATTAAATGCTATGTAGTTGAACCTGAAACGGCAGCAATTTATTCAGGTAAAGAAATAACTGACCAAGGGCATAAAATACAAGGTGGAGGTTACTCTATGGATTTGCCACTAGTAGACAAAAAACTTATTGATGGATATATTCAAGTTACAGATGATGAAGCAACTGATGTGGCAAGAAAATTGGCTAAATTAGAGGGCGTATTTGCAGGTTTTTCTTCTGGTGCAAATGTATGTGCAGCAATTAAGCTATTAAAAAGTACAGAAAAAGGGAAAAGTATAGTTTTAACTCTTAATGATAGTGGTCTAAAATATTTAAGTACTGATTTATATGAAGAATTATAATAATATTAGAACGATTGATTCTTAAATTAAATATATAGATTTAAATTATAAAAAGTATCTCAATATAATTTTTTGAAATTATAAAGGAGATGCTTTTTATTTTATAAATATATAATATTATAAGTGTAATAGTAAAAATATTGGAAAATGAATTTAAGTTACAGAGAGGTATATATTGCAACTATTGACTTAGTCTGAGGATGGTTACATAAAGTTATGAATAAAGGTATTACTATACAATATACTTATCTATTTATATTTATGTTCAAATTTTGGTGAAATAATTAGAACTTATGAGAAAGATAAGAATAATAAAAACTGTTGTAAAGATTAAGTAAAAAAATTACTAAAAAGATTTTTATATAACTAACTAAAAAAAGGCATCCTGTAGATGTAAATTAGTTTTTGAAAGACATTAACTTCTAAATCAGATTTATACTGTGGCAATATGAAAGTATATAAATTTAGCTAGATAAAAGGCTTATAAAATAATTAAGTTAATAAATTAATGTGAGTTTATATAGACCTTCATGATTATTTACTTTTTTTATGCCTGTTTTATCTAATAAAAAATAGATATTATTAGGAGTAGAACATCTATTTTTTATTAGATGTTATAATTAATTATTAGTATAAGTGTATTTTATCTTACAATAATAATCATACAAAATAATAGACTAATACTATAATATTGATGTAATAGTTATAAATTATAAGTTCTTATATAACAAGTTTATATTACATTTCAGATTCTTCATCTGTTCTCTCAATTTTGAAAATAACAGGACGAATACCATCATTACAAGAACATATAGCAATACCTTCCTTATCTATCCAATCTCCATAGTAAAATAATTCACTACCATGAGATAAAGCAAATACATACTGATACATCGCCTTCCATGCTTCATCACATAATTTCTTGGGTTTAGCAAAATCTCCAAAAAATACTTCTCCTACTTTATGCATAGGACATTTTCCAATACCTTTACAGCCATATTTATCTGCTAAATCTTGATGGAATGTAGTTTTTATCACTTCTATTTTACACTTTTTCATAAAAGTCATCTCCTTATAGATTTGTTTATATAAGTATATGTTCTATTTTATATTTAAACAAGTACTTACTTTTAAGTAAAGTACTAACATTTAGGATAGTGTTTTTATTATAAGAGGGGATTAAATGGGCATGAAGACTATAACAACAGGAAAGAAACTAGCATTTAAAAAATATGGAAGTTTTACTTTAGAGCCAGACTTAGGTAAACAAATATTTGTACTTCAGGGTTCATATTCAATATAGAAATTTAGATAAGAATATAACAAAATATATTTATATTGTTTAGGAATTGCTTGCATGAAATAATTATATGAGAGAATTTTAAAAAATCAAATTAGAAGTTTTTATTTAATAGATAAATTAGAAGGTAACAACTAGAGTTAGTTATTACCTCCTTTTTAATATTTTTTAAAAGAAAGTGAATGAGTTAGAAGACTATTTCAATAGTTTAAAAGGAAGATAAGAAATAAAGAACAGTATTATTATATGAAAAATTAGGTAGTAAATTATTTTTAACACCATACTAGTTTAATAAAATAAAACAAATAAATTGTCTTAGATTAATTATAAATAGATGAATTCGTAAAAACAATAAATAAACATAAAGAAAAGATAAGAATTTTGTCTAGTTATACGTTTTTATTGACCAGTTACGCAGTTGATATTGAATATTCTAAATATTGATGTTATTTTATAGATGGTTTAAACATACTAGGGGGCTTTATAAATGTGATTTATAGGATTTATAGAGAATGTATAAAATAGTAAAAATTTAGAACTATATTTGATGATATTACAGAGTATATGTATAGAATAATGCTTATACATTAAGTTAGATATAAGGAATGTGCAATTTGTATTGGATGATTCATTTTTATAGTGTATGCTTTTAACTTATTTAATAAAAAAGTAAAGATGTACTCCCAATACATCTTTACTTTAATAGAAGTTATAGTTACTTATAAAGTACGAAAAAATTATATCTTTATTAAGGTAGATAAATCCAAAAAGGTTTTCCTAGAAAAACTTAATTTTAATTATATCGACTTACTAACAATAAAACTTGATGTAAGCATGTTTCAACTACAGTTTCTCCATATTCTGATATAAAATCATCTAACTGTGTATCTAAAAAATTACAATAATCATATGAACTACTTATATAAGCAGTTAATATATGTGTACATTTGTCTATTTCTCCAATAAACATATTATTCATCCCCCTAAAAAATTTAGTAAAAATAAAAATTGTATTTTAGTAATCAAATAACAAAACTTATAAAATTTTTTAGTACTAGTTCCTATAACTCTATAAAACTAAATATTCCTAGTTTTACCAATTTAGTTTTATTCTACAAATATATAATACTAGAAGTTGCTTTATTATTCAACATGCTTGTTTGAAAATGAAAATTATTATAAATTTATACTTGTTTTTTAAAAAAGAAAATCTAATGATAAATGAGTATATCTGTTATTATTTAAATTAAAAATTGTTTGGTTAAACTGACTAGTTTTTGTTTAAATGAGTAAATGTAAAAAGGCGTTAGATAAAATATTATAAATAAAAAAATAGAAAAGTTATTTTACTATTAGCAAAAATTTTAAGATATATGTGATAAAAAAGTTATATAAAGTATTTATAAACACCAAAAGATATAGAGAATTGTGCGTTACAATTCTTTATATCTTTTTAACATATTAAAAAACTTTATAATCTAACAAGAAATGTACATAGAGTAAATGCTATTAATTAATATTAAATAAACAAAGTAAAATAATTGCTATTTAATAATCTTTCCACAATAAGGACAATAAGTACCACTCTTTAAAAGTTCCATTCTTGAATCTAAACAATGATTACAGTTTGGACAGCGATAAAATTTCCAATCAATAAAAATACCAAAAAGAGTAAAAATAATCGAAAATGTATAGTTTCCCCTAAAAATAATAAATGCAGCAGCAATCATAAACATGCTTATGGATACTAAAAAGCTTATTTTCAATTTTGTATAAGTATCTATACTTCTCATATAATCACCAACTTATTTTAAATTTAATTCTACTAATAAAAGTATAGCAAGTCTATTATAAAAAAGATAAACTAAAAGATTACAATAAAAAATAAACGTATTATAAACTACTTTCTAAAATAGCCAATTTAAAAGTATATTTCTGAGGAGTTTTTGATAAATCAAATAATTTAAGCTTTATTTAAGGTTAAGACTATATTGATATAAGATTTAAGTTTTAATATATATGTGTAATCAAAATAATTTAGGAGGATTAGTATATTGATAAATTGGGAAATAAAAAAACTGATTAAATCTAAAAGCATGTTTATATCTATAGGAATACTAATGCTAATACTATCAATCAATATCTTTATTAAGCCTGTTTTAGAAACAGAAAATTACTATATAGATAAAGAAAGAGGGCGTATAGAAGATATAAGAAGTAGTAGTGATATAGGCAATTATAAATTTCAAAATAAGATTAATATTTTAAAACAGCTTTCAAATCAAACAGATACAGATGAATTTTCTAAAAGAATTAAATCAATGTCAAATAACAAGCTTTATAATCTAAGAGTGAATGAATATAAAGACATTAATTTTTGGAAAGTGTTTAATTATAGAGCTACAAATACACTTATAAACATAGGTATATTAATTATTATCGCTATAATTATATCAAATATTTATATAGATGAGGTGGTTTGTTCAGTAAGAGATATTATACTCTCATCAAAAGAGAAGAAAAAATCATTAAAATCAAAAATAGTTGTTGCTTTATTAATTCCATTAATAATTTATTCTGTTTATTTAATTGGAGTATTCATTATAACTTGTATTCAACAAGGTATACCAATTAACGGAGATTTGGAAGCTTTTAGGATAGTAGATAACATAGCTACTTTGAAATCCAATCCAAGTATAATAAATTACGTAATATCAAATATAGGTATCGAGCTTTTAATGTTTGAAGGATGGGCCATGATAGCCATATTAGGTTCATTTATAAGTAAATCTTCAATATCATCAATAAGTTTTTTTATATTTATTATAGCTATAACTAAGATAATGTCAGTAATTCATGTATTACCTAAAAAATTACTTTTAGTTATTTCTACTGTAAATTATTATGATTTGATATTTGGATTTAATAAAATAATAGGAAATTATTTAGGAGAGATTATGATATTTAAAATGCATATAGATATTGTTAATCTATCAATAGGGTTTTTGATAGCAATATTCGTAGGTGCTATGTCATTATGTTTCTTAGTAATAAAGTCAGATTATATAAGTAAATAAAGGAGAGTTAAGATGAATAAGTTAGAAATAAAAAATCTTTCAAAGATATACGGTAAAAAAGTAGTAAATGATAATATTACAATAACTCTAGAAAATGGAGTTTATGGTCTTTTAGGACCCAATGGAGCAGGAAAATCTACTTTAATGAAACAAATAACAACATTGATAAAACCTAACAATGGTCAAATTCTCTATAATGGTAAGGATATATTTAAGATGGATGATGATTATAGAAATATTTTAGGATACTTGCCACAAGAGTTTGGAATTTATAAAAACTTTACAGCAAAACAATTTTTACAGTATATAGGGGCATTAAAAGGTTTAAAGGGAAAAGATTTAAATAGGAATATAGATGAGTTATTAGAATTAGTAGGACTCTATGATGTAAGAAATAAGGCTATAGGAAAATTTTCTGGCGGTATGAAGAGAAGAGTTGGTATAGCGCAAGTCTTATTAAATAACCCAAAAATAATAGTACTTGATGAACCAACAGCAGGTCTTGACCCACAAGAAAGAGCTAGATTTAGAAATCTAATAGCCAAAATATCTAGGGATAAGATAATAATTCTTTCTACTCATATAATTTCAGATATAGAATCAGTTGCAAAAGAAACCCTAATGATTAAAAATGGCAAACTTCTAATGAAAGGAACACACAAAGAAATATTAAAGCACATGGAAAACAAAGTATATAATATTCAAGTTAAAAATGAGGCTGAAATTGATAAGATTCAGTCTAAGTATAAGGTTATAAGTATTCAAAGTGATGTTAATTCAATAGTACTTAGAATAGTTTCAGATGATATTCCAACTGAAACTAATACACAACAAGTTCAAGCAAGATTTGAAGATGTATATATGTTTTATTTTGATTTAGAAAATGTAAAGGAGATATAGTATAAATGATATATTTAGTTAAATCTGAAATGATAAAAATACTAAAATCAAAGAGTATCTGGATGATTTGGATATTTCTACTACTTTTTGGGTTTGTTCTTATTAGAAAATTTGATGTTTTAGATACGTATGCAGATATATTTTATAAAATAGAAGGGTCTATACCTTTAATAGGTTTGGTAATGTTTATAATAACTTCTGGAAATTATACAAAAGAATATGATTCTAACCTGACTGGTTTAATAAATACAACTAAAAATGGTAAGAAATCAGTAGTATTATCAAAAATAATGGCTAGTGGTTTAATTTTATCTATGATTAATATTTCTTTTGTATTATTAGTAGGAATGAGAGGATTTAGTTTTTTTGACTTTAAACATTTAGATGAGCCAATTAAAAACTTATGGTATTTTGGAAATAGTAATTTTAATATTACAGTAATACAAATGTATCTGATTGTTATAGTAACTACTGTTTTTGCTTCTTTTATATTTGCACAAATAGGTTTAACACTTTCCTCTATATTTAAATCATCTATAATACCATTTATACTAGGTGGATTAATAATGGCAATACCATATTTTAGCGTAGGTTTTATTCCAGCTAAAGCCATAAAATTTATGTCAGTAACTCCAAACTGGATTATGATGAGCCAACAAATTGTTAGATATAATGTACCAAGCACATTGATTGGTTTATCCATAGTAATCTCAATTATATTAATGATACTATTAACTAAAATAACATATAAAAATTTTACATCAAGTGAAAGGTTTTAACTAAAAATAATAGTGACTTTATTTGTATATTAGTTTAGTTTAAAATAATATAAACAAATTTTAGAGAAAATATATGCTAATATATAAGTAAATTATCATAGGAGGTTATTTATGGAAAATAGTATTTTAGTAATAGATGACGAGGTAGAAATATTAAAACTTTTAGAAACTGTATTAAAAAAAGAAGGTTTTAATAATATATATACAGCAAAAACTAGAAGAGAAGGGTTAGAAATATTTAAAAATATTAACCCTGATTTAATTATACTAGATATTATGCTACCTGATGGTGAAGGTTACGATATTTGTAAAGAAATAAGAAAAATCTCTACTTCTCCAATAATATTTTTATCAGCTAAAACGGAAGAATTAGATAAATTACTTGGGCTTGCAATTGGAGGAGATGATTATGTTACAAAACCGTTTAGTCCTAAGGAAGTAGCTTTTAGGGTCAAAGCTCACTTAAGAAGATTAAGTTATTTTAATGAGAGCCAAAATGGAAGTATGAATTTAGACAATGATAAAGAAAAAATTATATCATTTGGACCATATAAATTAAATGAAAGTAGAGCAGAACTTATAAAAGATGGGCAGTCCATAGGATTATCTGCAAAGGAATTAAAAATATTATCTTTATTTGCACACAATCAAAATCAGATTATAAGTAAAGAGAGGTTATGGGATAAGGTGTGGGGAGAAGATTATGTCGGTTTTGATAACACTATAATGGTCCATATAAGAAAAATTAGAGAGAAATTGGAGGATAATCCCTCAAAACCAGAATATATTTTGACAGTAAAAGGTCTTGGATATAAATTGGCAGTAAAGGAAGATTAGAATATGAGATGGAAGATTACTAGAAACTTTATGCTCGCAATCGTATTTGTAGTTATATCAGTAGTTATTATAAATATTATTTCTATACTGTATGTTGTTTCAACTAATAGTTTTTTTAAAGCTGTGGATTCTAAAAATAATCCTGAAAAATTTGCACGTTCTTTTGAAAAAGATTTGTATGAAAAAGATGGAGAGCTTAGGCTAGCAAAGAGTGGAATTGATAAACTAGAAAAATCAGATTCTTGGATACAAGTTTTAAATGATTCAGGCGAAGAAGTATATGGAATAAATGTTCCAAAGGATACTCCTAAAAAATATACACTATTTCAGATGGTTAATAATTACAAGTATAGAGAAACAAATTACATTAATTTTGTTTTAGAAAAAACTCTAAACAAAAAACATTTAAATATAATAATTGGAATGCCTAGTAGAGACACATCAAGAACAATTTTAACTTATTCTAAAGATAGTATTAAAGAAACTTTAAATAAAATCATTATTATAACACTTGTGATTGATGGAATGGTCGCATTGGGTGTTGGCTACTTATTTAGTAGAAAGCTTACAAAACCAATATCAAGTGTGTTATGGAGTGTTGAGACTATGGCCAATGGAAATTATAGTTTATATCTTAAAGATAGAGGTATATATGAAGAAGTTTTTGCAAATATCAATATGCTGGCTGATACTTTGAGAATAAATGAATCAAAGAGAAAAGAAAATGAAGAATTAAGAGAAGAATGGTTAGCAAATATAACACATGATATAAAAACGCCTTTATCATCTATACAAGGATATGCAGAAATAATCAATGACAAAGATTATGAGTTTGTAGAAGATGAGTTACGAGAGTATACGGAAATTATATACAATAAGTCTAAATATATAAAAGATTTGGTTGATGACCTAAATTTATCTACTAGACTAAAAAATAATAATATAGTTTTGAATAAGAAAAAAATAAATTTAGTTGGTTTGGTTAGAAATATAATAGTAGATATTTTAAATGATAACAGATATAAAAACAGAAATATTGAATTTGAATGTTGTGAAGATTCAATAGAAGTATATGCAGACCAAATCTTGTTAAGAAGAGCCATAACCAATCTTATATTTAATTCAATAGTTCATAATAGTGAGGATGTTTTGATAGAGATAAAAATTGTAAAAAAAGATAATATAGAAATTATAATAAAAGATAGTGGAGTTGGGATAAGCGAAAATGATTTAAAACATATTTTTGAGAAATATTATAGAGGTACCAATACAGGCGAATTGCATAAAGGTTCAGGGCTTGGGATGGCTATTTCTAAAGAGATAATAGAGATTCATAAAGGAAATATCTATGTAAATAGTAAAATTGGAGTAGGGACAGAAATTATTATAGAAATAAATCAAAATTAGGGGAGAATAATATGGATTTTTTAAAAAAAGGAATAAATGGATTTACTATTAAGATATTGGCATTAATATTTATGACATTTGACCATATAGCAGCATTTATGCCAGAAACAATGCAAATACCTATTTGGTTTCATTGGATAGGTAGAATATCAGCACCTTTATTTACGTTTATGGCAGTGGAAGGATTTTATCACACTAGTAACAGGAAAAAGTACATAACTAGGTTGTATATTTGGTCTGTTATTATGGCAATAGGAAATCAAATAATTAATAGTGTATTTCCACATCCAGAAGGGGTAATAATTATAAATAATATTTTTTCAACAATATTTTTGATAGCAATTTATTTACAAGCAATAGAATTTATAAAGAAATTTAGAAAAGAAAGAGAAGTAAAATATCTTATTGTAGGGTTAGCAATGATAATAGCCCCTATAATATTAGGAATATTTACAATAACTATACTTTTCAAATCATTTAATGAGGTTCTAGCTTTATTTATGACTTTAGTACCAGTACCATTTTTAGTAGAAGGTGGACCAATTCTTATTACACTTGGAATTATTTTTTATTTGTGTAGAGAGAAGAAGCTTAATCTAAGTATTTGCTATATTTTAATGTGTATCTTTATATTTATAACAATGGCAAATGGAGATTTTAGTTTAAAAAATTCTACTTTACAAAATTATCAATGGATGATGGTTGCTTCTCTACCTTTCATGTTGCTTTACAATAGAGAAAAAGGTAAGAGTATGAAATATTTATTTTATTTATATTATCCAGTCCATATATATGTGTTGTATATTTTAGGGATATATTTAATATAATTTTAAAATATAAAATGTGTGTAGTAAAACACTTCTGCTTAAAAATAACATTGGATATAAGTATAATATTACTGAAACTTGAAACTTTTTAATAAAAAATAATAAAACAGAGATTTGATATATACATCTAATAACTCTGTTTTATTATTTTTTGTAATATATATTTTTATTTATAGATTAGTACTTTCATTATTAATAAATTCCATTATATTTTCATTATCTATTCTATAAAATTAGTCATAACTTTCTCTTCATATTGTGGTTCTTTAATTCCAGATTTCTTACCAGCTGAAATACATTTAAGAAGCCATGCCATATTTTCGCCTAAAGTTCGCATGGTTTGTAAGCCTTCTTCATCCTTAATAACATCTTCTGGTGTAAAACCATGTACCTGATTCCAATACTGTGATGATACAATAGGCATATTGCTGATTGAAAAATATTTGTTAAGTTGGTCAAATGTTGCAGTTGCACCACCACGTCTACAGGATACAATTGAAGCACCTAATTTTGTAGCCATGCGACTTCCAGCTATGAAAAATAGACGGTCAAGAAACGAAGTTAATTGACCACTTGCACTAGAAAAATAAACAGGAGAACCAATAATAATACCATCAATATTATCAAGTTCTTCAACTAATTCATTAACCTTATCATCACAAATACATTTTCCAGTTTCAAAACAAGATGAGCAAGCAATACATCCTGGGATTGCTTTTTTACCTAAATACAGTATTTCTGTTTCAATATCGTGTGTATTTAATACTTTAGTAATCTCAGTTAATGCTGTGTAAGTACATCCATATTGGTTTGGGCTACCATTTATCAATAAAACTTTCATTATAAATTTCCTCCAATAAACTTTATTTAATAGATTTTTTAGATAGATAGATTTTTGTAAAGTGGGATTTCTATGAATATCACGATTAGTATAATAACATGTAATCTTAGACATCCACCTAAAATAGCAATTTTTTGTCTATATAGTACACCTCCTATTATCAAATTGACTTTCAATTATTCTTACACTATAATTTTATTATAAATTGTCTTAAAAACAAGTACGCACATTTTTGTTCAATACTAACTAGAAGGAGAGTGTAACATATGGGTATGGATTGTATCTCAAATAAAGATTTAAATGAAACAGGATTTAGTTATACACTTTCATTGATTAACGGCAAATATAAAATGATAATTCTTTATTGTCTTGTAGAATTTAAGGTTGTCAGATATAACGCATTAAAGCGTTATATAAATACAATTTCCTATAAAACATTGAGTTTATCATTGAAAGAATTGGAGGCAGACAACTTGATTATTCGTACTGAATATCCTCAAATACCTCCCAAGGTAGAATATAGTCTATCAGAAAGAGGAAAATCTTTGATTCCAATTTTAGATGCAATGTGTGAGTGGGGAGAGAAGAATAGAATTTAATTTTATATTTGTATGTATTATAAAAAGACTGTAAGTAAATATCTAAACAAATTTACTCACAGTCTTTATTTGAATAACTCCTATTTGAAATTTATAAAAATACTCAAAGAGTCATTATGAAATTTCACCACCAATTTCCTCTATATCATTTTTATAGATAGTACAAGCTTCCACAGCTAATTCTAAACCTTTCACTATTTCCTCTAGAGACATAAATGGTGTATTCTTTTTATCTATTATCTGTGAAGTCATGTATGGTATGTGTATAAAGCCACCTTTTATATTAGGATATTTTTTGTCTATCATGTAAAGAATTCCATACATTACATGGTTACAAACAAATGTACCTGCAGTGTTTGAAACACTTGCTGGAATTTTATTTTCATTCATATGTTTTACCATAGCTTTTACAGGTAATTTTGAAAAATATGCAGGTTGACCATCTTCTTTTATAACAGTATCTATTACTTGGTTACCTTCATTATCTTTTATTCTAAAGTCATCTACATTTATAGCAACCCTCTCAGGTGTAATATCAAATCTACCTCCAGCTTGTCCAACTGATATTACTATATCTGGATTGTGCTGTTGGATAGCTTTATCTATAGCTTCAACAGATTTTGTCATAACTGTTGGTATAGTTATTTTTATAATTTCTGCACCATTTATATTATCATTGACCCTTTCAACTGCTTCTTGAGCTGGATTTATTGGTTCTCCACCAAATGGGTCGAATCCTGTTAACAAAATTTTCATTATTTTACCTCCTAATTCTATTAAAATCCTAAAAAATACATTACTAATATGTGAGCTATAATTAATACTAAAGCAACTGGTGCTTGGTATTTTATAACAATGTAGTCGTTTTTACATTCAAGTAAAGCGGCTGGAACTATATTAAAATTAGCAGCCATTGGAGTAAGTAAAGTTCCACAATATCCTGCTGTTAATGCTAGTGCTCCAATTATAGCAGGATTTCCACCTTGAGACAATACGAAAGGAATTCCAATTCCTGCCGTTATGACTGAAAACGCAGCAAATGCATTTCCCATTATCATAGTAAATATAACCATACCTAATACATAAGCTATAACACCAAATAATCTGTTATCAGCAGGGACTACACCGGATATCATATTTGATATAACCTCACCAACTCCAGCTTGAGTAAATAAAGCTCCTAATGCAACCAAAAGTTGTGGTAACATACTAGCAGGTCCCATTTGTTGAAGTAATCTTGAGCCATCTTGAACTGAGGTAGTAGGTTTTGCTTTAGTTATTATAAAAGCTGATATTAATGCAATTATTGAACCCACACCTATTGCGAACTGCGAAGAATTGTCAAAATTAGTAAGGCTCATAGCTACAACTACTGCAGCAAATGCTAATATTAATGATGGTATAAATATTTTGTTTTTAAGTTTATCTGCTTGTTCTTTCCCAAAATTCTCATTTGGTTCTTCATATTTTGCAAATACAACTTGTTTGGAAAGTGTCAATAAGCTAGATAATATTAGTATTATTCCGATTATATTAGCTGGAATCAGTCTACCAAATATGAAGGGTAATGATATCAGTATCCAAAATAATGATGTACCATATTTCTTATTGTTATCTATTGTAGTAAAAGACTTATATGCTATTACAATCATTAAAAACCCCATTAATGCGTAAAAAACTTCTAATGATATATTTATAAAATTTTGCATTTTTATTCCTCCTAAATAAATCTATCTCTTGTGACTCTTATTTAATTTTTTATCATATAAAGTAAATTGAATTGTAGCAACTACAAGTGCTATTACTGCCATGATAATATTGGCCTTTACAATGTTAAGCCCAGTTACATTGTATCCGAATTGAGTCAGAGTAGAGGCTATAAGCAATACTCCACTACTACCTGCAAATAGATTTTGACCATAAAAGTTTCCGTAGTTTTCTGATGCAGCAGACAATGCTTTTATAGCTTCTTCATCAGATTCTTTTAGTTCATCACTCTTACTCAAACCAGCAGCTTGTGCCATAGGATTAACAAGTGGTCTCACGAACTGAGGATGTCCACTCATTCTTATAGATAGAGCACCAGCTATTTGTCTAGCTACCATGTATATAGTAAGCACTTTTCCTGTTGTAAGTTTCTTTAATTTTTCTATTAGAGAAACAGCTCTTTGTTTCAATCCATATCTTTCTAATACACCAATTACTGGCAATGTTAGTATGAATAATGATACACCTCTATTTGAAACAAAAGAGTCTCCTAAGATTGTAAATATTTGATTAAAATCTAATCCTGCAACAATCCCTGTTGCTATGCCTGCTAATAATACAGTAAATAGCGTATCCATTTTAAGTATAAAACCAATTACGACTATCAATATACCAATCAATTTTATCATATATTATTCTCCTTCCATTTTTCTATATTTTTAATTTAAATTCACTTAACAAATAAAGATAAACTCTTTTTATAGTATTTGCTTTAATAAGAGTATTATTATAAAATTTAAGAAAAAAATAGGGAAGATGCCTTAAAATATCAAAATAAATATTTTAAAACATATTCCCTATTTTTTCTTTTGTTCATATTTATAGATTTAACTACATCAAATTTAAAGTGTTATTATATTAATATTTTTATTCAAAATAGTATCTATTTCCTTTGAATTGATTTGTTTAATTGTTTTTATAGAATTAGGATTTGTAGAGTGATTACCTATGTGTTTTTCAAACAACATAACATCATGCCAACAATCAAATTTATATCCTGTATTGTGATAAACTCCACATAGTTTGAAACCAAATTTTTGATGAAGTTTTTCACTTTTTATATTTGGTGATGTAATACTAACATATAAATTTTGAATATTTTGCAACTTCAATATATCTATGATTGAATTATAAAGAGCAATTCCTATCTTATGACTGATAAATTTTTTATCAACATAAATTGATAATTCAACATTCCATTGATAAGCAGTTCTTTCATTATGTTCATGAGCGTAAGCATATCCAACAATTTTTTTATCAATTAAACAGACTAGGTAAGGATATTTTGAGCAAAGTCTTTTTATTCTACTTTTAAAATCATCAATGCCTGGAATGCTATATTCAAAGGTAATTGCTGTATCAGTAATATATGGAGTATATATTTCTAATATTTCTTCTGCATCCGTTTCATTAGCCATTCTGATTTCAACATATTTCATAAATATCATCTCCAATATAGTAAATGTAGTAGAAATTTCTTATATAAGACCTAAATCTAAATAAATATAAGAAAATTTTATTTATTATATAATATTTTATAGCTATATAGCTACTTTATCAATATTTATAAATTTCAGAATATATTTACAATACTATATTGGAGATAAATTTATATTCTGTAAGGGGATTTGAAATAAATAATTTTAGTTATTAAGATTTATTACAAAATCATCTATTTTGTCTTGTGATATTTTAAAACTGTCGTAATTACCTTTTGCAACAGATTTCATAACAAGTTTATCTAAAAATTTCATTTTTTCTAATCGAGCTTCACTACCAAAAATTCCAATTGCATTTGCATTTTCCAATAAAGATGATGGAAAGTTTGATTTTAAATATTTATCTGCTTGTTCAGAAAAACCACAACAAAGAAATATACCAACTCGTTTTTTATTTAATAATTCTATATTATCATTACACAATACACGAATCTTTTTTGAAACTGAGCCAACATATATAGAGCTTCCAATAATAATTGTATCAAATTTTGATAATTCAATTTTAGTATTATTATCATTAATATCAACAATAGTAACACTATCTGATAGTTTATTTTTTAGTATATTTGCACAGTCTTTTGTGCAACCATATTTACTTGAATATACAATAATAGTATTCATATTTATTCTCCCTTTCGTAAAGCATTTTCTATAGCCTTTCGTATAGTATCACTGCTATAAGTTGCAGAAGTTATAGCGTCCACTTCTAAAGATTGTTGCTCAACTACGCTCTTTATGATTTTTTCAGCAGGCTTACCTAAAAGAGTGTCGTGTTCTAGTATCTTAATATTTTCAATTTTGCCATTATTAACTTTAACAGATACAGTAGCTTTTACCAATTTATTATCTGCATTTCCTATATAAGTACCATTTTTCACACTAGCTGGATTTATATTTTTTACTACTAATTTTTCTGGTTTTAAGTTAGTTACAATTAAAATAATAATGCATATAAAAATAAGAAATAGTATTATAGATATTTTAAAAACTCTTTTTAAAATTTTCTTCTTATTAGTTTCATTGTGGCTTTTCATTGTAAAGTCCTCCTACTAAAATATCTAAGAAATTCTCTATAATTTGAGTGAAATTATCTAAAGAATACAATTGATTTTCAACAATACATAAAACAAATCCTAATAAAGCACTTATAAGCATCCATGAGGTTTTATCTACGTTTTGTTTGAATACACCTTGATTAATTCCAAGGGAAAGAAGTTCATCGAGTATTTTTATACCATTATTAGTAGGTTCACTATTTGTATTTTCAGATGCGAATATAATGTTCATTCTACTATGCATTATAGCTTTTGACATTTCTGGTTCACTAGAAAGAGTTTTTATAAAACTAGTCATAATTTCTATGATTTGTTTATCTATTGGGAGAGATGAGCAATTATGTATAATGTCAATAGCATTACTTTCTATAGTGTTATAAAGTTTTTTTGTCATATCACTGATAATCTCTGCCTTGTCTTTATAGTAAAGGTAAATTGTAGTTGGAGAATAATCTATTTTTGAAGCAATTTTTCTTATTGATAAATTTTCATATCCATATTGATTGATAATTTCTATGCTAGCATCCATAATTTTTTTCTTCATTTCTGCTTTTTCATTTTTTCGTCTTTCTTTAATACTCATATAATCACCTCATAACTTAACAGTGTTAATTTAATTTACAATGTAATTATATTCTTTATATTTAATATTGTCAATAAACTATTAATAATATAATTTAATAAATTTTTATAGCTGAAATATTGAAGTTATTAATTGTAATATTTCAACTATTGTTGTATAATAATAATCGGTTTAAAGGTGCCACATTTTGTTAAAGCTGATTTATAATTGTAAATAAACTTTAACAAGACACATTAAAATATAATAAATTCTTTTATACTACAAAAGACCTTTTGTAGTTATTAAATCAGATGGGAATTTTTTGATAGGGTATAATAAATAGTCTAAAATCATAAATTTAACATCTGTACTTGTTCGAGAACTCCAAGTATAAAAAACTAAGGAATTATATAGTGGCAGTATATAATTAATACCCTTAGACACACCTTTTTGAAAGTGGAAAAAAGATGTGTAGTTCTCCTCGACCACAAATCAAGGAGGATAAAAGTATGGAAAAGAGAAAAGTAATAATTGATTGTGACCCAGGAATTGATGATTCTTTGGCCATCCTTCTGGCTTTAAACTCACCAGAGCTAGAAGTACTTGGAATTACCACATGTTGTGGAAATGTTCCAGCAAACATAGGTGCAGAAAATGCACTAAAAACACTTCAAATGTGCTCTTCACTAAATATACCAGTATATAAAGGAGAGGAAGCACCACTAAAAAGAAAACTTGTAACAGCTCAAGATACACATGGAGAAGATGGTATTGGAGAAAACTTTTATCAAAGAGTGGCAGAAGCTAAAGTAAAAGATGGAGCAGTAGATTTTATAATAAATACTTTACATAATCATGAAAAAGTATCAATAATAGCACTTGCACCACTTACAAATATAGCTAAGGCACTTATGAAAGATAAAAAAGTCTTTGAAAATCTTGATGAGTTTGTATCTATGGGAGGAGCATTTAGAATTCATGGAAATTGTTCTCCAGTAGCTGAGTTTAACTATTGGGTAGACCCACATGGAGCAGATTATGTTTACAAGAATTTATCTAAAAAAATTCACATGGTAGGTTTAGATGTAACTAGAAAAATTGTACTTACTCCCAATATTATTGAGTTTATAAATAGACTTGATGAAAAAATGGCAAAGTATATAACTGAAATAACTAGATTTTATATTGATTTCCATTGGGAACAAGAAGGAATAATTGGTTGTGTGATAAACGACCCTCTAGCAGTAGCATACTTTATAGATAGAAGCATATGTAAAGGGTTTGAATCATATGTAGAAGTTGTAGAAGATGGAATAGCTATGGGCCAATCTATAGTAGATTTTTTTAATTTCTATAAAAAGTATCCTAATGCAATTGTTCTAAATGAAGTTGATGAAAAGAAGTTTATGTATATGTTTTTAAAGAGACTTTTTAAAGGTTATGAAGACATTATAGACTCTGTGGAAGGAGTGATATAGTGTGAAAAGAAAAATCTGTGTAAAAACTATTACACTTATAGCTTTTGGCATCTCTATAAATATAATAGGAGCTTTTATAGCTATGGGGTTAAGGTTACCTATATACTTAGATTCAATAGGAACTATAATGATAGCCTCACTTTTAGGTCCTAAATATGCTGTTATCACAGGTGTATTTGGAAGTTTAATAAGTGGAATCACCTTTGATGTGTATTCTCTCTACTTTGCACCAGTTCAAATATCAACAGGTTTACTTGCTGGAATAGCATTTAAAAAGAATTTTTTAAAGGGATTAAAAACTCCATTAGGAGTGTTGTTATTTGCTATTCCAACATCTATAATAAGTTCAATAATTTCAGCTTTTCTATTTGGAGGCATGACATCATCAGGCTCTTCCTACATAGTACAAATTTTGAAAGTATTAGGACTAGGAGATGTACTTAGTGTATTTATAACTCAAGTATTCACTGACTATACAGATAAATTTGTAGCAGTTATTTTAGTGAACTTAGGATTAAATGCAGTTCCAAAGACTTTAAAAGTATCATTAACTGGAGGAAGATAGTAAAAAATGGATAGATATAGTGAAATAACAAATAAGAATCAAAGAGAAATTGTTTTACTTAAAGGATTTCCTTGTATCTGGGGAAAATGTTCTTTTTGTGATTATATAGATGATAATTCTAATTTAGAAGAAGAAATGAATAGGTTAAATATAGAGGTTTTGAAAAATGTAACTGGAAAATATGGAGTTCTTGAAGTCATAAATTCTGGTAGTTGTTTTGAATTACCTAAAGATACCTTAGAAAAAATAAAATGTATTATAAAAGAGAAGAAAATAAAAAAATTATTTTTAGAAAGTCATTGGTCTTATAAAAATAGGATTAAAGAGATGAGAGACTATTTTGAAATTCCTGTAGTATTTAAAATAGGTGTTGAGACCTTTGACAATGATTTTAGAAATAATGTTTTAAATAAAAATGCAAAATTTAAGACACCACAAGATGTAAAAGACTATTTTGATTCACCTTGCATTATGGTAGGGATTGAAGGGCAAACAAAAGAGATGATAGATAGGGATATAGAAATTATACTAAATGATTTTGAAAAAGCAACTGTGAATGTTTTTATAAATAATTCTTCTAGAATTAAAAGAGATGAAGCATTGGTTAAGTGGTTCACTAATAAATATAAATATTTAGATAAAAATCCAAATATAGAGGTTTTATATAACAATACAGATTTCGGTGTAGGAGATTAGTAAAGTTTTTAAAGCTATGTTATATTGCAATAAGTATTAGTTTAGTTTAAATTTTAAATTTGAAAATTTAGTATGTTTTTGGAAAAGCTTCTGATAGTTGGAAGCTTTTTTTTATAGATTTTTATGTTACAATAAGAAAAAAGGAATTAAGGAGTAAATAAATGATATTTAGTAGGGAAAAATGGAATAAATTAGATTATAAGAAACTCCTAGAATATATGAAATCTATACAAGATACAAAATATAGAGACTTTAATAGAAAGCTCATACCAAATACAGAAAATATAATAGGTATTAGGATTCCTATTTTAAGAGAACTATCGAAAGAAATAAGTAAAGGGAATTGGAAGGAATTTTTAGATATAGCAGAGGATACATATTATGAAGAAACTGTATTGCAAGGTATGGTAATTGGCAATATAAATAACAACTTTGAAGAATCTCTATACTATATAGAAAGGTTTGTACCTAAAATTAATAATTGGTCAGTTTGTGATGGATTCTGTAGTGGTTTAAAATATACGAAAAAATATAAAGAAAGCATGTATGATATACTTAAAAAATATGTTTATTCAAAAAATCCATGGGAAATTAGATTTGCATTAGTTATGTTTTTAATATATTATGTTGATGATAAACATATTAAAGAAATCTTTGAATACTGTAACAATATACAAAGTGAAGAATATTATGTTAAAATGGGTATGGCATGGTTGCTATCAATTTGTTTTATTAAATATGAAGAAGAAACATTTTTCTATATAAAAAATAATAATTTAGATGATTTTACTTACAATAAAACGTTGCAAAAAATAATTGAATCCAATAGAGTAGATTTAGAAAAGAAAAATATAATAAGAGGTATGAAGAGAAAGACAAGAAGATATTGACGGAGGAGTATTAATGAATAACAACGAGGAAAGAATTGACAAATTTTTAGAACTACAAAGTAAAGGAATTAAGTTTACAGAGATAGCTCAAAGTCTAAAAATTAGTCAAAGTACTTTAAGAACTTTTTTAAATAAAAAAGGATATAAATCAGAAAAAGGTAAATACATATTAAAAGACGAATTAAATTATAATGAAAATCTGGATAAGATAAACTTAAAAGAAGAAAAAATAGAAAAAAATATAAGTAATAGAAAAAAAGTAAGCACCAAAAAAAAGACTTCTAATGAAAAGGTTTTAAGTAAAGACATTGAACAAATTAAGTTTAATGATACAGATTTAAAAAATACAAAATCAAAAAAAAATGTTAAGCCTAAAAAAGATAGAAAAATAAATATAACTCAAGAAGACTTAGATAAGCTCTGTGAAGTATATGATTGGTATCTAGAAGTAAAAGATTACAATATAAAGCCAAAAAAAATATATAATAAAAAAGATGTACATATAGATAATGAATCCATAGATGAATTAAAAACAACAAGAATACGTATAGATAAAGAAACATGGAATGATTTTGAAAGGCTTTGTAGTAATTCCAATTTTGAAAAACACCAAATACTTACACAAGCATTGAAAGAATTTATGAAAAAATATAAAAATCTACTATAAAATATTACTATATGAGGTGCTTAATATGAATAAAATAGTAAAAAAATCAATTTTTTTAATGATTACATTAACAATATTTATTTTTACACTGACAGCATGTGAAAAAGATGAACAACCTGACTCAGCCGATATTCAAGCTGAAGACAAGGATGATTCAGCTGATATCCAAGTTGAAGATAAGAATGAGGTAAAAATAGACAAGGAAAATGCAAAAGCATTGAATATAGGGAAATCAGAAATTACAAATGTAGATGAAGGAGATAAAGTAGACACATCAACAAAGATAGAAAATAATTCAACATTTAATATATCAAATATTGAATTAATATATAATGAGTATGATGAGAATAAAAAAATTATTTCCTCAGATAGTAAGGCTGTGCTAGACATGACTTTAATGCCTGGTAAAGTTGCTTATGTAGAGTGTGGGCATAAAACTTTTACAAAGGGTGTAGAAGTTTATGCATATGAGTATGAAGCAGAGGGTAAGATTGTATATGTTAATTTAAAAGAAAATACTATTGATATAAGAAAAAATAATATTAAGCTAGAAAATAGTAGTCAGTATGAGGTATTATCTACATCAGAACTTAAAAAAGTAAATGAATCAAAAGAGGGAATTACATATCAAATAAAAGTAAAAAATTCATCATCAAAAGATTTAGGAAATATTATCCTTAAGACAGCAGAAGTTAATGAAAATGGAGAATATTTAGTGGTAAATCGTGTACCATCATATAAAATTTTAAAAGCTTCAGAAGAAACAGATATAGATATATTGTGCTCAACAAAAGCAAAAAGTGTTGAAATAGTAGGATACACATATGATGATATAAAAGAAAAAGCCAATGTAGATATTGATTTAAAATCTCATAAAGTTAAGATAGACAAATAAAGGTAGGGGATATTTATGAAGGTTTTGATAGTTGAAGATAATAAGGTACTTTTAGAAAGTGTAGTAGAAGAACTCAGTAAGCATTTTGAAACTGAAAAATGTGAAGATGGAGAAGAAGCCTTATACTTGGTTAATCAAAATATATATGATTTAGTTATTTTAGATTTAATGCTTCCTAACATAAATGGAATTGACATTTTAAAGAAGATGAGGGTCAATAATATAGATACACCTGTGCTTATATTGACAGCCAAAGAAGCATTAGATGACAAAGTAGAAGCATTTACCATAGGAGCTAATGATTATTTGACAAAACCTTTTTATATGGAAGAATTAGTAGCAAGAGTGTATGCTATATTAAGAACTAATGGAAAGATAAAAGAAAGAAATGGAATAGAATTTAAATCTTTATATTTGGATACATTAGAAAAAAGAGTGTATATTGAAAAAGAAGAAGTAAAGTTACAAAATAAACAGTTTAACTTGCTTGAATATTTTGTATTAAATAAGGGTTCAATTTTACTAAAAGAACAGATTTATGATAGAATATGGGGAATTGATTCAGATGCAACCATTGAAATAGTTGAAGTATATGTAAGTAACCTAAGGAAAAAACTCAGTAAATATGGATATGACAAATATATTAAAACTAAACGTAAGGTAGGATATATATTCGATGATAAATAAGAATGTATTTACTAGTACTAAAAATCACCTAATAAAAATGTATATTGTTGTAGTAGGTAGCTTTTTAATAATATTTTCTATATTTATATACTCATATTTTAGAGGATTGACATATAGTGGAATTGATAGTGAAATAAATGATGAGCTTGAATATATAGTTTCTCAATTTAAAAGAACTTCATTTTTGAATCCCATAAGACTTAAAGACCCAAAAGATATGGTCTATGTATATGAAGATGGTAGAATAAGTTACTATACTCAGAATGAATATTTTGATGAGTTACTTCCAGATAGAAGATTAGATAAGAAAAATTCATTTTTTAAATATACAGAAAATGGATATACCTTTAGAGAATTAAATGTAGATGTAGGTAGATATCAAATACAAATAATTAGAAATATCGACTCTGAGATGAATTCTCTAAAGCAACTTACATCTGTTCTTATAATTGGAATACTGATTTCTGTAATAATTACTTACTTTGTTGCGGTGTATCTTACTAGAAAAGCTTTAATTCCAATAGAAACTGCGTGGAGAAACCAAGCTAAGTTTATACAAGATGCTTCCCATGAATTAAGAACACCAATAACAATAGTTTCATCAAAGTTAGAAAGTATGTTAAAATCCCCAGAAAGTACAGTAAATGACGAAGTTGAAACAATAGCTACGGCAATGAAAGAGACTAGAAGACTTAAAAAAATGATAACTGATTTATTGTCTCTTACTAAAGAAGATTCCATTGTTAAAGTCAACTTAGAGGAAGTAGATTTGGAAAGATTACTGGAGGAAATATCAGAAGATTATATTGATATTGCTGAGTTTCAGGAAAAAAGATTTATATTTAATTCTAAACTTAAGAATAAGATTATAATAACAGATAAAACTAAATTGAGACAGCTTATATTAATTTTTATTGATAATGCTTTTAAATACACAAAACAGGGTGATGATATAGTCTTAGAATTAAAGGAAGATATAGAAGATGAGGTAACTTTACTTATAAGTGATACTGGTATAGGTATAAAAAAAGAAGAAATACCTCTTATATTTGATAGATTTTTTAGAAGTGAAAATGTAAGAAATAAAAATTTGGAAGGCTCTGGAATAGGTCTTTCAATAGCTCGTATGATTAGTTTAAATTTGTCTATTGACATAAATGTAACTTCAGAGATAGGTTTTGGAACTACATTTGAATTATCAATACCACAAAAGTTAAAATAATAAAAATATAAAAACCTGTTTTTAGAAATAAAGAATGGGTATACTAATTAGTATAAAATAAAATATAAAAAGACCCTATAAAAGTAAAATTATATTTATGAAATTCATAGTATAATTGTATAGGGATAATTAAAGTTTATAGGAGGATTTAAAAATGGCTAAAGTTATAAATACATCTGAATTTAGAAGTAGTGTTGAAGGTAGTAAAGGAGTAGTTGTAGTGGATTTCTTTGCAACTTGGTGTGGACCTTGTAACATGTTAGGGCCTGTATTTGCAGAATTAGGTGAAGAAATGAAAAATGAAGCTAGATTTGTAAAAGTTGATATAGATGAGAGTTTAGAAATAGCTCAACAATTTAGTGTATCTACAGTACCAACTATGATTATATTCAAAGATGGAGAACCAGTAGAAACACTAATTGGATTTATGCCAAAGAACAAAATTGAAATGAAAGTAAAATCATATTTATAAAAAATGGGTGAATATTATGAGATATGATATAGCTATAATAGGCAGTGGTCCTGCTGGATTGTCTGCTGCTATAAATGCGAAAATAAGAAATAAAACAATTATCATGTTTGGTAGTGATAATTTAAGTAATAAGCTTGTTAAAGCTCCTTCGATAGATAATTATTTAGGTTTTTATGATATAAGTGGAGATGAATTAAAAGACAAGTTTAAATCACATATAGATAGTATGGATATTTCAATTGAAAATAAAAGAATAAATAATATTTATGCTATGGGAGAATACTTTGCAATAATGTCTGGAAATGATATGTATGAAGCTACTACTGTAATTCTTGCCACTGGTGTGGAATACACTAGACCAATTAAAGGTGAAGAAGAGTTTTTAGGAAGAGGAGTAGGGTATTGTGCTACATGTGATGCACCACTTTATAGAAATAAAAAGGTGGCAGTTATAGGATATAATGAAGAATCTAAGGAAGAAGCAAATTTTTTAAGTGAATTAACTTCAAAAACTTATTTTATACCTATGTACAAAAAAGAGAATCTTATGAGAGGTTCAGATAACTTAGATGACTCTATTGAAGTTATACACGATAGACCAGTACAGATAGATGGAGATAAACTTGTAAACAAAATATCTTTTAAAGAAAACCACATTGAAGTTGATGGAGTATTTGTTATAAAAGATAGTACAGCTCCAAGTGCATTGATTCCTGGAATAGAAATTGATGGTATCCATATTAAAGTTGACAATAATATGAATACTAGTATAGATGGATGCTTTGCTGCTGGAGATTGTGTTGGAAAACCATATTCTTATATAAAAGCAGCTGGGCAAGGTCAAATAGCAGCTTTAAACGCTGTTTACTATTTAGATAAATTAAAGAGAATTTAATATTTATATTGAGTAACTTTTTAAACATATTTATAAAAACTGTCTTAAAATAATTTTGTTATTTTAAGACAGTTTTTTATTTATAAATGATTCTTATTTAAATTATTTTAAAATATATTTTTAAGTATCTTCAGTATAAAAATTTTCAAAGTTGTAATAGAAAATATTTAAATTATTTATAATATATTCCAAAATTTTAAAATAATGGTTGAAAAAACTAATTAAGAGTACTATAATTTAATTAAGTAATTACTTAATCAAAAAAGAGGTACTTATGGAAAACTTGGTTAAAATATTTAAAGCATTGAGTGATGAAACTAGACTTAACATACTTATATTAGTATCTAAGAGAAATATATGTCAAAAAGGAATTTCTAAATATCTAGGAATTTCAGATTCTGCTGTTTCGCAACATATAAAAATATTAAAAGATGTTGGTATAATAACAGGATATAAAGAAGGGTACTATGTTTTATATCATATTAATAAAGAATCATTTAATATATGTGTAGATTTTATAAAATCTATGTTAAGCAATTCTAGTGAAAGCTTTATAGATGTATTTGATGTAAATACAATACATTTAGGATGCAGTAAAGAATGTAAGTCCATTAAAAAATGTTGTAAGAGAAGGGAGAAATAGTAATGAAAGTATGTATACCAGTAGAAGAGAATAAAGGATTGGATAGTAAACCATATGGTCATTTTGGTTCTGCTCCAATTTTTGTTGTGTGTGATTTAGAAAGTGGAGAAGTTAAATCTTTAGATAATGGAGATTTAGACCATGAGCATGGAAAGTGTCAACCACTAAAAGCATTATCAGGTACAGCTGTAGATGCAGTAGTAGTTGGGGGAATAGGACAAGGTGCTATAGTTAAATTAAATGGCATGGGAATCAAAGTTTATAGAGCAGAAGCCGATACTATAAGTGCTAATTTAGATTTACTTAAAAATGGAAAATTAGTAGAATTTCCATCAAATCATACTTGTTCACATGATGGATGTGGACATCATTAAAAACAAAATAGCTGATGAAGCCACAGGCTTCATCAGCTATTTTATTTTTTTAATAAATAAAGTTTTGTATTTTCAATACTCAAATTTAAGCTTTTATGATTTTTAGTAGAGTCTAAAATTTATAGGTATACTAACTTAGATTTTTTTTGTATGTTGTTCTATATAGTTAATATCATTTAGTATGTCATTAAGTTCTTTATTGAGTGTTTTTAAATCATCACCATCTACATTGTAGTTTAAAAATAGTTCCTCTACATTATCAATGATAGAATTAACTTTTCTAGTAACTTCAACAAAGGTTTTAAAGTTACTACTATTCTTAGCATTTAAAAATTTGTTTAAATCCTTTGATATAAATGATACTATTTCATATTCATCATTAAACAGACCTCTACCAATAGGATATGGTTCAATTCTTTGTAAAAAATATTGATCTTTAGCATTAATATTATAAGTATAAGATATTTCCCAATTGTCTCCTAAATCAAACTTGATAAAATACAATGTACTACTTACTTTTGATATTTTTGTTGCTCCAAGTTGCCTTAAAAGAACTTCAATTGAATCTCCTTGAACAGTATTAATATTCATATATACACATCCCCTTTAGTATTATTATACTATATTTTTTAAAATTTTATAATTAAATAAACAGTAGATATAATAATAGATATAATCATAAGTGGAAAACCTATCTTGAAATACTCTTTAAAAGATATAGGATGCCCATGTTTATTACCTATACCTGCTAATACAACATTAGCAGATGCTCCTATTAGTGTACCATTTCCTCCAAGACAAGCTCCAAGTGAAGTCGCCCACCATAATGGCATGACATCAATACCTTCAGCTTGCATAGTCAAAATAAGTGGAATTAATGTTGCAACAAATGGAATATTATCTAAGAAAGAAGAAACTATTGCTGACAACCATAATATTAATAACATTGTAAATACAAGATGTCCTTCTGTAAGTCCAATCAACGCTTGAGCTAATTTGTTTATTATGCCAACTTCTACTAATCCACCAACTACTACAAATAATCCCATAAAGAATAAAATTGTAGACCATTCAATACCTGCCATAATTTCATCTACATCTTGTTTTCCTATAAGAAGCATTATAGATGCTCCTGCTAGTGCAACGACAGAAGAGTCTATGTGGATTGTACTGTGAAACATAAAACCAAAAAGTATAAATGCTATTAATATAAGACTTTTTATAAGTAAGGGTTTATCTTTGACAGATTTTTTTTCATCGAGTTTTAATATCGCATTCTTAGCTTTTTCATCTACAGTAAGTTCTTTGCCATAAATAAATTTGAAGCATACTATAGTTATAGCAAGTATTACTATAACAGCAGGACCTAGATTTATTACAAAATCCATAAAACTAAGATTAGCGGCACTACCAATCATAATATTTGGAGGGTCTCCTATAAGAGTAGATGTTCCTCCTATATTGGAAGCTAAAATTTGTGTTATTAAAAATGGAACTGGATTAAGTCCCAATATTTGTGTAATAACTATAGTCATTGGACCAATAAGTAAGACAGTGGTAACATTATCTAATACAGCAGATAAAATAGCTGTTATAATAGCAAAACAAATCATTATCTTCCACGGGTCACCTTTAGCTTTCTTTGCAGTCCAGATAGCTATGTATTCAAATAGTCCTGAATTTTTGACGACAGCGACAAACAGCATCATACCAACTAATACACCAATAGTGTTGAAATCTATATGGCTCAATCCCTCATCAAGTGTAAGTATATTGAATATTATCATTAATAGTGCACCACCGACAGCTGCTACAGAGCGGTTTACTTTTTCTGTAATAATAGCTGCCATAACTATTAAAAATATACATATAGCTATTATTTGTTGAAATTCCATAATATAAGTACCTCCATTTGTATTATTTTGTGTCTAATGCTAGTACTATATATAGTATTACTTTTTTATTGTTTTTTCAATGGATGTCTAAAAGTATATTATTTAACAAAGTTTTTGGAAAAGTGACAGAATTTAAAGAAAATTTTTGCTATTTAAATAAATTTTAAAATAATCTCACTACTAATAATATTAAACGACAAACAAAAAAATATACCTTT
>NZ_AVHW01000065.1 GCF_000449425.2 Clostridioides difficile CD160
TGCAATATATTAAAAAAATTATTCATTTCAAACCTTGTAATTTGATTTTATAAATATTATAATTAAATTAATGAATTTTTAACAAGGAATTATTCATTTTTTTGATTTTAAGATTTATTAAGAAAACAAAATTAAATAGGGGGTAATTAATATAATGGATTTTTTAAATGGTATTTTAACAGGCATTAATAATGCAGTAGTATTTGTGAACAATTACTTATGGTCGTATATCTTAATTATAATGTTGGTTGTAATTGGTATTTACTTTACTATTAAAACAAATTTTGTACAATTCAGATATTTTATAGAAATGTTTAGACTTCTGGGTGATGGTACAGCAAATAAAAATGCAAAAAAGGAAGGAAAAATATCTTCATTCCAAGCCTTTTGCATAAGTACATCTTCAAGAGTTGGGACTGGAAATATAGCTGGAATAGCAATTGCGGTAGTAGCAGGTGGTCCTGGTGCTGTATTTTGGATGTGGCTTATAGCATTAATTGGTTCTGCTTCAAGTTTTGTCGAGAGTACATTAGCTCAGATTTACAAAGTTAAAAATGGTCAAGCTTTTAGAGGTGGACCAGCATATTATATGGAGCAAGGTCTAAATAAGAAATGGATGGGTGTTTTATTTTCAATACTTATAACTATATGTTATGGTTTTGTATTCAACGCAGTTCAAGCAAATACTGTTTCACTTGCATTTAATAATGCATTTGGAGTAAGTAAAATGGCTATGGGAATAGGTCTTGGGATTTTAACTGCAATAGTTATTTTTGGTGGAGTACATAGAGTTGCAAAAGTTTCTGAGATAATAGTTCCTGTATTTGCAGGATTGTATATATTGGTTGCTTTAGCTATAGTTGGAATGAATATAACAGAGATACCAAGAATTATAACACTAATAGTAGAAAGTGCGTTTGATTTTAAAGGAATGGCAATTGGTACATTTATGGGAGTTGTAATGACTGGAGTGAAGAGAGGTTTATTCTCTAATGAAGCAGGTATGGGTAGTGCTCCTAATGCTGCTGCAACAGCACATGTAACTCATCCCGTAAAACAAGGTCTAATTCAATCTTTAGGTGTTTTTACTGATACTATAATCATATGTAGTTGTACAGCATTCATGGTATTATTGTATTCAGATTACGCTAGTAGTGGAGCAACTGGAATTGAGTTGGCTCAGGAAGCTTTAACTCATCATATAGGGCCAATAGGGAACATATTTATAGCAGTTTGTATATTCTTATTTGCATTTAGTTCTATAGTAGGTAATTATTATTATGGTGAGTCAAATATGGAATTTATGAGTGGAAGTAAGACTAAACTTAATATATTTAGAGTTTTCGTTGTAGGTATGGTTTTATTTGGTTCTCTTACTCAAGTAGATGTAGTTTGGAACCTAGCAGACTTATTTATGGCATTGATGGCTATAATAAACTTAATCGCAATATCGCTTTTAGGAAAGTATGCATTCATTGCTTTAAAAGACTATACAAGACAAAAAAAATCTGGAATAAAAGACCCTGTATTTATTGCAGATGAAATAGAAGGATTAGAAAATGTATCAGAGTGGCATAGTGAATTGCCAGAGGAACATTTAGGATAAAAAATTGTGAAACTATTTTGAGAGTTTAGAGTTTATATAATTTATATGAATATAATATTTAATTAGTTTATATTACTGGAATTTTTAATTCCAGTAATATTTTTTTATTATATAACTCAGGTGTTATTAAAAGTTTCTTTTAAAAATAGTTTATTTATTATAAAGTTTATCCTGAAATTTATTTTTTCTAAAATTACTATATAATTAAATCTTGTAAACCATCTTCAAAGCTTTCTAAGTAATTACAAAACATTCTAAACTCTTCTATAGTTTTGATTTCTTGTAAATTTCTTAAATCTATCATTATATTACTATATTTATGCAACATAAAACTCATATCATATATTTCACATTTAACAAATCCATCTTGATAACTGTATTTATAAGGTTCATATTTTGAAAAATTTGACTCAAAGTATTTTATTTTAGCATAGCACAATTTGTGTATGTTGAACAAAAGTGCCAGTACAGATTCTTTAACTGCAAACTTGTGTGTGAAGTATTTTATAGTATGGTATTTATCATGTTTAAACTCCCAAATTAAATTCTCATTTAAAGTAAGAGAATATTTTTTTATAAGGTTACGTTTATCTAGTGTTAAATCTTCTATTGAATATGTTTTCATAATTTATTCTCCTCATAAATATTTAATAAGTACTTATTAAATCATAGTATTTTATTGTTGCTTACTCTTAATTATATTGTATGGTAAATTAAAAAAATAATAAAATAGATAATTAGTATACTATTAATATGTGTTATAAATAAAAACAATAGCTTTAATAGTAATATATATATCTTTGTGATATTTTATATTTAGAGTCGTATTTATAATTATTTTAAGATTTTTAAAGTAACCTTGATTATTAATTTATATTTTAGAGGTTTTGAGGGGGGATGCAAATTGTTCAGTAAGAAGGAATATATTGTTGTAGTATGCCGTGATTGTTTTGTATTTTATAATAAAGATAATGGCTTAAAAGAGAGTGTATCATTTTCAATACAACCTATTCCAAATGTGCCTTTTTATCATTATCTATTTGAAGGAGAAACTGAAAAGTTTATTAGAGATATACAAACAAAAGTTTCTATTAAGAAATCAGCCTTGTACATATTAATTCCAGATGATGCATTAGGTATAGACATAAAAGTATTACAAGAATTTTTTATTCAGTTAGGATGTAGAAAAATAATTTTTTCTAAACAAAATATCCTTTTAAGTAATTGTGTGGAAGATTATATTTCAATATCATTTACAAGTAGAGTAGTTGCTATTTCGTATGTAAAAAGTGGAGGAGCTGAATCAATAGATTTTTTTGCTTACAATGAGTTTGATGTTAAGAATATATCTTATATTATTAAAAATTTACATAATGATTGTGTATATTCTGATTTAAAAATATATGTGAATAGTATAGGAATTTCTAATAATTATGAAGATATTGGTAAGATTGTTCAGGTAGATGGTATTGTAAATAATTTTAAAAAATTATATATTGAAAAAACACATAAAGATAGAATTGTTAGTATCTAAAATTATACGGCTTTATATACTTTAATAGGTAAGAGCTTGGATATATATTATATTTGAAATTATTGAGTACCAAAAGAACAAAGATATTTTGTCCTTTTGGTATTCAGTATTTTATATTATTTATACAGGTTTAACATTTAATTAATGACACTATTTAATCTAGAGATTTAAATAAATTTACCATTTCCAATGCACTCATAGCGCAATCATAACCTTTATTTCCAGCTTTTGTACCTGCTCTTTCAATAGCCTGTTCAATATTTTCTGTAGTTACGATTCCAAATATAACAGGTAATTCATTATCTAAAGATACTTTTGCTATCCCTTTAGAGACTTCGCTACATACATAATCATAATGAGATGTAGCTCCTCTTATAACACATCCTAAACAAATTATAGCATCATACTTACCACTTTTAGACATTTTTTGAGCAACAAGAGGAATTTCAAAAGCTCCAGGTACCCAAGCTATTTCTATATTTTCTGGAGAAACATCGTGTCTCAAAAGGCAATCTTCAGCACCTGATAAAAGTTTTGATGTTATAAATTCATTAAAACGAGAATTTATTATTCCTATTTTTAAGTCTTTTCCAATAAGTTTTCCTTCATATATCATTTTTTATTTCCTCCAATTTTATTTATGTTATAGATTTATATTTATAAATATTTTTAATATTAATTGCAAATAATTACTTAGTAGAAAAATATCTTTATATAACTATCTATATAATATCCAACAGATGTCCCATTTTATCTTTTTTAGTTTTTAGATATAACTTGTTAAAGTCATTAATTTCTTCATTAATAGGGACTCTATTTTCTATTTTTATTCCATATTTCTCTAACTGATTTATTTTATCAGGATTATTACTTAAAAGACTTATGCTTTTTATATTTAAATTTTTTAATATTTGAGCAGCCATATAGAAATCTCTCATATCTTCTTCAAATCCAAGCATTAGATTTGCTTCCACAGTATCATAACCTTCTTCTTGGAGTTTATAAGCTTTAATTTTATTTAAAAGACCAATACCTCTACCTTCTTGTTTCATATAAATTAAAACACCATTTCCATTTTCTACAATTTTCTTCATAGAAGATTCTAATTGCAATCCACAATCACATTTTAAAGAGTGGAACACATCACCTGTTAAACATTCGGAATGAAGTCTAACTAGAGTATTTTCTTCCTTTATATCTCCATAAGTAAGTGCAATATGTTCTTCGTCTGAATAAGTATCTTTATATCCTATGATTTCAAAATTACCGTATTTTGTTGGAAGGAAAGCACTAGACACCTTTTCTATAGTAGTTTCATTTAATTTACGATATTCTATAAGGTCTTTTATAGTTATAATTTTCAAATTGTGTTTTTCTTTGAAAATCATTAAATCATCAACTCTTGCCATTGTACCATCATCTTTCATTATTTCACAAATAAGACCAATTTCTTTAAAACCTGCAAGTCTAGCTAGGTCTACAGAAGCTTCTGTATGCCCATCTCTGACAAGAACTCCACCAGTTTTTGCAATTAAAGGAAAAATGTGACCAGGAGTTTTGAAATCTTTACTTGTAGAATTCTCATCACAGAATAATTTTACAGTTTCAGCTCTCTCATATGCAGATATACCAGTTAGAGTATCTGCACCATCTATAGTAACAGTAAAGGCTGTTTGAAATGTGTCTGTATTTTCTCTAACCATAAGAGGTATATTTAAACTTTTAAATTTTTTTTCAGTAGCAGGTAGACAAATTAAACCTCTACCATATGTAGCCATAAAATTTATTGATTCAGGGGTAGCCATCTCAGCTGCCATTAGTAAATCTCCTTCATTTTCTCTACCTTCATCATCAACAACGATTACCATTTTCCCATTTTTTATATCCTTAATAGCTTCTTCAATAGTATTAAACATGTAATTCACTCCTTTATTATTTTTAAAAACCATTTTTAAATAAAAAATCTTTATCTATATTTGATTTATAGTTAATACTATTGGAATTTAATTCCTTGTAGTTATTAACCATAAAACTATTAACATACTTTCCAATTACATCATTTTCTAAATTAACAAAGTCTCCAATATTTTTTGTTAAGAGAGTAGTGTTCAATTTAGTATGAGGTATAATAGAAACTTTAAATATTTCATCATCTAAATATGATATAGTTAAGCTTACACCATCAATGGCAACAGAACCTTTAAGTATCATTGATGATAAAAGTTTTTTAACTGGTCGTATGCTTACTAAAACTGCATTTTCATCTTTTTCAAACTTACAAATAGTACCTTTACAATCAACGTGGCCTGTTACTATATGACCTCCAAATCTCGAGGAAAGGGTCATAGCTCTTTCAAGGTTTACTTTGTCATTTGTATTTAAGGAACCTAAATTTGTAGAACGAATTGTCTCCATCATAACATCTGCTGTAAACTCATTTTTTCCTAGGTTTGAAACAGTTAGACAAACCCCATTTACAGCAATACTATCTCCAAGGTTTGTACCATCTAATATTTTGTTTGATAGTATGGTTACTTGTCCGCTTTTGCCATTGGAAGTAATTCTTTTAAGTATTCCAACTTCTTCTACTATGCCAGTAAACATTATGACCTCCTTTATACATATATTCATAAAATTTAATTTAAAACATCAGATTCTATCAAAATATCTCCATCTATTAAAGTTACATTATTGATTACTAATTGTGTTGAATCTGATAGATGATTTACTCCTTCTCCAGAAACGAATGTAGGTGCGTCTTTACCACCTATAATTTTAGGGGATAAAAATAATTTGACTTTATCAACTAATTTATTTCTAAATAGACTATCATTAAGTGTAGAGCCTCCCTCAACTAGGACAGAATCAATGTTTAATTCTCCTAATTTATACATTACAAATTCCAAATCTACTAAGTTATTTTTCTGAGGAGAAATTATGACTTCAACATTATTTTCTCTTAATATTGATAATTTTTTACTGTCTTTACAACATGTGAAAACTATAGTTTTACTAGTTTTATCCTCAACCAAATTACTATTAATTGGCAATTTTAGGTTTGTATCTATTACTATTCTTGTAGGGTGAGATATTTCATCTTGATTAAGTCTACAAGTTAGTAAGGGATTATCATTTAAAACTGTGTTTATGCCAACCATTATACTATGATACTTATTTCTGTATTTATGAGTTAGGTACCTTGATGACTCATTAGATATCCATTTTGATTCTAGTGATTTTGTAGCAATTTTACCATCTAGACTTACTGCTGATTTTACAATACAAAGAGGTCTTTTATTTTTTATGTAATAAAAAAATATTTCATTTAATTCTCTTGCTTCTTCTTCTAATATTCCTACAGTAACATCAATGTTGTTATCTTTTAATTTTTTTACTCCATTACCACAAACAAGCGGGTTTGGGTCTAGTGTAGATATGACAACTCTTTTAATCTTATTTTGAATAATTTTATCAACACAAGGAGGTGTTTTTCCATAATGAGAACATGGTTCTAAATTTACATAAAGAGTAGAGTCTTTTAGGCTTTGTTTAGTATCGTTTATAGCATTTACTTCAGCATGATTAGAGCCAAATTTCTCATGATATCCTTTGCCTATTATCTCACTATCTTTAACAATTACACATCCAACTAGTGGGTTTGGATTTGTAAAACCTTCTCCTTTTTTAGCCAATTCAATAGCTTTTTTCATATAATAAATGTCTTTTTCTTTTTGATTTACAAAATTCAAAATATGTACACCTCCTGTTTAATTAGATAATTTTTAAACAAAAAACCCTGAGAATTAACTCAGGGTTTAGAATAATCTACAATAAATGTTTAATAAGAGTACAACAAAATTGCTCTACAAAAAAACTCATTAAACATATCTTCTTCCATCCAGACTTTACTGTCGGCTTTGGAATTTAACCAAATCAACCAAATTTTACCTTGGCTCGCGGGCTGTACCGCCGATTGGGAATTTCACCCTACCCCGAAGATTAAGTATTAAATTTATATTTAGAATGTATCATAAATTATTTTACTTTGCAAACTATTTTTTTCAAAAAATATGTTAATATATAATATAGAATGTCTATAAACTTTGGAATAATGCGATTGTGAATATAAAAATAAAAATTTGAACATAATCAGGAAAGAAGTCTAATTAATTTAAATTAGGAGAGAAATATATGAATAAAAAACCTTTAGAAATATTATCAAAATACTATGGATATACAAGTTTTAGAAAAGGTCAGGAAGCTATAATAAATTCTATTTTGAGCGAAAAAGATGTACTAGCTATAATGCCAACTGGAGGTGGTAAATCCATCTGTTATCAACTTCCAGCGTTGATATTAGATGGAATGACAATAGTAATTTCTCCACTCATATCTCTTATGAAAGACCAAGTGGATGCTTTAAAGGCTATGGGAATTAACGCAGCTTTTATAAATAGTTCATTAAGTAACAAAGAATTCAATGAAATATTAAATAACATTAGAAAAAATAATTATAAAATACTCTATATAGCTCCAGAGAGATTAGATGCACAGGAATTTCTTGAACTAATAAATAATAACAACATAAGTCAAATCGCAATAGATGAAGCGCATTGTGTATCTCAATGGGGACATGATTTTAGGTTGAGCTATAGAAGGATTTCCGATTTTATAAAGAATTTGCCTAAAAGACCTATAATTACAGCATTTACAGCAACAGCTTCAGAAGAGGTACGAGCTGATATAATAAATTTATTGTGCTTAGAAAATCCAGACTGTTATATAACAGGTTTTGATAGAGATAACTTATCAATAAATATAGTAAAATCATCTAGTAAAAATAAATATATTTTAGATTATATTAAAAATCATAAGAATGAGTCTGGAATTATATACGTTGCAACTAGAAAGGAAGTTGAAAATATACATAATGGATTATCTAAGAGAAATATATCTGTGTCAAAATATCATGCAGGTTTATCTAAAAATGAAAGAAGTAAAAATCAAGAAGACTTTATAAACGATGATGTAGATATAATGATAGCAACGAACGCATTTGGAATGGGTATTGACAAACCTAATATAAGATGGGTTATACACTACAACATGCCCCAAAGTATAGAAAACTATTATCAAGAAATAGGTAGAGCTGGTAGAGATGGAGAAAAAAGTGAATGTGTGCTTTTATTTTCTCCAGGAGATGTACATATACAAAAATATTTAATCGATATTGGAGTTGAGAATCCTGAAAGAAAATTGTTTCAACATAAGAAGCTTCAATATATGATTGACTTGGTTTACAGTAATTCATGTTATAGAAGGACAATATTGAATTACTTTGGAGAAAACTATATAGAAGATTGTAATAATTGTAGTAACTGTTTAGTAGAAGGTGAAATAGTAGATAAGACTATAGATGCTCAAAAAGTCATTTCATGTGTAGCTAGAATGAAAAGAAGTTATGGCGTTACTACTATTGTAGATGTACTTAGAGGTTCTAAAAATAAAAAGATTTTACAACTTGGACTAAACACCTTATCTACATATAATATTATGAGAGATTATTCAAGTGAAGATTTAAAGAACTTTATAAATACATTGGTTTCTCATGGTTTCTTGGATTTGGTTGAGACTTTAGGTAATGGAAATAGAGGAAGTTTTCCAACAATAAGATTGAATGATATGTCTATGAAAGTTTTAAAAGGTCAAGTGAAAGTAGAATTTAAAGAAATTGTGATTACAAAATCATTAGAGGTAGAAGATGAGTTATATAGTGTATTAAGAGAGCTTAGACACTCAATTGCAAGTGAAGAAAGAATAGCTCCATATATGGTATTTGGAGATGGGACACTTAGGGCTATGTCTAGTAGTTATCCAGTTAATAAAGAAGAAATGTTAGATATATCTGGAGTAGGGGAAATTAAGTATCAAAAATATGGTAGAGACTTTGAAACAGCAATTAAAGAATATGTCGAAAAAAATAATATAACTAAACAATATAAAGAAAAAAATGTCGATTTAGAGAGTGTTAATAGTGAATTCTTTGAGGTTAATTCAGATAATGCTCTATATGAAAAACTATTAAGCATTAGAGAAGAATATGCAACAAAAGAAAAATTACCTCCATATATGGTTTTATCCAATAAGGCTTTGAAAGAAATAAGTGGAAGATATCCGCTTGATGAAGAGCAACTGAAAGATATTTCAGGTATAGGTGGGGTAAAAATTGAAAAGTATGGAGCTAGTATTTTAGATGAAGTCAAACAATATGTAAAAGAAAATGATATTAATGTTATTTGGGATAAAAAGGGTAAAAGGAAGCTAATACTAGATGGAGAAAGTAGAAAAAATAATGAAATAGCATTAGATTTATTAAATCAAGGAAAGGATATACAAAGTATTAGTCAAGAAATAGAGGTTTCATTATCAACCATCATTGGATATGTACATGATTATGTAAAGGATGGAAATAGTATAACATTTGAATTAGAATTAGAAAATTTCTATGATGAAGATGAAAAGAAAATGATTTTAGAAGTTTGTGAAAAAGTGGGATATGATAATTTAAATAATATAAAAAGAAAACTTCCAGATTCAATAAAGTATGAAAAAATAAGAGCTGTGATGCTTGATTCTTATCTTAAAAATTTAAAAAATGATATTATGTCAGAGTAATTTTTAACATATTCAAAAATAAAATTTGTATTATTGTGTTGAACTAATATTTTTGCTGTGTTATACTGAATTTGTAAAAATAATGAAAAATTAGAGCTAGGGGCGCTAGAATTGGCTAGCTGAGAGATAAAGCCGTAACTTACAAACCCTAATAACCTGATCAAGATAATGCTTGCGAAGGGAAGCTTTTAATATAATTTTGTTACATAAATAGACAAATTATTTAATTTTAGGGAAAATTTGTCTAAGTGTATATATGATTATAAGAGTGCTTTCCAAACAAGGAAAAGCACTTTTTTTATTTTCAAAAACTATAACTTTAATCTTGGAGGATTGTAATATGAATTATACAACACAAATGGATGCTGCTAGAAAAGGCATAATAACTAAAGAAATGGAAATCGTTTCTCAAAAAGAGCAAGTAGATGTGAATGAATTAAGAGAATTAATAGCAAATGGACAAGTTGTTATACCTGCTAATAAAAATCATAAATCTTTAAGTGCAGAAGGTGTAGGTAAAAATTTAAGAACAAAAATAAATGTAAATCTAGGAATTTCAAGAGATTGTAAGGATATAGAAAAAGAACTTGAAAAAGTTAGAGTAGCAATAGACATGAAAGCTGAAGCTATAATGGATTTGAGTAACTATGGTAAAACTAGAGAATTTAGAGAAAAAGTGGTTGAAATGTCACCTGCAATGATAGGTTCAGTACCTATGTACGATGCAGTGGGATATTTAGAGAAAGAATTAAAAGATATAACAGAAGAAGAGTTTTTAAATGTAATAAAACAGCATGCGATTGATGGAGTTGACTTTATTACTATACATGCAGGTCTTACAAGAAATGTTTGCCAAAAGATAAAAAATCATGAAAGATTAACTCATATAGTATCTCGTGGTGGTTCTCTGTTATTTGCATGGATGGAATTGAATAATAAGGAAAATCCTATTTACACTAATTTTGATAAAATATTGGATATATGCGAGGAATACGATGTTACATTGAGTTTAGGAGATGCTTGTAGACCTGGTTGTATAAAAGATTCTACTGATGGTGTTCAAATTCAAGAACTTGTAGTATTAGGTGAACTTACTAAGAGAGCATGGGAAAGAAATGTACAAGTAATGATAGAAGGACCTGGTCACATGGCTATTGATGAGATAGAAGCAAATGTAGTATTAGAAAAGAGATTGTGTCATGGAGCACCTTTTTATGTTCTTGGACCATTAGTTACAGATATAGCACCAGGTTATGACCATATAACAAGTGCAATAGGAGGAGCTTTAGCATGTGCTAAAGGAGTAGACTTTTTATGTTATGTAACTCCAGCAGAACACTTGAGATTACCTAATTTAGATGACATGAAAGAAGGCATAATAGCTGCAAAAATAGCTGCTCATGCAGGAGATATAGCTAAAAATGTTAAAGGTGCTCGTGAATGGGATAATAAGATGAGTAAGGCTAGAGCTGATTTAGACTGGTGTGAGATGTTTAGACTTGCAATAGATCCTGAAAAAGCCAAGAGATATAGAGATGAATCAACTCCTACTCATGAAGATAGCTGTACTATGTGTGGAAAAATGTGTTCAATGAGAACGGTTAAGAAAATATTAAACAATGAGGAGCTTAATTTAATATAATTTATGACTAGAATAAAATAAATTTAAAAAGAGGAGGTGATTTAGTGAAGGTTAATGGGAAGGACATTGAATTTAAAGAAAAATTAACTATAGTAGATTTATTAAATAAATATAATTTAAAAAATGATAGAGTTGTAGTCGAGGTAAATCTAGAAATAATTGAAGAATCTAACTACAGTACATATGTATTAAAAGATGAAGATATTATAGAACTTATTAGCTTTATTGGAGGTGGTTAAAATAAAAATATTTGTAAATGAATTATTAACAGATGTTGAAGAAAATACAACTGCCTACAAAGTTAGAGATAGTTACAATCATAAATGTGACGTATTAGTGTTAAATGGATATCCAATTAAAACAGATATTCCCCTTTGTGAGAACGATAAATTAACACTTATACAAAAGGGAGTCAAGCCATCATTTGATGAGTTGGAAAGCTTGTTGATTGCTAGACATACTCCTAATACACATAATAAGTTAAAAAAAGGGAAGGTTGCTATATTGGGGTTAGGGGGACTTGGTTCCAATATAGCTATCTCTTTAGCAAGAATTGGAGTGGGGGAACTTTTACTTATAGACTATGATGTTGTAGAACCGTCTAATTTAAATAGACAGCAGTATTTTATTGATGATATTGGAAAACTAAAAACTGATGCTATGATAGAAAATATAAAAAAAATAAATCCTTTTATTAAATTAAGTAAACGAGATATTTTTTTAAACAAACATAATATGGATGCTATTAAAGATTCGGATTTGATAATTGAAGCATTTGATGATGCTTCATGTAAGGCACAGGTTTGTAACTATGTATTAATCAATTTAAAAGATAAATATCTAATAGCATCATCAGGTATGGCAGGATACTATGATTCAAATATAATAACTACTAAGAAGATAAAAGACAAGTTTTATATATGTGGGGATTTTGTAAACGAAGCTAAAATTGGTGAAGGTCTTATGGCTCCAAGAGTCGCTATCTGTGCAAACCACATGGCAAACTTGGCAACACAAATACTTATAGATATGTAAATACTAAAAATAAACATAAAAAAGATTGAATATTAAAAAAATTGCACATGGAGGGAAATAATATGGATAAATTGGTACTTGGTGGACATGAATTCAGTAGCAGATTATTGGTTGGAACAGGTAAATATGGTTCAAATAATATATTGCCTGAGGTAATAAAAGAAAGTGGAAGTGAAATAATAACGATGGCACTTAGAAGAGTAGATTTAGATAACAAACAAGAAAATATATTGACATATATTCCAAAAGAAATGACAATACTTCCAAATACATCAGGAGCTACTAATGCAGAGGAAGCAGTAAGAATAGCTAGAATATCTAGAAAAATGGGATGTGGAGATTTTATAAAAATAGAAGTAATATCGGATACTAGATATTTACTTCCTGATAATGAAGAAACTATAAAAGCTACAAAAATACTTGCTGACGAAGGTTTTATAGTTCTTCCATATATGACACCAGACCTTTATGCTGGAAGAAGACTTATAGAAGCAAATGCAGCAGCAGTTATGCCTCTTGGAGCTCCAATTGGTTCAAATAGAGGTCTTCAAATGAAAGAAATGATAAGAATAATGATAGATGAATTAGACATACCAATAATAGTCGATGCGGGTATTGGGAAACCATCTCAAGCTATGGAAGCTATGGAAATGGGAGCTGATGCTGTACTCGTTAACACTGCAATAGCTTCAGCAGGAAATCCTGTGCAGATGGCTAGGGCATTCAAACTGGCTGTAGAAGGTGGAAGAGAAGCATATCTCGCAAAAACAGGAAGTGTATCAGAATTTGCAAACGCATCTTCTCCTTTAACAGGTTTTTTAGGCAATTTATAGAAAGTGGTGATTGGTGATGAGTTTTTATGATGTAATAGAAAAATATAGAGATTTTGATTTTGATGGATATTTAAATAATGTTACAGATAATGATGTTTTAAGAAGTTTATCAAAGGACAAGCTTGAAGATTTTGATATATTAAATTTGCTTTCTAAAACTGCTGTAAAACATTTAGAAGCCATGGCACAGAAAGCACATAAATTAAGCGTTCAATATTTTGGAAAAACAGTATGTTTATATACGCCAATGTATATAGCAAATTATTGTGTCAATCAATGTGTTTACTGTAGCTATAATATAAAAAGTGGAATAAAAAGAAAAAAATTAACAATGGATGAAATTAGACAAGAGGGAAATGTAATTTCAAAAGAGGGTTTTAAACATTTGCTTGTTTTGACTGGAGAAAGTAGTTTTCATTCAAGTGTAGAGTATATAGGTGAAGCTATAGAAATATTAAGAGAGAAATTTCCATCTATAGGTATAGAAGTCTATCCAATGGAAGTAGAAGAATATAAGTATATTGTAGATAAAGGTGTTGAAGGTTTAACAGTATATCAAGAAACTTATGATGAGGAAATATACAAGAAAGTTCACATAAAAGGGCCAAAATCAAATTATAAATTCAGATTAGATGCTCCTGAAAGAGGGGCAAAAGCAGGGATGAGGACTTTATCAATAGGTGCACTTTTAGGGCTAAATGATTTTAGAAAAGAAACCTTTTTTACAATATTGCATGGGAAATATTTAAAAACAAAATATCCTCATATTGAGCTTTCATATTCAACACCAAGAATGAGACCTTTTAAAGGATGTTTTGAAGAATTAGTAGATATAAGTGATACTGATTTAGTTCAAGCTATGGTATGTATGAGATTATTTGACCCTCATGCAGCAATAAATATATCAACTAGAGAAAATTTAGAAATGAGAAGTCATATAATACCTCTAGGAGTAACTAAATTGAGTGCAGGTGTCTCTACTGATGTAGGAGGACATTCTCAAGATGAACATGATACTGCCCAATTTAAAATAAATGATGAAAGCACTGTTGCAGATGTAGAGAAGATGTTAAACTCAATTGGATATCAACATGTATTTAAAGATTGGGAAAGATTTTAGATGTATTTAATAACAAACAGAAAATTAGTATATAGTGAAGAAAGATACTTAGATGTTATTAAAGAATCTATATTGAGTGGTATAAAAAACATTATAATAAGAGAAAAAGACTTAGAATATGAAGAATTAAATAAACTATATATGAAAATAAAAACCAAAATCAATTATGTAGATTTGAAAGAACAAATATTAAATGAAAACTTGAAGATTAGTACAAATCAGAAAGAAAGTATTAATAAACTTAAGGTTAACTTTATAATAAATAGTAATATTGAATTTTTTGAAAAAACAGATTGCCAAGGGATTCATCTTCCTTTTAAAGTATTCTTGGACTTAATTGAAAATAATTACAGTTTTAATAAAAATAAAATACTAGGATTATCTTTACATAAAATAGATGAAGTAGAATATTTAGAAAAATTGATAAGAAATAAAAATATAAAAATAGATTACATAACTTTATCGCATATATATGAAACTAAATGTAAAGAAGAACTACATCCAAAGGGAATTGAGTTTTTAAAGGAAGCTAAGAAGATTACTGATATTAAGATAGTTGCACTAGGAGGAATTTTACCATCTAATGTCAAAGAAACATTAAAATACTGTGATGATTTTGCTGTAATGTCAACTATAATGAAATCTAAAGATATTAAAAAAACAATCTCAAATTATAATGAAAAAATTGAATTACTAAAATAGTATATTGAATCGTTAATTTAAAGAAAAATAAAAAAGCTATCTTTTAAAATTTAAAAGATAGCTTTTTTATTTTATATCTTTGCTAATAAAAAATTGTAAAAAGGGAAAACTTTAGTCAGAGAGATTAAACAATATCCTAAAAATATTTAAAATTTAGTAAAGTATGGAGGACATTATAATGACTGACAGTAAAAAGAAACGATTTATTATACCACACACTTTTACAATAATATTTTTACTAATAGTCTTAATGGCAATATTGACTTGGATAGTACCAAGTGGTGAATTTAGTAGAGAAGATGTAGAAGGTAGAATGGTAGTTGTACCAGGGACTTATCAAAGTGTAGAAAGTAATCCTCAAGGATTTGCAGATGTTTTTAAAGCACCAATAGAAGGTTTTATTGATTCAGCAGAGGTTGTAGGATTTGTCTTAATAGTTGGAGGTGCTTTTGGTATTGTAAATAGAACTGGAGCTATAGAAGCAGGAATAGCATCAGTTATATCTAAGTTTAAAGGAAAAGAACTTCTTATAATTCCAATATCAATGATTTTATTTGGACTTGGAGGTACTACGTTTGGGATGGCAGAAGAAACATTACCATTTTATATGATATTTGTTCCGCTTATGACGTCCTTAGGATATGATTCTCTAACCGCCATAGCAATTGTATTTATAGGAGCAGCAGCAGGAGCCGCAGCTTCAACAATAAACCCATTCTCGGTTGGTATTGCACAGGCACTAGCACAACTTGCACCGGGTTCAGGAGTAGCATATAGAGTAGTTATTTTTATAGCTTATATATTAATAAGTATAGCATTTGTTATGTATTATGCTAAGAAAGTTAAAGAAAATCCTGAAAGTTCAATAGTGTATGAAATAGATAAAAATAACAAGTCAATACTTAATCAAACTTCAACAGAAATAAAAGAATTTACTTTTAAAGAAGTATCTGTTCTTGCTATATTTGGAATAGGTATGGCGATAATGATTTGGGGTGTTTTAAGTCAAGGATGGTACATTCCAGAGATATCAATGTGTTTTGCTGCTATAGGTGTACTTTCTGGTTTGGTTGGTAGATTATCTCAAATTGAAATTTCAGAAAGTTTTATAGATGGAGCAAAAGATTTAGCATCAGCTGCTCTTGCCATAGCCTTAGCTCGTGGAATCGTAATAATTGCTCAAAATGGATTTATAATAGATACTATATTAAATTCCGCAGCAGCTTTTTTAGGCGGACTTCCAAAAGTTATATTTGTATATTTATCTTTCTTCTTGGAAGCTGCATTGGCATTTTTAATTCCATCATCTTCAGGTCTTGCTTCACTTACAGTACCTGTACTTGCTCCTCTTGGTGATTTAGTTAATATATCAGCTCAGGTAATAGTAACCGCTTATCAATTTGGGGTAGGTCTTACAAACTTTATAACTCCAACTTCAGGGGTATTGATGGGAGCACTTGCAGTAGCTCATATTCCTTTTTCAAAATGGGTTAGATTTATAATGCCTATATTGTTGATTTTAACAGCTGTATCTCTAGTTTTCTTAACAATAGGTATATATATAGGATTTTAATTAAAGATAGTTTAATTTAATATGTTTAGAAATTATATAAAAAACCAAAAATATGATTTTCAATAAATTGCCACTAAATTACTTAGTGGCAATTTATTTTTTATATAATAAATGACAAAATATCCTAACAAATCTATATTTTCTCCTCAAATCTCTTAAATTGTATACATTTAATCTACTTACTCTTGTTTTCTATGTCAAATTAGCTAAATAAAATTAAATTAAAAGTCAAAAAACTAAATAAATTAATTCTAATTTGAAATATATATGAAGGTTTTTGGAGAATACTTACTTATAGTAGTAAAAAATGTTAAAATAAGAGTGTAATCAAATATAAAGAACTGAAATAGCTAACAGTTATTAAATATAGGAGTGTAAAAATTTATGGGATTAAAAGAATTTGATTTTATTGAAGAGTCTATTGATATGTTGAGGACAATGTCTCCAACGTTAGAAACTATATCAGATGAAATAGAAGAGTATTTTGAAAATATCTTGGATGAAAAGAATCAAGAATATATAAATGTAACCTCTAGAATAAAATCAGAATCAAGTTTAAGGGAAAAGATAATTAGAAATAGATATTTAAAAAAATATGGAGAAGCAAGTAACCTTATTCACAATGTCTCTGACTTAATAGGTTTAAGAATTGAGTGCAGATTTATTGAGGATGAAAATAAGATATATAGACTTTTAAGGAGATATTTTAACAAAACAGATGATAAAATAAACTACTATAATAAAGAAAATAAGAATATTAAATTAAAGTTATCTGAGAGACAACCGAATAAACAAAAAAATGGATTCGAAATATATAAAATAGATGGAGTTTTTGCATATTTAGATAGAGAAGTAAAATTTGAGCTTCAAATTAAATCTCTTGTAAATGTGTTTTGGAGTGAAATTGAACATAAAATAATTTATAAAAATAACACATATTTACTTGCTGACAAATTTATAAAGGATATGATGGACTCTATAAAGAATAATCTTACTATGATTGATAATCAGCTTTTAAGTATTTACAAAAACTTTCATTCAGGAAAGTCTTTTAATATGAAAGTAAGTAAAAAGGAAATTGAAAAATTATTTGCAAAATTAGTATACGATGCTTTTTCTGAAAAGATGAACAAAAGTATAGGTTTCGTTGTAGATTTTAAAAAGCCATGCGAGACTATATTAAGTTATTCTTTTAATAAACAAGATATAAGTGATGAAGTTTTAGGTAATTTTATGCTTGATGAGTTTGCGAGATTAAATGAAATTGTAAATAAGGATATAGATTTTAATGAGCAAATAGAGTTTGAAAGAGAACCAACATTTGATGATAAATTTTGTAAAGACCTAGGAAATCACTTTAGAAGTAGATTAAATACGGAATTCCCATGGAATCTATTTTTTAGAATATTGTTTGAAATAGAGCCATGTAACAATACAGAAGACTTTGAAAATTTTGTAGAGTTTATAAAAGAAAATGTACTACTAGAAGAAAATAGAGAACAACTTTTATGTCAATTTGAAGAAAATAGTCAATTTATAATTGAAGATATGTATGAATGTATATTCAATAGCATAAGTGAGATTGATAGTGTTGAAATTTTGTATAATTATAATCTTGAAAAAATAAATTTCACATCAAGTGAAATTATAAATTGTATATGTAGAGAATATGAATGCTATGGTGAATATTTAGAAGAAAAAGAAAAGCTTATGAACGCATTTAGAGAAAAAATTATTCAAATTTTTGAGTAATCAATCAATGTTGAAATGGCGCTAATGCGCCATTTTTCAAATATGTATAAATTTATTAAAAGTATTTTAAAGGAGGCGATTTGTATAGAGAAAACAGGTGTAATTTTGGCAGGGGGAAAAAATTCTAGAATGGGAAGAAATAAAGCTTTTCTAGAATTACATGAAAAGCCTTTTATTGAAATTGCAATAGAAGTATTTAAAAATTTTGATGAAGTAATAATAATATCTAATAATGAAGAATTATATTCTAAATATAATATTAAAGTTTATAGTGATATAATAAAAAATATTGGCCCAATTGGGGGAATATATACTGCTCTTGAATATGCAAAGTATGATATAGTTATAGTTGCTTGTGATATGCCATATCTAAATAATGAAATAGTTGAAAGAATAGCTAATGAAATGGATGATAAAAGTGTGATTTCAGTGACAAATGGAAAGTTACAACCATTGTGTTCTGGGTATAAAAAGAGTATAATAAATAAGGTATCTTTATGTATAGAGGGAAATGATTTAAAGCTCAGAAGCCTTATAGACAAAATAGATAAAAGCTATATATACTTTGATGATGAAGATTTATTTTTAAATGTAAATACTGTTAATGAGTATAAAAAATTAACTGGAGTTTAATTAGCTATAGTTATAAAATAGAGTAGGATTTATATGGAGGAGAGTTTATGAATTTACTTAAATGCGATTCTTGGGCAGTAATATTAAATAATAGCGATGAAGGAAGTAAAGCATATAAAATACTAGATGAACTTAAAAAGAATATGTACAAAGTTGTTGCTATAGATGAAGAAAAAAAACCTATTGAAGGTATAGATGTATATGAGTGTTTAAAAGATGTGCCACACAATATTGATGTTGTGGCTATTATTGACAAACAACCTAAGATGGATGTAATTTTAGAAGAAGTAGAACTTTTAGATATACAAAACATTTGGTTTGAAAAAGGAAGCTTTAGTGAAATGATGATTAAAAAGATTAAAGATTTAAAATTGAATGTAGAATATAATTTAAATTTATATGATGAGTTAACTAAATAATAAAAGATATAACTAGTTAGCCAAACACATTATTTTATAGTATAGATTAACTAATGAAACATTAAGTTACAATATTTGTTAAAAAAGTTATAAGTTACATGATATAATATATTAAATAGGATATAAAGGAGTTGATATATTATGTTAATAGTGACTACAGAAAAAGTTGAAGGCAAAAAAATATCAGAAGTTCTAGGACTAGTTAGAGGAAGTACAATAAGAGCAAAACATGTTGGAAAAGATATAGGAGCAAGCTTTAAAAATCTTGTTGGAGGAGAACTTACAGGATATAATGAAATGCTTACTGAAGCAAGACAAATTGCTATAGGTAGAATGGTTGAAGATGCAGAAGCTAAAGGTGCAAATGCAATAATAGCATTTAGACTATCTTCAGCTTCAGTTATGCAAGGTGCAGCAGAAATGCTTGCTTATGGAACAGCAGTTATTTTAGAAGATGGTAATAATGCATTTGAAAAATAAAATATAAATAGTTAAAAAAGAGGCATCTTTTAAAAATTTTATGGATGCCTTTTTTTATTTGAAAAAACTGATATAAGAAAGAATTTTAATTGTTATGATAATAAAATGGGATGATATTATATAAATAAATAAAATTATATTATATAATATATGGTATAGACTTAAAAACTTTTATTAGTAGAGAAAAATATGGATAATGTTATAATAGTTATAGAAATTGAACGTAATTGTACATTTGCTATATAGATTATATATATACTAGTTTTATATTTTGAATAGTTATAAATCAATATCTTTTATTTTGCGAACGTTGGAATAATAAAAAATGTATGTACTAATAGGTTATATGATAAAAAAAGTAGATATAATTGTTATATTGCTGAGAAAAATGGAAATAAAATAGAGTAAGTTTTATTAACTGAGTTTTTATTTATAAGGATTTAATCAATGTATAAAGGGGTGAAATTATATGTTTAATGTTGCAATTATAACACTTAGTGATAAAGGATACGAAGGAAAAAGAGAAGATATAACAGGGAAAAAATTAACTGAGTTTGTTGAAAATACAGGAGATTATAAAGTCATTGAATATGTATTGATAAAAGATGACAAGGAAATGTTAAAAGAAAATATTATAAAACTTTGTGATAGTAATAAAATAGATTTAATTCTTACTAATGGAGGTACTGGTTTTTCAAAAAGAGACATAACTCCAGAAGCTACTAAAGAGGTATTAGAAAAAGAGATACCAGGTTTGAGCGAATATATGAGAATGAAATCTACAGAAATTACTAAAAAAGCTATACTAAGTAGGGGTGTAAGTGGAATAAGAAATAATTCTATAATAATAAATTTACCTGGGAGTCCTAAAGGTGCAGTTGAAAATCTAAGTTTTATAATTGATGTTCTAGACCATGGTATAGAAATCTTAAGAGGAGAAGCTACAGAATGTGCCACTAAAAATAAATAGTATATAATTTAGATAGATAAAAAATAGACAAAGAGGTAGATAGAGTATGATTGATAAGTATGGGAGAAAAATAGACTACCTTCGTATTTCACTTACAGATAAGTGTAATTTAAGGTGTGTCTATTGTATGCCACCAGATGTAAAATTTGATAAAAATTATATAAATGAAAATCTAAGTTTTGAAGATTATAAATTTATTATAAAGGCTATGTCAGAACAAGGAATAACCAAGGTTAGGTTTACTGGAGGAGAGCCTCTTTTATATCCTAAATTGAATGAGCTTATAAAGTTTACAAAAGAAGAATGTGGAATAAATAATATAGGAATGACAACTAATGCTATTGGGCTTTCTGATAGAATATTTGAGCTTGAAAAATGTGGTTTAAATAAAGTTAATATAAGTTTAGATTCTTTGAAGGAATATAAGTATAAATCTGTAACAAGAGGCGGAAATTTAAAAGATGTCTTAAAATCGATTGAATCTTGTTTAAATTTAGGCATAAAAGTAAAATTAAATTGTGTTGCTATAAGTGGATTTAATGATGATGAACTTAAAGATTTTATGTTTTTAACTGTTAAATCACCAATTGATGTAAGATTTATAGAGCTTATGCCATTAGGTGAAGCTAATAGAGTTTATAAAAAGGGTTATTTTAATGTAAAAGAAATGGTTGAAAAAATATATGGATTATATAAAGTTAAAAATGAAGAGAAAAGTACAGCAGAATATTATATGTTTAAAGGAGCTAAAGGAAGAATAGGAATTATAACTCCATTAAGTTGTTCATTTTGCAACACATGTAATCGCATTAGACTTACTTCTAGTGGTGCAATAAAATTGTGTCTACATTCAAAAGAAGAAATAGATATAAAGCCATTTTTACATAAACCGTTGTTATTTAGAGAATCTATGAAAGATATAATAAAACAGAAACCAGAAAAGCATCATTTAATAGAAAATAAATGTAGTGATACAAATAGACGTATGTATGAAATTGGAGGATAAGTAATGTTAACACACATAAATGAAAAGGGATATGCCAAGATGGTGGATATAAGTGAAAAAAATGATACTAAAAGAATCGCCGTGGCAACAGCTACCATTACTCTTAGTAAGGAAGCTTTAGAAAAAGTAAAAAATGGCCAGATAAAAAAAGGAGATGTGTTGTCTGTGGCTCAAGTTGCAGGTATAATGGGAGCTAAAAATACATCTTCAAATATACCAATGTGTCATCAGATTAAATTAGTTGGATGTGATTTGGAATTTGATATAGATGATTCTATGTCTGCTATTAAGATATATGCAACTTGTAAATCTCTTGGAAAGACTGGAGTAGAAATGGAAGCCTTAAGTGCATGTTCTTTAGCAGCACTTACAATTTATGATATGTGTAAAGCAGTTGATAAAAAAATGGTTATAAGTAATATACATCTTGTGGAGAAGTCTGGTGGAAAATCAGGAGACTTTAAATTTGAGTAATTAATATTATATGGGTGAAAATTTGGAGGAAATATGGCTAAGGTAGTGTCAATAAATATAAGTGAGAAAAAGGGTGTAATTAAGGTTCCTGTACAATGTGCAGAATTAAAAATAAATCATGGGATAGTTGGAGATGCACATGCTGGGAACTGGCATCGTCAGATAAGCTTACTTGGAAAAGAAAGTATAGATAAAATGAAAATGAAAGGTTTTGACCAATTAAAATATGGAGATTTTGCTGAGAATATAACTACAGAAGGGATAGAAGTATTTTCATTACCAGTTGGTACAAAACTTAGAATTGGTAATTGTGAAGTTGAAGTAACCCAAATTGGCAAAAAATGTCATAATGGGTGTGAAATTAAGAAATTAACTGGAGACTGTGTAATGCCACGAGAAGGAATTTTTGTACAGGTTCTAAAAGAAGGAATTATAAATGTGAATGATTCAATAGATGTAATTCAATAAAATTACTATTAAAATATAGTTATATGTATAATAGATATTTAAATTAAAACATTATTAATATGTAAGTATGTATTTTAAAATATAACGACTAATTTTTATAAAAATTAGTCGTTATATTTTATTTCTAAATTAAAATAGTAGTTGTATTAAGCTATGAATGTAAAATCATAGCTTTTTATTTTTTAATTTTTGGGATATATTTTTTATCTATACTCTTAGAATTATAATCTATCTAAAAATTAATTATTTTGTGCTGTATTGCTTATATTGTAAATTTATAGATAATAAAGTATAAATAATATAAATTTTGATGAAATTTTA